>DASXNR010000422.1:0-21318 GCA_036494925.1 Acetobacteraceae bacterium
GCGCGGTGCCGGCGCGTTCCTTCAAATTCGGGAACAACGTGTAGATCTCGTCGATGGACAGCCCGCCCGGTGCGACCACCGGCGGCAGCATGAGGTTCTCGGTCACCGACAGCGAGCCGAAGATGCCGCGCTCCTCGGGGCAGATCGCGATGCCCGCCCTGGCGATATGGTTCGGCGGCAGGTTGACCATCTCGGCGCCGCGGAATTTGACGTGGCCCTCGCGCCGCGGCACCAGCCCCATGATCGATTTCATCGTCGTCGTCTTGCCGGCACCGTTGCGCCCGAGCAGCGTGACGACCTCGCCCTCGCGCACTTCGAAATCGACGCCGTGCAGGATGTGGCTCTCGCCGTACCAGGCGTTGAGACCCTTCACCTCAAGCATGCGGCGTCCCCAGATAGGCGGCGATCACGTCGGAATTGGCCGAGACCGCGGCGTAGTCGCCTTCCGCCAGAATGCGCCCGCGCGTGAGCACAGTAATGATGTCGCACAGCCCTTCCACCACCGAAAGGTTGTGCTCCACCATCAGGATGGTGCGCCCGCCGCGGATGCGCCGGATCAACTCGACGATGCGGTCCACGTCGCCATGGCCCATGCCGGCGGTCGGTTCGTCGAGCAGCATCACCTCGGGATCGAGCGCGAGCGTGGTGGCGATCTCCAGCGCGCGCTTCTGGCCGTAGGGAAGTTGCGTCACCACCGTGTCGGCCTCGCCGGTCAGCCCGACGTCGAACAGCAGCTCACGCGCCCGGTCGTCGTACACCGTCAGCGCCTTCTCCGAGCGCCAGAAGTCGAAGCTGGCGCCGCGCGCCCGCTGCAACGCCAGCCGCACGTTCTCCAGCGCAGTCAGGTGCGGGAACACCGCGGAGATCTGAAAGCTGCGCACCAGGCCCAGGCGCGCCACCTGTGCCGGCTTCATGCCGGTGATGTCACGGTCCTTGAAACGGATCGTGCCGCGGGTCGGCGACAGGAACGCGGTGAGCAGGTTGAAGCAGGTGGTCTTGCCGGCGCCGTTCGGACCGATCAGGGCGTGGATCGTCCCTTCCCGTACGGTCAGCGAAACGTCATCCACGGCGACGAAGCCGCCGAACTCGCGGGTCAGGTGCACGGTTTCCAGGATGGGGTCGCTCACCCCGGACGTCTTCTTCGCATGAGGTCCCCCGTGGCGCCGCTGATTGCATATCGTTGCCGGGGGCGCAAGATTAGGCCATGCGACTGCGCAGCCCACTGTTCGCCCCTGGCGACTCCGAACGCAAGATGACCAAGGCGATCGGTTCGGCCGCCGATGCCGTGATCCTCGACCTGGAGGATTCCGTCGCCGCGCCGGCGAAGCCGACGGCGCGGGCGATGATGCCGGACGTGGTGCGCGCCCATCCCGGCCGCGGGCTGATCGTGCGGGTCAATCCGCGCGGCACACCGTGGTACCTGGACGACCTGGCCGCCGTTGTCCCGGCGCGGCCGGCCGCCGTCATGCTGCCGAAATGCCGCGGACCAGAGGACCTGGCGACGCTCGGCCACCACCTGGAGGCGCTCGAGGCCGCCGCCGGCGCGCCGGTCGGCGCCATCGGCGTGGTCGCGATCGTGACCGAAACCGCCGGTTCGGTGTTCACCCTGGGCGGCTACGCCGGTGTCGCCTCCCGCCTGCTGGCGGTCTGCTTCGGCGCCGAAGACCTGTCGGCCGACCTGGGCATTTCGCCCCGCCATCCGGACGGGTCGTATCCGGCGCCGGTGGTGCTGGCACGCGCGCAGGTGCTGGTGGCGGCCGGCGCGCTCGGGGTTCCGGCGATCGACACGCCGTACCCGGATCACAGCGATCCCGCCGGTCTGCGACGCGAGGCGGCAGCGGCCGAAGCGGACGGCTTCGCCGGCAAGATCCTGATCCACCCGGCGCAAATCGAGATCGTGAACGCCGCCTTCACCCCCTCGGCCGAACGCGTGCGCTGGGCCGTTCGGGTGAACGACGCCTTCACCGCCAACCCGGACTCCGGGGTTTTCGCGCTTGACGGCAAGATGATCGACCGCCCGCACTGGAAGCTGGCGCAGCGGATCCTGGCCGCCGCGGGAGCCAGTGCGTCCGCCTAGGCCGTTTACACGCCGTCCGCCTCCGGAAACACCGGGGTTACAAGACCCTGGCAGTGACATCTTTGCGCCGCGTTCCGAGCGGCATGGTTGCGGCGGACAGGAGACCGCGTGGTGATTCGGCGATGGTGGGTGGCCAGGTAGACAGCGCATCAATGGCTTCGCGATGATTCGCCTGCTGTCCCGTTGCGCCATGCCGATCGCGCTGTTGCTGGGCGGCTGCGATCTCGGCCCGGACTACCTGCGCCCTGAGGTCGAGATGCCGGTGCAGTTTCGCGCCACCGAGGCGACCGGGGCGGAGGCGTGGCCGTCCGAGGACTGGTGGCGTGGCTTCAACTCGTCCGACCTTAATGCGCTGATCGAGGCGGCCCGGGTGCAGAACTTCGATATCGTTGCCGCGATTGCCCGTATCCGTCAGGCGGACGCCCAGGTGCGCATCGCCGGCGCGGCCATGCTGCCGAACGTGAACTCCACCGCCGGCGCGAGTTGGGAGCAGGCCGGCGTCACACGGGCCGGTGTCTCCGGCGCGACACGCGGCGGCAGTACAACGTCGACGATCGACATTCACAATTACAGCGCCAGCCCGCTGAACGTCGCCTATGAGGTGGATTTCTGGGGGAAGAACCGCGCCGCCCGGCAGTCCGCCGCGTCCAGCGCCGTGTTCAGCCGCTTCGACCAGCAGGTGGTCGCGCTGACCGTGGTGACCGATGTGGCCAATACCTGGTTCACCGCGCTCGCGCTTGCCGACCGTCTGGTCGTCGCACAGCGGAACCTGGCGGATGCGGAACAGACGATGGCGGTGATCCGTGGGCGGCTGGACGCCGGGACCGCCAGCGCATTGGACGTCGCCCAGCAGGAATCGCTGGTCGCCGGCGAGCGGGCGGTCATCCCGAACTTCCGCAGCCAGCTCGAGCAGGAACTGATCGGCCTGGGCATCCTGGTCGGCCGCCCGCCGGAAGCGATCACCGTCCGTCCAGGCTCGCTCGACACGCTGGCGCTGCCGCCGGTCGCTCCGGGTCTGCCTTCGGACCTGTTGCAGCGTCGCCCCGACGTGGCCGAGGCGGAGGCACAGCTGGTCGCGGCCAATTTCAACATCAAGGTGGCGCGCGCCGCATTCTTCCCGTCGATCCAGCTCACCGGGTCCTACGGCTTCGCCAACGCGGCGTTGAACACGCTGTTCACGCCTGGCGGGACGCTGGTCTCGCTGGCAGCGGGGCTGACGCAGCCGCTGTTCGATGGCGGCGCGTTGCGAGGCCAGCTGGAACAGAGCAAAGGGCGCTATGACGAGCTGCTGGCGGATTATCGCAAATCGGTTGTGCAGGCGTTCACCGATGTCGAGGACGCGCTGACCGCCTGGCGGTTCACCACCGAACAGGAGGCATTGCAGCGCCAGGCGGTTGCGACGGCGCAGCGCGCTGCCGATATAGCGCGGGCCCAGATGCAGGCCGGCACCGTCGACGTAACCACGGTGCTGCAAGTGGAGAGCACCCTGTTCGGCGCCGCGGACACGCTTGTGCAGGTGCGACTGGCACGGGTCCAGGCGCTGCTCAATCTCTACAAGGCGCTGGGCGGCGGCTGGATTGAACCGCCCGGACCGATCGAGGACCAGTTCCCGGGACTGCGCCCTGGACTGATACCCGGCGGGATTGCCCTGCCGGTAGGAGGCAACGTCCAGTGACGCAACGAGGCTCGCCATGGACTCCCTGACCCGCGAACCGGTGGATCTCGCGACGCGACCGCGGTCCCGCCGCTGGCTGATGGTGGCGCTGTGCCTGCTGGTCATCGCGGGTATCGGCTACGCGATCTGGTTCTGGCCCGCCGGGTCGGGCGGCCAGGCGGGGCGCAACCGCAACGCCAACCAGCCGATCCCGGTCCTGGTCGCGACCGCCGAGCAAAAGGACGTGCCGATCTACCTCGATGCTCTGGGCACCGTGCAGGCGTTCAACACGGTGACGGTCAAGGCGATGGTCGACGGCCCGCTGAACACGGTGAACTTCACTGAAGGCCAGGACGTGAAGAAGGGCGACGTGCTGGCGCAGATCGATCCGCGCACCTATCAGGCGGCGCTGGATCAGGCGGTGGCGAAGAAGGCGCAGGACGAGGCGCAGCTTGCCAATGCGCGGCTGGACCTCGCGCGTTACACCAAACTGGTCGCGAACAACTATACCTCCGCCCAGCAGGCGGACACCGCGCGGGCGCAGGTGGCGCAGCTCGAGGCGCAGGTGAAGCAGGACCAGGCGCAGATCGATTCGGCGCGGACGCAGTTGTCCTACACCACGATCGCCTCGCCGCTCGACGGCCGTACTGGGATGCGGCAGGTGGATGCCGGCAACATCGTGCATGCCTCGGACACCACGGGAATCGTGATGCTGACGCAATTGCAGCCGATCTCGGTGGTGTTCACCCTGCCGCAGCAGACGCTGCCCCAGGTGGCGAAGGCGATGGCCCAGGGAGCGGCGAAGGTGCTGGCCTATTCGCAAGGCGCGACCGGCAGCCAGGGTGGGCTGCTGGATACCGGCACGCTGACGGTGCTCGACAACCAGGTCGATCCAACCACCGGCACGATCAAGCTGAAGGCGACGTTCCCCAACCCGGGCTATCGGCTGTGGCCGGGGGCGTTCGTCGGCGCGCAGGTGCAGGTGGATACCGCGAGGAACGCCGTGGTGGTGCCCCCCGCCGCGGTACAGCGCGGACCGCGCGGCGCGTACGTTTACGTGGTGAACGCCGACGGTTCGACCACCCGGCGCGACGTAACCGTCGGGCATGAGGACGCGCAGCAGTCGATCATCGCCGATGGGGTGAAGACCGGGGACAAGGTGGTGGTGGACGGCGCGTCGCGGTTGAACGACGGCAGCAAGGTGTCGATCGTCCAACCCGGGGCGGCGGGAAGCTCGCCTGGAGCGGACCGGCCGGCGGCGCCAGGGACCCGGCGGCGGCAGGGCGGGGCACGGGGGTGAACCCCCCAGGCCCGCTCGCGCCATGAACATCTCTGCCCCCTTCATCGCCCGCCCCATCGCCACCTGGTTGCTGGCGATCGCGATCCTGCTGGCCGGCGCCCTGGGCTACCGCGCGCTGCCGGTGTCCGCGCTGCCGGAAGTCGACTTCCCGACAATCCAGGTCACCACCCAGCTCCCTGGCGCCAGTCCGGAGACGGTGGAGACCCTGATTACCGCCTCGCTGGAACGCCAGTTCGGCCAGATCCCCGGCCTGGTCACGATGACCTCGCAAAGCTCCGAGGGCACCAGCCAGATCACGCTGCAGTTCAACCTCAACCGCACCATGGATTCCGCGGCGCAGGACGTACAGGCTGCAATCAACGCCGCCGCGGGCACACTGCCTGCGAACCTTCCCTACCCGCCGGTCTACGCGAAGGTTAACCCGGCCGATGCGCCCATCCTGACGCTGGCGCTGACCTCCGACGCCCTGCCGATCGACCAGGTCAGCGACGCCGCCGACACGTTGTTGCAACCGAAACTGTCCGAGATCGACGGTGTCGGCCGCGTCACCGTGCAGGGCGGCCTGCGCCCCGCGGTGCGGGTGCGCGTCGATCCCGCCCGCCTCGCCGCGTACGGACTGGCGATGGAGGACGTGCGCACCGCCGTCGCCAACGCCAATGTGAACGGCGCCAAAGGCGGCTTCGACGGCCCGCGCCTTGCCTTCGCGCTCGGCGCCAACGACCAGCTGGTCGATGCCGCCGCCTACCAGAACCTGGTGATCGCCTGGCGCAACGGCGCGCCGGTTCGCCTGTCCGACGTCGGCAGCGTGATCAGCGGAGTGGAGAACGACCGCGTCGCCGCGTGGTACAGGGACCAGCCCGCGGCGGTGCTCGACATCCAGCGCCAGCCGGGCGCCAACATCGTGCAGACCGTGCAACTGGTGAAGGCCGCGCTGCCACGGCTGCAAAGCGCCATCCCGTCGGCGATCAAGCTCACCATTGTCAGCGACCGCACCGAAACCATCCGCGCCTCGGTGCGAGATGTGCAGGTCACGCTGATCATGGCGGTGATCCTGGTGGTGGCGGTGATTTTCCTGTTCCTGCGTTCGCCGCGCGCCACCTTCATCCCCGCGATCGCCCTGCCGTTGTCGCTGATCGGCACGTTCGGCGTGATGCAGCAGTTGGGCTACGCGCTCGACAACCTGTCGCTGATGGCGTTGACCATCGCCACCGGCTTCGTGGTGGACGATGCGATCGTGATGATCGAGAACATCGTGCGCTACATCGAGCAGGGCATGCACCCGCTCGCCGCCGCCTACCGCGGCGCGGCGCAGATCGGCTTCACCATCGTGTCGCTGACCGTGTCGCTGATCGCGGTGTTCATCCCGCTGCTGTTCATGGGCGGCGTGGTGGGACGACTGTTCCAGGAGTTCTCCGTCACGCTGTCAGTGGCCGTAATCATGTCGGCGGTGATCTCGCTGACGCTGACGCCGATGATGTGCGGCCGCATCCTGCGCCCCGCGAGCGATCAGCGGCCGGGCCGCATCGCACGCATCAGCGAAGCCGGCTTCAACGCGCTGCTCGCCGGCTACCGGCGCAGCCTGGACTGGACCTTCGGTCGCCAGACGCTGGTGCTGCTGATCGGCGCCGGCACACTGGTCGGCACGATCGGGCTTTATATGGTGGTGCCGAAGGGTTTCCTGCCGCAGCAGGATACCGGTGTCCTGGTCGCCGTCACCGAGGCGGCACAGAGCTCTTCGATCCCCCATCTGGTCGCGCTGCAGACCCAGGTCGCGCAGATCGTCGAACGCGATCCGGCGGTGACCGGTGTGGTGTCCTTCGTCGGCGCCGGTACCATCAACGCCACGCCGAACACGGGCCGCCTGACCATCGCGTTGAAGCCGATCAGCCAGCGTGCTTCGGCGCCGGCAGTGATCGCGCGCATGCAGCGGGCGATCGCCGGCATCCCCGGCATCACGGCGTTCTTCCAACCGGTGCAGGACATCCAGATCGGCACCCGCATCAGCCGCACCCAGTTCCAGTACACGCTGATGGACACGGATCCGGCCGAGCTTGCGCTATGGGGCCCGAAGCTGCTGCAAAGGCTCGCCGCCGATCCGGCACTGATGAACGTCGCCACCGACCAGCAGAACGACGGCTTCCGCACCTACATCAACGTCGACCGCGACGCGGCGATGCGGCTCGGCGTATCGATCCAGGCGATCGAGGACACGCTGTACGACGCGTTCGGCCAGCGGCAGATCTCCACCATCTTCGGCCAGTCCAACCAGTACCGCGTCGTGCTGGAGGCCGATCAGTCCTGGCAGGCCGACCCCAACACCCTGGGCCTGTTGCGCGTGCCGGGCACCGGCGACACGCAGGTGCCGCTGAACGGCGTCGCGACGATCACACGGACGGTGGCGCCGCTGGTGGTCACGCATCAGGAACAGTTCCCCTCGGTGACGCTGAGCTTCGATCTGGCACCCGGCTATTCACTCGGCGACGCGGTGCAGGCGATCGCCGCCGCGCAGCAGGCGATCGGCATGCCGGAAACGATCTCCGGCAGTTATTCCGGCGACGCCGCCGAGTTCCAGAAATCGCTGGCCGCCGAACCGTGGCTGATCCTGGCCGCCGTGGTGGTGATCTACATCGTGCTGGGCGTGCTGTACGAAAGCTGGATCCATCCGATCACCATTTTGTCCACCCTGCCGTCGGCCGGCATCGGTGCGCTGCTGGCACTGATGCTGACCGGCACCGATCTGTCGCTGGTGGCGCTGGTCGGGATCGTGCTGCTGATGGGCATCGTGAAGAAGAACGCGATCATGATGGTGGACTTCGCGATCGAGGCGGAGCGCACCCGCGACATCACGCCCGAGGCCGCGATCCGCGAGGCCTGCCTGCTGCGGTTCCGGCCGATCATGATGACCACGATGGCGGCGCTGCTCGGCGCGTTGCCGTTGATCCTGGAGCGCGGCGCGGGTTCCGAGCTGCGTTCGCCGCTCGGGATCACCATCATCGGCGGTCTGCTGCTGAGCCAGTTCCTGACCCTGTACACCACGCCGGCGATCTATCTCGCGTTCGAGCGGCTGCGGCTGCGTTTCTCGCGCGGCGGTGCGCAGATGGAGCCGGCGGAATGATGTCCGCCGGCGCCCCCGCCCCCACCGTCATGGCCGGCCTTGTGCCGGTCATCCACGTCTTCCTTGCCTGGCAAAGACGTGGATGGCCGGGCCAAGCCTGGCCATGACGGGAGGGGCATCAGCACGATATCATGGGCTTTTCCGAACCCTTCATCCGCCGCCCGGTCGCCACCATCCTGCTGGCGATCGGCATTCTGCTGTCGGGCATCGTCGCCTACCGCTTCCTGCCGATCTCGGCGCTGCCAAGCATCGACATCCCCACCATCGTGGTGATCGCCGCGCGTCCGGGCGCCGACCCCGAGACCATGGCGAACTCCGTCGCCGCACCATTGGAGCGGCGGCTCGGCGAAATTTCCGGGGTGACCGAAATCACCTCCACCAGCTCGATCGGCAACTCCTCCGTGGTGGTGCAGTTCGACATCGACCGCGACATCAACGGTGCGGCACGCGATGTGCAGGCGGCGATCAACGCGGCGATCACCGATCTGCCGTCCGACCTTCCCACCCGCCCCTATTATCGCAAGTTCAACCCGGCCGATGCGCCGATCATGGCGCTGGCGCTGTCGTCCGACACGCTGACCACGGCACAGATCTACGACGCCGCCGACACCATCCTGGCGCAACGGCTGTCGCAGGCGGAAGGCGTCTCGCAGGTCACCGTGAACGGCGCGGAGAAGCCGGCGGTGCGGGTGCGGCTCGATCCGGTGCGGCTCGCCGCGGCGGGCCTCGCCGGCCAGGACGTGCTGAATGCGATCAAGGGAACCAACGTGCTGCAGCCGACCGGCGCGTTCCAGGGACCAGATCGCGCCGAATCGATCGGCATCAACGGACAGATCTCGCAGGCGTCGGACTACGCGCCGCTGGTGCTGAAGGCCGGCAATGGCGCGATCCTGCGCCTGTCCGACGTGGCAACGGTGATCGACGGTGTTGCCAATTCGCGGCTCGCCGCCTGGAACGGCAAGCAGCCGGCGATCCTGCTCCAGATCACCAAGGAAGCTGGCGCCAACGTCATCGACACGGTGAACCGCATCCACCAACTGCTGCCGCAGCTGATGGAATGGCTGCCCGCCAACATCAAGGTCACCATCATCGCCGACCGCACCACGACGATCCGCGCCTCGGTCGCCGACGTGCAGTACACCATGCTGATCACGATCGCGCTGGTGCTGATGGTGGTGTTCGTGTTCATGCGACGGCTGCTGCCGACGATCGCCGCCGCGGTCACCGTGCCGCTGTCGATCTGCGGCACGCTCGCGGGCATGTGGTTCATGGGCTACATGCTCGACAATTTCTCGCTGATGGCGCTGACCATTTCGGTCGGCTTCGTGGTCGACGATGCGATCGTGATGATCGAGAACATCGTCCGCCACCGCGAACGCGGCGTCGATCCGCTGCGTGCCGCGTTGATCGGGGCGCGGCAGATCGGCTTCACCGTGATGTCGATCAGCATCTCGCTGGTCGCGGTGTTCATCCCGCTGATCTTCATGGGCGGGATCATGGGACGGCTGTTCCATGAGTTCGCCGTTACGCTGACCATGGCGATCGCCGTCTCCGCCGTGGTGTCGCTGACGCTGACGCCGATGATCTGCGGCCAGTACATGCGCGGCGACACCTACGCGCCTCCGCGCAACCGAACCGCCGCACGGCTCGACCGAATGCTGGAACGCGGCTTCGTCGCCATGCAGCGTTTCTACGCGGTCACACTCGGCTGGGCGCTGGAACATCGCGTGTTCATGCTGCTGGTGACGCTCGCCACCGTCGTGCTGACGGTGCGGTTGTACACCGTGCTGCCGAAGGGCTTTTTGCCGTTGCAGGACACCGGCATCCTGATCGGCTCCACGCTCGCTTCCCCCGACGTATCGTTCCAGGCGATGGAGGACCGTCAGCGTGCGGCGGTGGACGTGATCCTGAGCGACCCCGCGGTGGCCAGCGTCGGCTCCACCGTGGGCGTGTCGAACGGCTGGAGCTCGATCAACCGCGGCAGTCTCACCGTGAGCCTGAAGCCGCTGGCCGAGCGACATATATCGTCCGAGGCGGTGATTGCGCGCCTGCGCGGGCCGCTGGAAAAAGTGGCGGGCGTGCAAACGACGTTGTTCTCGGCGCAGGACCTGCGCGGCGGCGGACGACAGGGCGGCGCGCAGTTCCAGTACGCGCTCATCACCCAGGACATCAACGCGCTGCGCCGCTGGGCGCTGGCGCTGGAAGACAAGCTGCGGACCACGCCCGGCATCGTCGATGTGACCTCCGATCAGGATCGTGCCGGCCCGCAGGTGAACGTGGTGATCGACCGCGACGCCGCCGCCCGGCTCGGCATCAACACCACCGCGATCGACAACGCGCTGAACAATGCCTATTCGCAGCGGCAGATCTCCACCATCTATGCGGCGCGCAACCAGTACAAGGTGGTGCTGGAGATCGATCCGAAGCTGCAAACAGATCCGTCGCTGCTCGAGCGCATCTATGTCGGCGCCGCCGGCGGCAAACAGGTGCCGCTGTCCGCGGTGGCGCATTTCGAACGCGGCACCGCGCCGCTGGCGGTACGCCATCAGGGACAGTTCCCCGCCGCCACGCTCAGCTTCAACCTGGCGCCCGGACTGGCGCTCGGCGATGCCGAGAACGCGGTGGACAACGCCGCGCGGGAACTGCGCATGCCGGAGGACGTGCACACCGAATTCGCCGGCAACGCGCGGTTCCTGCAACAGTCGCTCGCCACCCAGCCGCTGCTGATCGCCGCCGCGCTGATCTCGATCTACATCGTACTCGGCGTGCTGTACGAAAGCCTGCTGCATCCGCTGACGATCATTTCCACCTTGCCCTCGGCCGGCATCGGCGCGCTGCTGGCGTTGCTGATCACCGGCAACGACCTGTCGATCATGGGGATGATCGGCATCATCCTGTTGATGGGCATCGTCAAGAAGAATGCCATCATGCTGGTGGACTTTGCGCTCGAGGCCGAACGCCAGCGCGGCCTGTCGCCGGAGCGGGCGATCCACGAGGCGTGCCTGGAACGGTTCCGCCCGATCATGATGACGACGCTGGCGGCACTGCTCGGCGCGGTGCCGCTGGCGCTGGCGTTCGGCACCGGCGCGGAACTGCGTCGCCCGCTGGGCATTTCGATCATCGGCGGGCTGATCGTGTCGCAGATGCTGACGCTGTACACCACGCCGGTGGTCTACCTGGCGCTGGAGCGGCTGGCCGGCAAGCGGCCGCCGATCGTGGTGCCGGCGGAGTGACGCGATGCGCCGCAAGGCCAGCTATCGGGTCACGCCGCCCACACGGATACGCAGCGGGTCGCTCAGACGAAAGTCGTCTGCGAGTCTCTGTCGATCACCGTCGCAGCATGCGTGACGTAGTAGTCGCCTTCGTCCAACTGCGCAGTGACATTAGGATGAGTTTCGACAGGAGTAAGTGCCACCTTCCCGGGGGGAAGTTGCACCTGTACCGGTGCGTATTGCGCCGGCGTAAGTTTGGCCAGCCACTGCTTCGCGACGCGTTCGTCGGCCGCAGCCTTCGCAACTAGGTTCTGAGCCGTGGCGAAGTCGCCTCGCTGCTGCGCAAACTGTGCCTGCCGGTGAAGCCAGTCAGCGGTCGCCGCATAGAACTGTGCATGACACGTACACCAATTGACGTATTCCTGCGGGAACTGCTGATCAACGGCATGGATCAGGTTGCCTGCCTGCCCTTCGGGAGTTCGGTTGTGTGTGATTGACACAGCCGAGCACTTCGGTTCGCTGAGAATATTGCCTATCTGGTCGGCTATCCTGCCGGCAGTTTGCGGCGATACCTGGGAGCCCGCACCCTCGAAAAAATTGTGGACCTTCGGCCAGATCTTCCCGGCAAGCGAGTCTAGATTGGTTATCACGCCGACCGCGGCGTCGATCCCACCAACGATCGTGCTGAAGGCGACGGCCGCCGCCGGGAGTGGTCCGAATGCGGTCGCCGCCAAAACAGCGGAGCCACCCATAATAAGCTGGCGCCGTAAGACCGACGGCAGCCTGGGAGCCCTTACGACGACGAACTCTTCGTATCCACGCACGATGTCCATTTCATCCCCCTTTCCGATGCACCCCTCGACGGTTGGGCGGGCGTAAAAACGCTAGCAGGCTTATCCGCTGCGGGCTGTGACGCGGTTCACAGCCATGCGAGGCGGCGGAGTGAAGAGCAGATCGCTCCGCTACGCTGGACGCAGTTGCTTCGACGCGCGAGCCATCGTCTCGGGGTAGGCGAAGATACCTGGAGCTCCGCCGGTGTGGATCCATAGCACCGGCTCGCCGGGCGCGAAGTGTCCCTCTCGGGCAAGTCCGATGAGACCGGCCATTCCCTTGCCCGAGTATACCGGGTCCAAAACCAATCCTTCCAATTGGGCGGCGAGCCGGATCGCCTCCTCGGTTGTCGCGTCCGCCACGCCGTAGGCGGGACCGCTCCAGCGCCCGAGCACCTCGACGAGGCTATCGTCCCACTGTGCCGCGCAGCCGAGCATGGCGGCAGCTTCGCGTCCGACCCGGCACACGTCGGCGCGAACCCGGGCTGGCTGTGCGTCTACATCGACGCCCACCACCCGCGCCGGATGGTCCATTGCGAGCAGCCCGGCCAGAAGGCCGGCCTGCGTGCCTGCACTACCGCTCGCATGCACGATCCAGGCGACGTCGGGCAAATCCCTGACGATCTCCTCAGCCGCAAGGGCATAGCCCATCGCACCGAGCGCATCCGAGGCCCCGTAGGGCACGAAGTATACGCGCCGGCCGGCAGCCGTGAGATCGTCCGCAATCGCGCGCAGGCGCCGATTGCGATCTTCATCCCATGGAATATCGTGAATCACTGCACCATGGAGGCGATCCAGCAGGATGTTGCCCGTGTGCTCGTATCCCGGCTCGGTCGCGGCAAGGCGCCCGTGCATAATCCCGAGATGACACTCCAGTCCGAGTTTCGCGCAGGACGCCGCTACCTGGCGGGCGGCGTTGGACTGGACGACGCCGCCGCAGACGATGACGTCTGCGCCCGCGTCCCGTGCCGCGGCCAGATTGAACTCGAGCTTGCGGATCTTGTTGCCGCCCAGGCCAAGGCCAGTACAGTCATCGCGCTTGATGTGCAAAGCTGCGATGCCCAGCAACGCGCCAAGCCGCGGCATCGGCTCCAAGACCGTCGGCAGATGAGCAAGCCGCAGTCGTGGAAGGTGGCGCAGGGCAGCGAGTGGATCAGCCATGTTCAAAATCATCCCCGGTTTCCGGGCGCCATCTTACGGCAACGCTCATGCACATCGCTTCCTGGACAACAGCGCAATGCCGAGCGGGTCGACATTCTCCACCAGATCGCAATCGCGGTGAGCGGCGCGGCAGGTTTCGACACGGAGTTGCACGGAGCAGTGTCCAATGGCGCTTCGCGCCAGATCGTAACCTGAAGACAACGGGCCCGCGACGCACCGGCCGCCAGCCCCTGGCTCAACGCCCCACGATCAACCGCGTGCGGATGCGCTTGGAAATGAAATCGATCGCCGCCACCGTGATCAGGATCAGCACGATGATATACGCCACCTGGTCCCACGCGTTGATCTGGATGCGCTCCGACAGCCGCAGCCCGATCCCGCCGGCGCCGACCAGTCCCAATATCGTCGCCTCGCGCGAATTGGACTCCAACTGATACAGCGCCTGGCTCAGCATCACCGGCAACACCTGCGGCAGCACGCCAAGGCGCAATGTCATCAGCCCCGCCGCCCCGGTGGCACGGATGCCGTCGACCTGTCCCCGCTCCGCATTCTCGATCGCCTCGGAATACAGCTTCGCCAGCACACCGGTATCGGAGACGAAGATCGCCAGGATGCCGGCGATCGGCCCCAGCCCCATCGCCCGCACGAACACCAGTGCCCAGATCAGTTGATCCAGCCCGCGGAACACGTCGAACACGCGACGCGTCAGGAAGCGGAACACACGGCTCGGGATCACGTTGCGTGCGCCCAGGAATCCGAGCGGCAGTGCGACAAGCGACGCAAGCAATGTGCCCAGAAACGCCATTGCCACGGTTTCCGCCATCGACTTCAGGATCTCGGCGTGGTCCCAGTGCGCGAAGCGGGACCAGTCCACCATCAGGCCCAGGATCACCCAAAGCCGATCCAGCCCCGAGAAGATCCTGGCGAAATCGAACAGCCAGTGCAGGTAGCCCAGCCAGGCCACAACGGCGATCGCCAGTGCCGCGCGGATGGCACGCTCCTGCCACGGCAGGGCGAAGGCACGCGGCAGGCGCGTACGTGCGGCGCCGACGTCGGCATCGGTGATGTCGGCAAGGCGGATCGCGTCGCTCATCGTGCCATCAGGTTGCCGATCACGTGCGCGCGGATCCGCTCCGAGGCGAGGTCGATCAGCATGACGATGATCAGGATCAGGATGGCGATCGCGCTCACCTCCTCGTAGATGTTGAAGCCGATCACCCGCTTGAACTCCTGGCCGATGCCGCCGGCGCCGACGAAGCCGATGATGGTCGATGAGCGCACGTTGATCTCGAACCGCAGCAGCGCGTAGCTGAGGAATCCCGGCAGTACCTGCGGCACCATGCCGTAGCGCACCGCCTCTACCCAGTTGCCGCCGGCGGCGCGCATGCCTTCCACCGGGCGCATGTCGGCATTCTCGTTGACTTCGGAGAACAGTTTTCCCAGGGCACCCGTGGAATGGATGCCGATCGCGAGGATGCCGGCGAGCGGGCCGATGCCGAATGGCCAGACGAAGATGAAAGCCAGCACCACCTGCGGGATCGAGCGTGCCACTTCGAGCAATCGGCGGGTGATCCAGAGCACCGGGCGGTTGCGCACCAGATTGCGCGCGGCGGGGAACGACAGCACGAAGGCGCCGGTGAAGCCCATCACGGTGGCCAGCACCGCCATCTGGATGGTCTGCCACAGCAGCGTGGCGTACGTGCCGATGCGATAGAACCAGTAGGCGATCGATTGCGGCTCCTTCACCCCGCCGAACAGGTGCGCCAGCGCCAGCACCGGCACCGGGTCGGCGCCACGCTCGGGCACCACGCTGAACAGCTTGCCGAAGTACTCGCCGATCCGCGGCACCCCGGCGATGATGCGCGTGGGATAGAACTCGGTATCGACGACCGAGACCAGGATCAGCAGGCTCACGATCGCGATTGCCAGCAGTGTCTCGCTGCGTCGGGCGCGGCGCAGTGCCGCGTAGCGTGCCGCGAAGACACGGTACGCGGGATGCTCGATTGCGTCACTCACCGGCAACTGCCCGAAGGTTCGCTGTCATCGCGAGCGAAGCGAAGCAATATCGAACCAACCGCATATTGAAACCACGGGTGCGCACAGATGCACACAGATAGGGCGCTGATTCGGCACCGCCTACCGACTGCTTCTTTGCAGCGGCACGGTGTATCCGTGTTCATCTCTGTGCATCTGTGGTTTCAATGTCTTGCCTGCCTCAGACTATTCGACCGGACCCATCCGTCGGACTGCATCCATTAGGATCGGTTCGCCCGCTGCTCGGCCAGTCGCAGCTCGATGATGTCGTGGTACAGGTCCATGGTCGCCGGCGCATAGCCGACACCCGAGCCCATCTCGACATCGTCATAGATCGGCCGATGCGACTTCGGCAGGTCGAGCATGAAGGCGGTGAACTTCTTCTTCAGTTCGTCCGGCAATGCGCTGCGCACTGCCCAGGGACCGTTGGGGATTTTGCCTGACTGCCAGATGATGTCGATGTCCGACATCTTCAGCATCCCCTTGTCGACCATCGAGCGGATGTTGCCGCGCGTGTAGCCCTCCGACTTCTCACCTTGGCCCGAGGTCCAGGTCACTGCCCCGTCGTACTGCTTGTTCAGCACCGCCACCACGCCCTGCTCATGTCCGCCGGAGAAGCCGGTCTTGGAGAAATACGCGCCGTCGTCCAGCTTGATGCCCTTCGTCTTCAGCGTGGCACTCGGGATCAGGTAGCCCGAGGTGGAATTCGGATCGGCCCAGGCAAGCGAATGCCCCTTCATGTCGTCCAGCGACTTGATGCCGGAATCGGCCCGAACGACCATCACCGAGTAATAGTAGGTGGACCCGTCCTTCTCGGTCGGCACCACCACCGGTTCGATGCATTTGCAGTCCAGCCAGGCGCCGGCAAAGCCGGATGCGCCAAATTCCGCGGCCTCCAACTGGCCGGCGGCAATGCCCTGCATCACACCGGCATAATCGGCCGCGGGGAACAGCTTCACCGGCATGCCGAGATGCTGCGACAGCAACGCCTGGAACTTGTCATAGCGCGCCAGTCGATCCTGCGTGTTCTCGCCGCCCAGAATGCCGATGCGGAATTCCTTGAGCCCATCGGCGTGCGCAGCGGCAACGCCAAAGCCCAGCGCCGCGGCGATCGCGGCCATGGCAAATCTGCGAAGCATGCTGATAACTCCCCTGTTGCGGATCTGGATCAGGCGCGCGCGAAGGCCGGCAGTGCGCCTGAAATGGCAATGTTTGTCGAGGTGATGCTCTCGTCGAGCGCGTGGTCAGCCGTTCCGTAGATCGCGCGAACTGCCGCCTCGTCCAAAGTCTCCGGCAAACCGTCGAACACGATGCGTCCCTGCGCCATGCCGACGATGCGATCGCAATAAGCGCGCGCGGTGTCGAGCGTATGGAGGTTGCACAGCACGGTGATACCGTCGCGCCGGTTGATATCGCGCAGCGCATCCATCACCAGCTTGGCGTTCATCGGATCGAGCGAGGCGATCGGCTCATCGGCGAGCAGCAGGCGCGGCTCCTGCATCAGCGCCCGCGCGATCGCCACCCGCTGCTGCTGGCCGCCCGACAGCGCATCCGCGCGGTTCAGGGCGAGATCGGCGATGCCGAGCCGATCCAGGGCGCGGATCGCCAGAGCACGTTCGCGCCCGGTGAACAGCTTGAACAGCGCGCGGGCGGTCGGAATACGGTTCAGCCGGCCTGCCAGCACATTGGTCAGCACGTCGAGGCGCGGGACCAGGTTGAACTGCTGGAAGATCATCGCCGCGCTCGCGCGCCAGGCATGCAGCGCGGTGCCGCGAAGCCGGGTGATGTCGCGGCCGTCGAACAGGAGGCGTCCCTCGCTGGGCTCGAGCAGCCGGTTCACCATGCGCAGCAGGGTCGATTTGCCGGCACCGGAACGCCCGATGATGCCAACCATCTGGCCAGGCGGAATCGTGAGCGTGGCATCCGCTACCGCGATCCGCTCGCCGAAGCGGCGCGTCACGTTCTCCAGTTCGAGCATTCAGCCCCCAACGGCAGGCGACCGGAATAGCCTGTGGTCCATGACAGATCGATGTCACTAATGTGAACAGGCCGTGTCGGCGGTCAAGCGTTCCGCCGCCGGTGCGCCGGACCGTGGTTGTGCAGGTTGAGCGCCGTGTTGATCAGTGCCAGGTGCGAGAATGCCTGTGGAAAGTTGCCCAACTGCCGACGCGCACGCGGATCGTACTCCTCGGCCAGCAGCCCGACATCGTTGCACAGCCCGAGCAGCCGCTCGAACAGCGCCCGAGCCTCGCGTTTGCGGCCCTGCAGGATCAGGTTGTCGGCAAGCCAGAAGCTGCACGCCAGGAACACACCCTCACCGGGCGGCAGCCCATCGACGGCTTCGTGCGTGCGATAGCGCAGTACCAGACCATCGACGGTCAGTTCGCGCTGGATTGCGGCGACCGTGCCCTTGATACGCGGGTCCTCTGGCGGCAGGAATCCCACCAGCGGCAGCAGCAGCAGGCTCGCGTCGAGCGCATCGCCACCATAGTACTGTACGAAGCTTTGCTTCTCCGCGTTGAAGCCTTCGCGACAGACCGAGTCATGGATCCGCTGGCGCAGCGCGCGCCAGTGCTCGAGCCGTCCCGGCAGGTTGAATTCCTCGGCGCCGCGGATCGCGCGATCCATCGCCACCCAGGCCATCGCCCGCGAGAAGGTGAACTGGCGCTGACCGCCGCGCACCTCCCAGATGCTCTCGTCGGGCTGGTCCCAGATCGCCGCGAGATGGGTGACCAATGCGCGCTGGCTGTTCCAGCTGGCGCTCGGCCGCGCCAGCCCGAGATGCATCTCCTGATACAGCGCGTCCATCAGCTCGCCGTACACGTCGAGCTGCAATTGCGCGCTCGCCGCGTTGCCGATGCGCACCGGCTTTGCTCCGCCGTAGCCGGCGAGCCACGGTACCTCCCATTCCATCAGCCAGCGCTCACCCGCCAGTCCGTACAGCGTCTGGATCTGCGCCGGCGTGCCCGCGACACTGCGCCGCAGCCAGGCACCCCAGGCCTGCGCCTCCTCGCGATAGCCGCCGTGCATCAGCGCCAGCAACGTGAATGTGGCATCGCGCAGCCAGCAGTAGCGATAGTCCCAGTTGCGCGCGCCGCCGGACAGTTCGGGCAGCGAGGTGGTGGGGGCTGCGACGATGCCGCCGGTCGGTTGGTAGGTGAGCGCCTTGAGCGTCAGCAGCGAACGCACCACCTGTTCGCGCCATTCGCCCTGATACAGGCAGCGCGACGACCACGATGTCCATCCGGCGTCGATTTCATCGAGCGCGGCCACCGCATCGGGAGCCACCGGATCGGCAAGATGCGACTGGCCATGCGACAAGGTGAATGCTACGCGCTGCCCGGCAGCGACGGTGAATTCGCCAACAGTGGTGAGCTTCTCGCCGCGCAAGTGTGCACCGCTGTGCAGCACCACGACGTCGGGCCCGGCGATCGCGCGCAATCCCGTGTTGTGCTGCAGACGCGTCACCCATGGCACGGCGGAGCCATAATCGAAGCGCAGCGCGAGATCGAGCCGCATGGCGACCTGGCCGGCACGGCCTTCGACAATACGCACGACCGAGGAGCAGCCAGTGGCAGCGGTCATGAAGTCGATCAGCGCGACGCTGCCATCCTGCGTTTCGAAGATGGTCTCCAGGATCATCGTGCCCGGACGATATTGTCGTCCGCTGCTGACCACCGCCTCGCTGGGCGCGATTCGCCAGCGCCCATTGTCGGGCGTTCCGACCAGCGCGGCGAAGCAGGCGGGGCTGTCGAAGCGTGGCCAGCACAGCCAGTCGATCGAACCGTCGCGGCTGACCAGGGCGGCGCTGTGGCAGTCGCCGATCATCGCGTAGTCCTCGATCCGCGCCGCATACTGCGGGCCGGCGGCGGGCGGCGGAGCGCGCGGATTCTCCTGGGCTTGCTCGGGCGGGCCCGATCCGGGTGGGCTGGCCATCAGATCGCCCGGCTCCGCGCCCGGCGGCGCCCCGGGCTCTCTTCACCCAACAGTGCTATGAACTTGACTTTCACGCATTTACTCCTGATACCCCGCTCGTTACGCGTGGAACGTCGCCGGGCTGGCGGCTCCCCCGCGAGGGCGTTGCGCCGCAGCGCCGGAACGAGCCAGCGACTGGACCAGAGTTGAACGATACCACGACCGCCCCGGCGGAATCGACTGAACACGCGCCGATCGTCCCTGCCGAACCGATCAGCGAAGAAACCCCGCGCCCGCTGTTCGCCGACCTCGGCCTGTCCGAGTCGGTGCTGCGCGCCATTGCCGAGATGGGCTACCGCCATCCGACGCCGATCCAGGAGCAGGCGATACCCGTCGTGCTGATGGGCCGCGACGTGCTTGGCGCGGCGCAGACCGGCACCGGCAAGACCGCCAGCTTCACCCTGCCGATGCTCGACATCCTCACCGGCTCGCGGGCGCGGGCACGCATGCCGCGCAGCCTGATCCTGGAGCCGACCCGCGAACTGGCGTTGCAGGTGGCGGAGAACTTCGTTCAGTACGGCAAGTACCTGAAGCTGACGCACGCGCTGATCATCGGCGGCGAGAGCATGACCGATCAGAAGGACGTGCTGATGCGCGGCGTGGACGTGCTGATCGCGACGCCCGGCCGGCTGATCGACATGTTCGAGCGCGGCTCGATCCTGCTGTCGGACGCAAAAATCCTGGTGATCGACGAAGCGGACCGGATGCTGGACATGGGGTTCATCCCGGACGTCGAGCGCATCGTGTCGCTGCTCCCGCGCAACCGGCAGACGCTGTTCTTCAGCGCGACACTGTTTCCCGAGATCCGGCGTTTGGCGGACGCGTTCCTGACCAATCCGAAGGAGATCGCGGTGTCGCGCCCGGCTTCGGTGGCGACCACGATCACCGAGGGCCTGGCGCTGGTGGCGGAGCACGACAAGCGCGAGGCGCTGCGCCGGCTGATCCGCACCCAGAAGGTGCAGAACGCGCTGATCTTCTGCAATCGCAAGCGCGACGTGGACATCCTGCACAAGTCGCTGACGCGGCATAAGTTCGACGTCGGCGCGCTGCACGGCGACATGGCGCAGACCGTGCGCTTCGCGACCCTGGAGAAGTTCAAGGCCAACGAGTTGCGGCTGCTCGTGTGCAGCGATGTGGCCGCGCGCGGCCTGGACATCGGCGGGCTGTCGCACGTGTTCAACTTCGACGTGCCGCATCACGCCGAGGATTATGTTCACCGGATCGGCCGGACCGGACGGGCCGGGCTCGAGGGCCGCGCCTTCACCATTGCGATGCCGGATGATCGCGCCGCGGTCGAGGCGATCGAAAAGCTCATCGGTCACCCGATCCCGCCATTCAATGTCGAAGGCCTGGACCCGGTGGATTGGTCGGAGACCGACGGCCGCCGCCGTCGCGGTCGCACCGCGCGGCCGAAAGCGCCAGCACGCGAAAAGGCGCCGCCAAGGGCGAAGGCACCGGCACGCGAGAAGGCGGCACCGAGGGCGAAGGCACCCCCTCCCCAACCCTCCCCCGCCCCGCGCGAGGCGGAGTTCAGCGCCCCCTCTCCCGCGCAGCGGGGACGGGTTGGAGAGGGGATGCCGCCACGCGAGGCGCCGCGTCGCGAGCCGCGCCGCCGCGATGACGACCTGGGCCCAGCCGTCACGGGGTTCGGCAACGACCTGCCGGCATTCATGCTGCTCCGCCCGCGCGCTGACGCGAAGTCAGAGGACACCGACGCATGAAGTTCGCGCCCTTCCAGTGGGACGATGCGCTGCATCTCGATCAACAGCTCACGGAAGAGGAACGCGCGATCCGTGACGCCGCGCGCGAATACTGCCAGGAGAAACTGTTCCCGCGTGTAATCGAGGCGAACCGGCACGAAAAGTTCCATCGCGAGATCATGAACGAGATGGGCGAGATGGGGTTCCTCGGCGCCACGCTCGACGGCTACGGCTGTGCCGGTGTCAACTATGTCAGCTAC
>DASXNR010000423.1:0-2835 GCA_036494925.1 Acetobacteraceae bacterium
ATGCCGCGCGACAGCAAAGTTGTCCGGTCAGCGACACGTAGGATGGCCGGTTTGGCTGGGCGCAGGGCGGGCGTAGCCCGACCGTAGGCCAGCCAAACCGGCGGCGTGGGTCTTTGGGCCCGGCGTCTGATCGCGGCGTGCGTGAGAGCAGGATTGGGTCCTCGACCTTGAGCGAGGCCCGACGTGCCCGGACGCCCCGTCACCGATCAGCAGATGAGATTGTACATGGACCTCCGCCGCCACCTTCCCCAGCGCGTTGCCGCCGCCAAGGCCGGGCTCAGCGAGCGCACCGGCCGCCGGATCGAGGACGATCCTCGATTGCCTACTCAGAAGGCTGCCGAGCGGCCGCGGCGGCGACACGTGGCCGACCCGCTTGGCGGACTATGGGAGAGCGACATTCTTCCGCTGCTGGCCAGCTGCTCCGGGGTGCGGCCGGTGACGCTGCTGGAGGAGATGCAACGTCGTCATCCCGATCGTGACTGGGATCGGCTGCGTCGCACGTTGGAGCGTCGTGTCCGCGCCTGGTGTGCCGAGCATGGCGCCGAGCGCGAGGTGATCTTCCGCCAAGATCATCCGCCGGGCCAGCAGGGGCTGTCGGACTTCACCGACATGGCTGATCTCGGCGTCCGTGTCGCCGGCGAACCGCTCGCGCACCGTCTCTATCACTTCGTCCTGGCCTACTCCGCCTGGGAGCACGCCGAGGTGGTGCTGGGCGGCGAGAGCTTCACGGCGCTGGCCTGCGGCCTGCAGAACGCGCTGTGGTCGCTCGGCGGCGCACCGCGCGAGCATCGCTCCGACAGCCTCTCGGCGGCGTTCCGCAACCTCGATCAGGATGCCGCCGCCGACCAGACCCGCCGCTACGATGCGCTGTGCGACCATTACGGCATGCAGCCGACCCGCAACAACCGCGGCGTCGCGCATGAGAACGGCGCGGTCGAGAGCCAACACGGCCACCTCAAGCGCATCGCCGCCCAGGCCCTGCTGCTGCGCGGCAGCGCCGACTTCGACAGCCTCGACGCCTATCGCGGCTGGATCGCCGACCTGATCGGCCGCCGCAACGCCCGTCGTGAAAAGCTTGTCAGTCTGGAGCGTGCCGCACTGGGCACGCTGCCGCCGCGGCGCACCACCGATCATGACGAGGCCAGCGTGCGCGTCACCGCCAGCAGCGGCTTCATCCTGCGCCATGTGTTCTACACCGTGCCGTCGCGCCTGATCGGCTACCGGCTCAATCTGCGTATCTATGATGAACGCATTGACTGCTTCGTCGGCCCGAGCCTGGCACTGACGTTGCCACGTCACCGTGCGCCCAGCGACGGCCGCCGCACCCAGGTGGTGGACTATCACCACGTCATTCACAGCCTGCGCCGCAAGCCGATGGCTTTGATGCATCTCGTCTACCGCGACGCGCTGTTCCCACGCCCGGCCTACCGTGCCGCGTGGGAGCGTCTGATTGAGGCGCGCGACGCCCGCGGCGCCTGCCGCATCATGGTCGAGTTGCTGGCGCTCGCCCATGAGCGTGGCTGCGAAGCCGATCTCGCCACAGCCCTGGCCGAGCAACTCGACGACGGCGGCATCCCCGACCTGGCGACATTGCGCGCCCACTTCGCCCCGGCCGCTACCAAGCTGCCCGTCGTCGTCGTCAATCTGCCGTCGATGGCCAGCTACGACACGCTGCTGCCCGCGATGGCCGCGACAGCATCCGCGACAGCATCCGCGACAGCAGGAGCCGCGCCATGAACGACAGCGTTACCGTCGATACCGCGCGCCTGCCACTGCTGCTGGGCGAGTTGCGGCTGCCGACCGTCGGCAAACTATGGCAGGCATTCACTGAACGCGCCGATCGCGAGGGCTGGCCGTCGGCGCGGCTACTGGCGACGCTCGCCGAACTCGAACTCGCCGAGCGCGCCCAGCGACGCATCCAGCGACACCTGCTCGAAGCGCGCCTGCCGTCGGGAAAGACGCTCGACAGCTTCGACTTCGCCAGCGTTCCGATGGTCAGCCACGCCCATGTCACCGCGCTCGCCAGCGGCGATGCGTGGTTGAACAAGGGTGCGAACATCCTGCTGTTCGGGCCGAGCGGATCCGGCAAGTCCCATCTCGCGGCGGCACTTGGCCATGCTCTCGTCGAGAACGGATACCGCGTGCTGTTCACCCGCACCACCGAGCTGGTGCAACGCCTGCAGACCGCCAGGCAGGCGCTGTCGCTCGACAGCGCCATCGACAAACTCGACAAGTATCACCTGATTATTCTCGACGATCTCGGCTACGTCCATCGTGATCAGGCTGAAACCAGCGTGTTGTTCGAATTGATCGCCGCCCGATATGAGCGACGCAGCCTGTTGGTCACCTCCAACCGGCCCTTCGGAGAGTGGACCAGCGTCTTTCCGGATGCCGCCATGACCCTCGCCGCCGTCGACCGCCTCGTTCATCACGCCGTCATTCTCGAAATGAACGTCGAAAGTTACCGGCAGCGCGCCGCCGCAAGCCGGCAGAAGCAGCGAACCGCCAGCGACAACAAGCGCGACAGCAAGGAAAAACTCATCACCGCACCGTCTACATGACGCGCCGGGCGATAAATCCCTTGTCGCTCAACGTCACTTGGGACATCGTCCCCTCCCGCAGCGAACGGACAACCCTGCTGTCGCTGACCGGCCATCCGAGCTGTCGCGCTATAGGCCAGAGCAGGAGGTCTCCGAAATCCGCGGCATTGGCGTCCTGCAGGATGCGCTGATACGCGATGTAGACACGCGCGCTCGTGCGAAGGCTTGGCGCATCGACCGGAACGCCGCCGCGGTTCGCGGCCGCGATGGCGGCCTCGGCCGCCGCGGGCGCGTC
>DASXNR010000424.1:0-5216 GCA_036494925.1 Acetobacteraceae bacterium
GGTCAATGACTGGGCGGACAAGAACAAGGTCGAAGTGACGATCGACTACATCACGTCGAATGGCTTCAAGATCCAGGTTACGCAAGCCGCTGAAGCGCAGGCCCGCACCGGCCACGACATGTTGCCATTTTACAATTGGGAGGTGCAGACCTACGCAGAAAAGCTGGAGCCGGTCGATGACGTGATCAAGCAGATGGTCGGGCAATTCGGCAACTACAGCCCGATCCACGAATACCTGGCCAAGGTGAAAGGCCATTGGGTCGCGGTACCATCCAGTACCGGCACGCTGAACCTCACCGGCGTGGGCCGCATCAGCCTGCTGAAGCAGCTTGCCGGCATCGACGTTCTGGAAATGTATCCAGCGCACAAGTCCGATCCGGCGGCGGCGGCCGGCTGGACCTACGATGCGTTCCTCAAGGCCGCGGAGGCCTGTCAAAAGGGGGGTTACGCGTTCGGGCTCGGTCTCGGACAGACCGGCGACTCGGTCAACAATGTCGGCTGCATGATGAACGCGTTCGGGGTCGAACTGGTCAATGCCAAGGGCGAGATCACGGTCGATTCCCCGGCCACGCACGCCGCACTCGACTATGGCCGCAAGCTGGTGCAGTTCCTGCCGGCCGATGCGGTGAGCTACGACGACGCCTCGAACAATCGCGCGCTGATCTCGGGCAAGAGCGCCTTCATCATGAACCCGCCGTCGGCGTGGGCGGTGGCGAAGCGCGATGCCCCCGACGTCGCCAAGGACTGCTGGCATTTCCCGATGCCGGCCGGTGCGAAGGGCCGCTACATCCCCTACAACTACTGCTTTTACGGTGCGTGGAATTTCGGCCAGAACAAGAGCGCGGCGAAGGACCTGATCATGTACTTGCAGCAACGCAAGCAGGTCGGTGAACGCGAGGTCGCCTCCGACGGCTACGACCTGCCGCCGTTGCTCAGCATGAACGACTTCGATATCTGGTCCGAGGTCGAGCCGCCGAAGGGAACCGTCTACAACTACCCGATCCGGCCATGGCATAACTCGCTGGAGAGCTTCACGGGCTATCCGGCGCCACCCGATATCGGCGCGCAGATCTACTCGCGTGCGATCCACCCGGCGATGTGGGCCAAGGTGCAGAGCGGGCAATCGAACCAGGAAGTCATCGCCTGGGCGAAGAACGAGCTGGAAGGCTTCGTGCGCTGAACCGGCGCCGGGCTGCCGGCCTGCCCTGAGCGTAAGGGGCAGGTCGGCGGCCCGGTTACACGCGAAACGGGCTAGCCAGGAATCGGCGCATTCGCCAGACTGGCCGCCATAATGGAAATGTCCTTCGATCTCCTCGGCAACGCCGTGGTGTCCGGGTTGTTGCTTGGCGGCTTCTATGCCGCCGTCACGATCGGCGTGTCGATCTCGTTCGGCATGCTGGACATCGTCAACATCGCGCATCCCGCCTTCATCATTCTTGGCTCCTACATCGCCTACATCGCCAATGCCACGTGGGGGATCGATCCGATCCTGGCGGCAGTGATCGCGCTGCCGGCGTTCTACGCTCTCGGCGCGGCGGTCTATCAGGTGTACTATGTCGCGTTCGAGCGCCGCGGTCAGGAGGCATTGCGCGGCCTGGCGTTCTTCTTCGGCCTGCTGTTCATTACCGAGGTCTCGCTGGTGCTGGTGTTCGGCGTGGACTATCGGCTGGTGGAGGCGCCTTATATCGGCCCCAGCCTGCATCTTGGCATCGTCGATCTGCCGCTGCGGCTGCTGGTGCCGTTCCTGGTCGCGTTGGGCATGGTCGGTGGCCTGCAACTGTTCCTCTCACACAGCTTCCTCGGCCGCGCGATCCAGGCGGTGGCGCAGGACCCGCTGGCGCTGCGCCTGATGGCGGCCGACCCGACGCGCATCAAGCGTATCGCCTTTGCATTGTCGATCGCCACGACCTCGCTGGCCGGAGCGGTGCTGATCGTGATCCAGCCGGTCGAGCCGTCGATCGGCCGCGACTACATCGGCCGCGTGTTCGCGATCTGCGTGCTGGGCGGCATGGGCAGCTTCGCCGGCACGCTGGTGGCGGCGATGGCGTTGGGTATTGTCGAGAGCCTGACTTCGACGTTCTACGGTCCATCGTGGTCGCCGGCGGTGGCGTTCGGCTTCCTGCTGATCACCCTGGCGGTGCGTCCCGCCGGCATCTTCGGCCGCTAGCACGTGAGCGGGACGAAGTTCGTTTTCGCGCTGCTGATCGCGGCCGCGGCGGTGTTCGGCGCGGCGTGGCTGATCGGCAACAACTACGTGTTCTTTGCCGGCTACGTGGTGCTGCAATACATCGCGCTGGCGACGGCGTGGAACATCCTGGGCGGCTACACCGGCTATGTGAATTTCGGCACCGCCGCGTTCTTCGCGCTGGGCGCCTACACGACCGTGGTGCTGCACAAGCTCACCTCGCTGCCGTTGCCGCTCATGATGCCGATCGGCGGCATCGTCTCCGGCGTTGTCGGCTTGGGTACCGGCTATCTGACGCTGCGCCTGCGCGGCGCGTTCTTCTCGATCGCGACGCTGGCGCTGGCGGTGGTGGCGCAGACGCTGATCACCAACTGGGACTTCGTCGGCGGCTCGCGCGGCGCGTATATCGTGCGGCCGGCGCAGGCGTGGCTGTTCGGCATCGATTATATCCAATACCTGTTCCTGGTGATGCTGGCACTGGTGGTGATCGTGCTGGCGAGCGCGCGTGCGATTGAACGTTCGCGGCTGGGCTATGGCTTCGCCACGATCCGTGACGACGAGGTCGCGGCGGAGGCGTCGGGCGTGCCGACGTTGCGGTTGAAGCTGCTGGCGACGACGTTGTCCGGTGCGTTCATGGGCATGGCCGGTGCACCGCTGCCGTATTACGTGACGTATCTCGATCCCACGTCGGGGTTCAGCCTGGCCTACGCCGTGAACGGCGTGGCGATGCCGCTGGTGGGCGGCACGTCGAGCTGGCTGGGACCGGTGATCGGGGCGATCCTGCTCGGCACGCTGCAACAGGTGGCAACTGTGACGATATCGTCGGCGCTCAATCTGCTGATCGTCGGGCTGATGCTGGTGGGGTTTGTTATCGTGGCGCCGAACGGAATCCTGGGACTGCTGCGGTTCCGGGACAGGCGGGCGCGGTCATGATCGGTACCAAGCAGGTTTTAACACAATCATGGCTCGTGTGGTCACCGGCATGACCAGCGAGGCACTGCTTCAGGTCACCGGCCTCGGCAAGCGCTTCGGCGGCTTCGTCGCGTTGGAGGCGATCGAACTCGCCGTCCGCGATGGCGAACGCGTCGGCCTCATCGGTCCCAACGGCTCCGGCAAAAGCACGCTGGTGAACTGCATGTGCGGCACCCTGCGCCACGAGATGGGCAGCGTCCGCTTTGCCGGTCACACGCTCGACGGCCGGTCCGCGCACGAGCGCACGCGGCTTGGGCTCGCGCGCAGCTTCCAGTTGCCGCGCCCGTTCAACACGCTGTCGCTGGCCGAGAACCTGCGCGTGCCACTGCTCTACACAGTGAATGCCCGCCACGGCCAGGCGCTCGCTCCGCACGCGATCGACCGGCGCTGTGCGGAGCTTCTGCACATTGTCGGGCTGGCCGACAAGGCCACAAATCTGCCACGCGACCTGACCCAGATAGAAATGCGCAAGCTGGAACTCGCGCGCGCGATGGCCGCGGCGCCGCGCCTGCTGATCGCCGACGAAGCGATGGCCGGATTGTCGCATAACGAGGTCGATGACATCCTCGCGCTGCTGATCCGGCTCAACGAACAGGGCGTCACCATCATCCTGATCGAGCACATCATGCGCGCGGTGATGCACTTCTCGCAGCGGCTGGTCGTGCTGGTCGCCGGCCGCAAGATCGCTGACGGTGACCCGGCCGACGTGGTGCGCGATCCCGATGTCGTGCGGGCGTATATTGGCGAGTAGCCTCGCCATCACCGGCATCGACGCCGGCTACGGCGCGGTGCGCGTGCTGCACGAAGTCTCGCTGACGGTGGCGGCCGGCGAGACGGTGACGCTGCTCGGCACCAACGGCAACGGCAAGAGCACGCTGCTGAAATGCGTGATGGGTATCGTGCGTCCGTCCGCCGGCAGCATCGTCGCCGACATCGATGGCACGCGGCACGAATTGATCGGGCGGTCCACCGAGGCGATCGTGGACCTTGGCATTGCGTTCGTGCCCGAAGGCCGCAGGCTGTTTCCGAAACTGTCGGTGACCGAGAACCTGCTGCTCGGTGCGTTCCGTCGCAAGGCCCGTTCGACCATCGCGCGCAACCTGGAGTTCTGCTTCGAGACGTTTCCGCGGCTCCGGGAGCGCAGCCGGCAACTGGCAGGCAGCATGAGCGGCGGTGAGCAGCAGATGCTGGCACTGGGGCGCGCGCTGATGTCGGCGCCACGGATTCTGTTGATCGACGAGCCGTCGGTTGGCCTTGCGCCGCTGCTGGTGGCGCGCACCATCGACAAGATCAAGGAACTCAAGGAGGGCTATCAGCTCACCGTGCTGATGGCGGAGCAGAATTTCACCCAGGCGATCCGGATCGCCGATCGGGGCTATGTCATTGTCCACGGCCGGATCGAGTTCTCCGGCAATTCGGCGGCGGAACTGAACGACAACGAGCTGATCAGGCAGTTCTATCTGGGAACATGACACCGGCGCGCCGCGATGGATAATGATATTGTCGTCTGGATCGTCGTGCTGTTGCTGCTGGCCCTGGGCGGTTGGGTGCTCGGAATCGTCGGATTTTTCTCGTCCCGGCGGGCGCTGCGCGAGATAGCCGAACTGCGTCGCCGCAGCGTCACAACGCCCAGTGTCGTGCCGGAGGCCATTCCGCAGCCGCCACCGGCATCGGTGCCGAACTTCATTCCGGAACCGCCAGTCCAGCCGGAACCGGCGGACGCTGCTTACGTTGCCGGGGCACAGGAGCCGGCAAGCCGACCGGATTTCGAAACGCTGCTGACGACGCGTTGGGGCGTCTGGCTCGGTGCTGCGGCGCTGCTGTTGGCCGGCGTGTTCCTGATACGATACGCGGTCGATCAGGGGTTGCTCGGGCCGCCGACGCGCTGCGTGCTGGCAGGGGTGCTGGGCGTTGCCCTGCTGCTCGGCGCGGAATGGCTGCGCCGGCGCGAGGCGGAGCGGCAGGCGCTGGCGGATCGCGCCGCGCCAGGACTCGCCGGGGGCGGTGTGGCGGTGCTGTTCGCCGCCGCCTACGGCGCCGGCGTGCTGTACGGCCTGGT
>DASXNR010000425.1:0-3364 GCA_036494925.1 Acetobacteraceae bacterium
ACGCGCTTCTCCTCGATGGTTCCGTACTTCCGGGCCTGGCGGCGGAACGTCTCCAGGCGAAAGGCGGTGTGCATCTGCGCGCGGCCGGGATCGATGGCGCGATCAATTTGCGGGGGGCACGGCTCGATGGCGACCTGGTCCTGGACGGCTCGGCGGTGACGCAGGCCGGAGGCATCGCGTTCGACGCCGCCTACATCGTGACGCGTGGCGATCTGACGCTGCGGGGTTCGCGGTTGCGCGGCTCCGTCAAGGTCGTGGGCGCGCAGTTGACCGGCGACCTGAGCCTGATCGGCACCAGCCTGGAGCACGTGGAAGGGATCGCTCTGGCCGCCGACGGCGTGAAGGTCGCCGGCGATGTGGATCTTCGCGCGGCGAGTATCGCCGGCGAAGCCAGCCTCATCGGCGCGCGCGTCAGCGGTGACGTCAAGCTCGACGGCGGCAGATTCGAAGCGCCCGGGAAGATCGCCCTGACGCTGAACCGGGCCGTGATCGAAGGCGCGCTGTTTCTGCGCGGCGGCGTCACGATGGATGGCGCGCTGAGTTTGAATGGGACGCAGGTCGGAACGATCGTGGACGAGCCCGAAAGTTGGCCCGGAGCGGGCGAGCTGCTGCTGAACCGCTTCCGCTACGGCGGTTTCGTCGGCGCCCCGGTTGATGCGCGAAGCCGCCTCGACTGGTTGTCGCGGCAGGCGCCGGCGCGCTGGGGCGAGGATTTCTGGCCGCAGCCATACGAACAGCTGAGCGCCGTGCTGGACCAGATGGGCCATCGCGACGACGCCCGCAAAATCCTGTTCGAGAAGGAGCGCCTGCAACGGCGGATGCGGCGCATCAGGGCCGGTCAGCCTCGGCGCACCATCCTTCTGCTGAAGGATGCGCTGCTCCTGGTGACGGTCGGCTACGGACTGCGCCCGCTGCTGGCATTCGTCTGGATCGCTCTGTTCTGGCTGGCCGGGGCAGGGCTGCTGGCTGCCGTCCAGGCGGAGGGTCAGCTACGGCCGAACTCCCCGGTCTTCCTGCGCTCGCCCGAATGGGTGTTGTGCGGAGCGCCGACGACACAGGAGGTCTATCTGCCGTCGTCCGATCAGCGCCGTCGGGGTCTGGCCGTCGCCAACCAGTCACAGGTTGCGTGTTTCCTTGAGCAGCCGGAAGTGCGGTCGTTTCCAAAATTCAATAAGTGGGTGTATTCGCTGGAGGCCGTGCTGCCGGGACTCGAGGCCGGACAGCGTGCCTACTGGTCGCCGGATACGCGGTCCGGACTTGGTTATACTGCCAAGCGTTTTGAATATGCACAGAGAATTGCGGGGCTTGCTCTCGGGGTGCTGGCCCTCGCTGGTTTCTCTGGAATCGTACGATTGAAGTAGCCGGCAGGTCAGCGGTCGCGCGAACTGCTGATCCCGGGGCGTCGGAAAGCAAGAATAACACGGATTACACGGATTATACACGGATTACACGGAAAGGATTTCATGCGCTGCGCGCGAAGCGCTCCATTCCTGTCCGTGTAATCCGTGCGCCTTAATCCGTGTAATCCGTGTTATTACTTGCTTTATTGCCCGTGGCACCATGCCACCAACCCATCCGGGCAAGCGCCGGCCGCATGAGCGGACCGGTCAGGCTGCTTGCGGCCGGGTGCCGGTGGCCGGCCGGCGGCAGTCGTTGTCTCGATCGAGGAGTGGGAGCGGCGGACCGGTCGGGTCGGCAACCTTGCCGAGTTTCTCGCCGACCGCTTGGCCGCTGGGCGACGGCGTTCGTCGCTGGACGACTGGCTGCACAGCGATTTGCCGGCACGCTTCGCCGTCCGCTTGCTGGGCATCGATGCGGCAACGGCGGATGCATGGGGGCGGCTGATCGCCCGGGGTGAACGCGCGGGCAAACCGATGAGCGCAATGGACGGCTGGATCGCCGCTGTGGCAAAGGTGCACGGGTTGGTGCTGGTGACGCGCAACCATGCTGATTTCGCCGGTACGGTGGCACGGGTCGTCAATCCGTGGGCGGTGGAGTAGGCAGCAGATCGCCGGCGCGATCGGGATCAGCCTTGCTCGATCCGGTCCATCTGCCTGGCACCGAAACGCCAGCTCCATGCGATCATCAGGCCGAGGCAGCAGAGCCACATCGCCTCACTGACCGGCAGGAACAGCGCGATCGGCAACAGCGGGATCAGGATCAGGCGCAACGACGCCTCCATAAGCAGCGCAACCGCCCAGACCGCCGTGATCTGCCGCATCAGACGGCGATACTGCGGCACAGTGTCCCACAGGGAATCAGCGTGCTGCCGGTCAGCCTCGTCCTGACCGAGGCGCGACAGATGGAACACCAATGGGCGGCGGGCGAGCAGCGACGCCAGGAATGCCAGGCCGAGCGAACCTGTGAACAGCGAGCCCTTGGCCAGGGCGAGGAACGGACTGGTGAAGTACAACGCGGCCAGAATTGAAATCACGGTCGCGACCAGTACGATCATGCCAAGCGCCTGCACGCGGCGCTCGCGGACGAAGCCCCAGATGATGGCGCCGACCGGAAACACCGCGCCGGCCGCCAATGCCTGCACGGTGGGGACGCCCTGATGGCTCAGCAGCAGGTACGTGGCGTACGGCAGCCCGGCATTCACGACGATGTCGCGCAGCAGGACGGTGCGTTCGGTCATTGCGCCGCCAGCGTCTCGAACACGTCGCCGACCGGCGGCAGCCCAAGAATGTGCCGGCGATGCCACAGCGCGTAGAACAGCAGCTTCCAGCAGGCGAAGCCGTGCCGCCAGCGGCGGATATGGCTGAACAGCAGCCGCACCTTGTCCGGATCGGCGATCTCGGCCACGCCTGGCTGCGCCGCCACCAGCGGCCCGAGCCGCGATCCCTGCCCCTTGATCCATTCGCCCACCGGCACGGTAAAGCCCTGCTTCGGCGCGAACGGCCGCGCCGCCGGCAGATGCTTCTCCAGCCACTTGCGCAGAATCCACTTGCCCATGCCGTCGCGCAGCTTCAGCCCATCCGGCAGACGGAACGCCGCGGCCGCCACACCGGGGTCGAGGAACGGCGTGCGCCCCTCCACCGCATGCGCCATCATGCAGCGATCCAGCTTCAGCAGCAGGTCGTGCGGCAACCAGTCGGCCATGTCCGTTGCCTGCGCCACAGCCAGCCGGGAGCGGCCCTGCGTCGCGGTCCGCATCTCGGCCGCCGCGATCCCGTCCCGCCAACCCGGCGGCGGATTGCGCAACATGTTCAGCCCGTCGAAGCTGCCGCGCGCCCGCATGACCCGGCCACCACGCCACCACGGGCGCATCGCCGTCCGGTACCGGCCATATCCGGCAAACAGCTCGTCGCCACCCTCGCCGGACAGCACCACCTTCACGTCCTGCCGCGCGCGCCGAGCGAGG
>DASXNR010000426.1:0-35406 GCA_036494925.1 Acetobacteraceae bacterium
TAGGCGACAGTCCCGGGATGCAGTTCCAGGCAGATCAGCAGTTCGGGATGAGTCTGCTGCGCGAACTGTCCAAGTCCGGTCCAGTAATCCTCGATCCGGGCACGCCACTGTTGTTCGTACACGCCTTCCAGATACGGCAGCCATCCCCCCGCGGCAAAATGCGGCGACTGTTCACCCGGCCTGGCCGCGGGGCAGCCGGCCATCGCCACGATGCGATCGACGCCAAGTTCCGCAGCCAGCCGGATCGTGTCACGCAATGCCCGATCGTGCGCGGTGCCGATCGCACCATCCGGATGCAGCGGATTGCCCCAGACATTCAGCGCCGCGATGCGCAGCCCGCGACTGCCGATCTCGCGCCGGAACGCCGCGCGCGCGGCAGCATCCGAAAGCAGGCCGGGCATGTCGCAGTGATTGGTCGGTGCATAGGCTCCGGTGCCGATCTCGAGTCCGGTGATCTCCGGCACGTCGCGAACTATCCAATCCATAACCTCGGTCAGAGACCGATGGATCAGTGCCTCCGTCACCAGGCCGATCTCGAGAGGTATCCCGCGCATGTCGTGCTCAGCCCATGGCCACTTTCGACGCCGTGCCCAAATCGACGAGCGTCCTGCCGTTCTCCACCCGGACAGGGAAGATGTGCAGACGATGACGCAAATCGTGCAGCGCCTTTCCGGTACGCAGGTCGAATTCCCAGCCGTGCCACGGACACGCCAGGATGGGAACCTCCGCATCGAGTTCCAGTTGTCCAGGCGCCCCGGCCGTCAGACGTCCACTCAGAATGCCGGCACAGACCGGACCATTCTGATGCGGGCAGCGATTGCTCACCGCGTAGACCGTCCCGTTCCAGCGAGCGATGCCGATCTCCCGACCGCCCACGCCGATGACGCACATCCTGCCATCTGTGAATTCAGCGAACGCGCCGACATCGGTGCTCATGTCTCGGCCATCGCGGCCGACGCAGGAAGATCAGCGGCCGTCCAACCATAGAACTCGAGCGCGTTCTCGAAGAATACCCGACGATGCCACGCCTCCGGCAGCCGGCTGGAAACGTGCGAAAGTTCATCAGCGTCCCAATGCGGATAATCGGACGAATAGACCAGCTTGCGATCGCCACCGATCCAGCTCAGCAATTCGATCACCTGGTCCCGCTTGGGCGACGTCTCCAGCGGCTGCGTGGTGAGCCAGACATGCTCCGACACATATTCGCTGGGCAGGCGCTTCAGCCACGGCACCTCGCGACGCAGGCCCTTGTATTCAGCGTCGAAGCGCCAGAGCAGGCTGGGCAGCCACGCCGACCCGGCCTCGATCAGCAGCAGCCTCAAGCCGGGAAACTTGTCGAACACGCCGTGGCTGATGAACGAGACCAGATGCGTCATGACAACCTGCGGCCACAGCGTGTGCGCTTCGAAATACAGGTTCACGTTGCCGCCGCCGGTGCTCGCAGGATTCGTCCAGCCGCCGGCGCCGCCATGGATGGCAATGGGCCGGCCGGTTTCTTCCGCTGCCTGGTAGATCGGATGAAACACCGGATGACCGAACGGATAGTTGAACGGATTGTCCACCAGCATGACCTGCACCATGCGCGGATTGTCCGCATGCCGCCGGATTTCCGCCGCGGCATGGTCGGGCAACTGCGAGGCGACGATGATCGAGGAGGCAAGCCGCAGGTCGGCGCTCAGCCAGCGATCGATCGACCAGTCGTTCAGTGCCCGCGCCAGTTCGGTAGCGAAATAAGGATTGTGATGACCCGCCACATGGCTGTCGTCGCCGAATGTCAGCACCGCGCGACGCACGTCCGCACGGTCCAGCAACTGCCGCCGCATGGTGGCAAAATCCGATCCGGCGGGACCGCCGGTCGGCGGATAGGTGTCCGCCCGCATGAAGCCATGCGGATTCGGCAGCCCGTCCTGGACGGTCAGCGGCATGATGCCTGCCGGGCCTCGATCCGAGACGTATACGCGCCAGGCGGGGGACAGATACTCCAGCAATTCCTCGTCGGTGGCCCGCGCGTGATGCACGTCGCAATCGATCACCGGCCCTCGATACATGCCACGCCTCACCGGACTTTTGGAGCGTTCCAAACGCCGGCAGTATCCAACCGGCGCGCGGGCTGTCAAGCGAGGCGCGATCGTCCACAAGCAAGGATTCAACACGGAGGACGTGCGAGGACCACGGAGGGCCACAGGAGCCCGAGCAGCTCCGACTCCAGTGGCCCTCCGCGACCCTCGACCAGCCGTTCACGTGATTGACCTGCTGCGCAGTTCATTCACTGAGATAGGTCGCCACGGTGTGGTGCCGGATCCGGTCCTCGTCCGGCAGGAAGCCGAAACCCGGCCGGTCCGGCAACCGCACGGCGCCGTCGGCGTCGATGCTCAGCGCTTCGGTCAGCATCTGATCGCGGCTCTGCAACGTGAATCCGCTGGGCGGATCGTGCGGAAACTCCAGCCAGCCACAATTCGGCATCGACGCTGCAAGATGCAGATTGGCCAGCAGGCCCATGCCGTTGCCCCAGGTGTGCGGCACCACCTCCAGATTGGCCGCCTCCGCCATGCCACCGACCTTGCGCAACTGGAAGATGCCCTCGGACAGCAACGCATCCGGTTGCAGGATGTCGAAGCAGCCCTGGTCGATCAGCAGCTTGAACTCGTGCAGGCCATGATTGTCCTCGCCGCCGGCGATTCTCAGCGTGTCGAGCTTGTCGCGCAGCCGGCCCAGACCCGCATAGTCGTGACGATACAGCGGTTCCTCCAGCCACAGCACATCGAGCCGCTGCAGTTCGCGTGCGACATCCAGCGCGCGCTGGAACCCCCACAGCCGGTGTCCGCCATGTCCCGGTTCCACGCCAGCCTGATTGGCGTCCACCATGATGTCGATGCGGTCCCCGAGCCTGGCACGGATCGCCTCGACCACCTTCAGGTCGTCGCGTGGATCATCGTTGTGGAATCGCAGCTTCATCGCGCGATAGCCTTCCGCGACGATCCGCTCCGCATCGCGCACGCGTTGTTCCGGCGTGCGGATTTCGGCGGTCGCGCAATACGCCGTCACGCGATCGCTCGCGCCGCCCCACAGCTGGTAGACCGGCAGGTTCGCCAGCTTGCCGATGATGTCCCACAGCGGGATTTCCATGAAATACATCGGCGGACCCAGAATCTCCGCGTCGCGCAGAACCGCGGCGAGTGTTTCGACGCGCGTGGGATCCTGTCCGATGAAATACGGTGCGATGAAGCGCTCGATGCAGATCGCCGCTTCAGGGCCGGCATGGGCGGCGCCGAGCCCGGTGATGCCGGCATCGGTCTCCACTTCCACCAACACCATCAGGATGTTGGTCTGATTGCGGCCGCGCGCCCAGGCCGGATGGAACGGCGCCGGCAGCGGCAGATCGACGACACGGCTTCTGATGCGGGTGATCTTCACCGGGCCGCGCTTCAAACCAGGTTGCTGTCGATGTAGTCGAAGTTGATGTCGTCGCCGAGGCCGGGACGCTGCGACAGATGCACGAAACCGTCCTCGTCCATCGGGTCGGCGCGCGCGTTCAGGTATTCCGGAACTTCGTCATAGTCCAGGAAGGGATGCAGCAGCCCGCGCTCGTACCAGCGGCCGTTCTTCTGCACCGCGGCCAAGGTCAGGTTGCCGGCGCCGCCGCCGTGCACCTCGCAGTCCATGCCGAACGACTCGGCCAGATGGATGATCTTCAGGCTCGGTCCGATGCCACCGACGTCGTGCACGCCGGTACGGGTCAGATCGCAGGCGCCGGCCTTGATCCATTCGGCACGGGTGTGGAACTTGCCATCCATGCACTCCGGTCCGATCAGCGGAATTTCCAGATTGGCCGCGAGCCAGGCGTACGAGCTCATCGACGCCTCGTTCATCGGCTCCTCGTACCAATAATACCCAAGCTTCTGCAGTTCCCGGCCAAGCCACAGTGCATCGCTGCGCGAATATCCATGATACGCGTCGAGCATCAGCGGAATGTCGGGACCGACGGCCTCGCGCACCGCGGCGCAGGCCTTCACATCCATCCTGGGGTCGGGCGCGAACGACACCGGCTTCATCCAGGTATGCAGCTTGATCGCCTGGTAGCCGCGGCCGAGCAGCCATTCGGCATAGCGGGCATAGTCCTCGGGCGTGGCGAGGCCGCCCTTCATCTCGTCGCCGCACATGGTGCTGCCATAGGCCGGAACCTTGTCACGATAGGCGCCGATCAGCTTGTAGACCGGCAGTCCGAGCCTGCGTCCGGCCAGATCCCACAACGCCATCTCGACGATGGCCAGCGTGCGATCGCTGAGCTGGCCGGTGCTGCCGCGTTGCCAATGCGCAAGCTCCTGCCAGATACGCTCGCGATCGAACGGATCCTGGCCGACCAGGACGTGACGAACGAAGCCGTTGATCAGGTGCGGCCGCACCACCTCGACCGGTCCCAGGCAGTGGCCCTCGGCGCCATCAGCAGTGGTGATCGTCAGCAGCGCCTGGCGTGCCTCATGCGGATCACCTGGATGAGAATGCCCGTCACTGTCGCGCACCTGCTTCGAGACATGGCGGAACACGCGCACAGTTATGTCGACGATCTGCATTACCGATTTCCTCCTGCCCACTGACCGATGTGGGTCCACAGCATCGGACCGCAGCGCAATCGGGTGAACGAGCGGGGCACCGAAAGCCAGAAGTATCTTAACACGGAGGAAGATCGAGAACCACGGAGGTCAATCATTGCGGGCGCACAGCGCATTCAATCCGTTCTCAGTGGCCCTCCGTGGTGCTCGATCTTCCTCCGTGTTCAATCCTGACTTGTGGACTATCCAACCGCTCCGGCGGGCCGGACGTTCACCCGATTGACACGCTCCGCTGAACTGACCAATCAAACGGCACCGTCCAGGGAGAATGCACGATGCCGGTCATCGACGTCCACACGCACATGTTCACGCACGCGTTCATGGAACTGCTGAAGGCGAACGGCGGCATCTACAACCTGCAGACCAGACCGGACGGACAGGTGGAGATCTATCGCCACGACACCCCGGTCGCGATTCCGCAGCGCGGCCATTTCGACTACGAACTTCGCCTGCGCGACATGGACGCCGCGCACATCGACATGGCGATCGTTTCGCTGACCTGCCCCAACGTCTACTGGGGAACCGAGACGGTCAGTTGCGAGGCAGCACGCGAATCCAATGACAGCATGGCAGCGGCACAGAAGACCTGGCCCGACCGTATCCGCTGGTTCACCTCATTGCCCTGGGAGTATCCGCACCAAGCCGTGGACGAACTGAAGCGGAGCTGCGATGCCGGCGCGGTCGGGGTGATGGTGCTGGCCAACATCGCCGGCCACAGCCTGACCGATCCGTTGTTCGCTCCGGTCTGGGAAGCGATCGACCGCCGCGCCCTTCCGGTATTGGTGCACCCGACGGACCTGCCCGGCATCGACGCAATGGACATGAAGAAATACGACCTCAGCTGGTCGGTGGGCTTCATCGCCGACACCACGCTCGCGTTCACCCGCATCATCTTCGACGGCTTCCTCGACCTGTATCCGAACCTGAAGCTGATCGCATCGCACGGCGGCGGCGCGCTGCCCTATCTGGTCGGCCGCTTCGACAAGGGCGACGAAGTGGAAATCCCGTCGCGGCGTCGGGTGAAGGCGCGGCCGTCGGAATACCTCAAGCGGATCTGGTACGACTGCATCACCTATCACCCGGCGGCGTTGCAGTTCCTGATCTCGATCGTGGGCGCCGACCGCGTGCTGTTCGGCACCGACTATCCCCACCAGGTGCACGACATGAAGGGCTCGATGGCCAACACCGCGGCGCTGCCGGACGAGGTCTGCCACGCCATCCGCGAGGGCAACGCACGCGCGATCTTCACGATCTGAGCAATCGCGAGTCATAGCCATGTCACTCGGCCAGACCGCCTCGAGCCGCCGCTACCTGATCATGGCGCTGCTGTTCGTCACCGTGGTGATCAACTACCTCGATCGCAGCAATCTCTCGATCGCCGCACCCAGCATCGCGAGCGAGTTCGGATTGCATCCGGTGCAGCTTGGCGTGGTGTTCTCGGCATTCGGCTGGACCTACACCCCGCTGCAAATTCCAGGCGGCTGGCTGGTCGACCGCGTGCACCCGCGGGTGCTGTACCCGCTCACCATCCTGTTCTGGTCGATCGCCACGCTCAGCCTCGGACTCTCGACCGGCCTTGCCATGCTGATCGTCCTGCGCATGACGGTGGGGCTGTTCGAGGTGCCCAGCTTCCTGATGAACAACCGCATCGCCACCACCTGGTTCGGCGAACGCGAACGCGCCACCTGCATCGCGGTCTATACCTCGGCCGAGTTCGTCGGCCTGGCCTTCCTCACGCCGCTGCTCGCGTGGCTGAAGGTGACATTCGGCTGGCCGTCGGTGTTCTTCTTCACCGGTGCGCTCGGACTTGCCTGGTCGTTGGTGTTCTGGCGCAGCTACCGCGACCCCGCGGAATTTCCCGGCGTCAATCAGGCCGAAATACAACTGATCCGATCGAGCGGCGGCATCCCCGATCTGTCGAGCCGGATCAGCACCCGACAAGCGGCGCGCGCCGGTTCGCTGTGGCAGGACTTCGCGGTCGTGCTGGGCCGACGCAAACTTTGGGGAATCTATTTCGGCCACTTCGCCTGGGGCACCACATCGACGTTCTTCCTGACCTGGTTTCCCACCTACCTCGTCACCTACCGGCATCTGGATTTCATCAAGGCGGGATTCTACGCCTCGCTGCCATTCCTTGGCGCTTTCGTGGGCGTGCTTTGCTCGGGGACGCTGTCCGACTGGCTGTATCGCCGCGGCTTCAGTCTGAGCGTCGCACGCAAGACGCCGATCATCGGTGGACTGGCGCTGTCGACCAGCATCATCGGCGCGAATTTCGTCGACCGTCCGGCACTGATCATCCTGTTTCTGTCGCTGGCATTCTTCGCCAATGGGCTGGCCTCGATCCACTGGTCGCTGGTTTCGGCGACGGCGCCCGAGCGGCTGATCGGGCTCACCAGTGGCGTGTTCAACGGCGTCGGCGGACTGGCCGGCATCTCCGCGCCGATCATCATCGGTCTGCTGCTGCGCGGCGGCGATTTCACCCTGCCGCTGACATTCATCGCCTGCATCGCCCTGCTGGGTGCCTGTTCCTACATCTTCGTAGTGGGGAAGCTGGAGCGGGTGGACGGGTGAGCACGATCCGAAAGTTGGAGTGGTATCAGGCAAGGTGGAATCGCGACGGGATGATGGGTTTCGCTGCGCTCTGCCCATCCTACGGTACCAACGGTGCTGCACGCGCTCCAACGTAGGATGGGTAGAGCGCAGCGAAATCCATCGAGCCAGGTGAGCGTGAGTTTCCAGTCGACTCTAATGCTCCGATTCATCCGACCTTCAATCGTGGATCGAGCGCGTCGCGCAGCCCGTCACCGACCAGATTGAATCCCAGTACCGTGAGCAAAATCGCCAGGCCGGGAAATGTCACCACCCACCATGCGCTCTGCACGAATTGCAGCGCGTCGGCCAGCATGGTGCCCCATTCCGGTGTCGGCGGTTGCGCGCCGAGGCCAAGAAAGCCGAGCGCGGCGGTGTCCAGGATGGCGGTGGAATAGCCAAGGCTGGCCTGCACGATCAGCGGCGCCAGGCAGTTCGGCAGCACCGTCAGGAACATCATCCGCGCGCGCCTAGCGCCCGCCATGCGAGACGCGGCAACGTAATCCTTGCCAAGCTCCACCTGCACCGCGGCGCGGGTCAGGCGAACGAACCCCGGCAGTTGCACGATCGATACCGCGAGCATCGCGTTGGCGAGACCAGGTCCCAGCACGGCGACGACAGCGATCGCCAGCAGCAGCGTCGGCAGCGCGAGCATGATGTCCATCAGCCGCATCACCAGCGCATCGACAATGCCGCCCGCGAATCCCGCGACCAGACCGAGCAGCGTGCCGGTCACGAAGGACAGCGATACCACGACGGCGCCGATCGACAGCGACAACCGCGCGCCGTACAGCAGACGCGACAGCACATCACGCCCGACATCGTCGGTGCCGAGTGGAAAGCCGCCGCCCGGTGCATGCAGAATGGCCTGGCGCATCTGCTCGTACGGCCCGTAGGGCGCCAGCAGCGGCGCGAACGCCGCTGCCAGGATCAGCAATGTCACCAGACCAAGCCCGAGCGTCCCGCCGCGGCTGGCCAGGAAATGCCGCCGCAGATCGGCGAAGCGCGCATCTGGGGCACGCGCGAGATTGCTGGCGCTCACCGGCGATGCCGCAGACGCGGGTTCACCAGTCCGGCCAGCAGATCGACCGTCAGGTTCACCAGGATCACGATGGTGGCGACCATCAGGATGCCGCCCTGCAACACCGGATAATCGCGTCGCGCGATGCCGTGGATCAGCCAGCTGCCGACGCCGGGCCAGGCGAAGATCGTCTCGGTCAGCACCGCGCCGCCGAACAGGCTGCCGACCTGAAGGCCGACCACGGTGATCACCGGGATCAATGCATTGCGCAGCGCGTGCAGCCCGACCACGCGCAGCGGCGACAGGCCCTTGGCGCGCGCGGTGCGCACATAGTCTTCACTCAGCACCTCCAGCATCGCGGAGCGGGTCATGCGCGCGATCACCGCCAGCGGAATGGTGCCCAGCGCGACCGCCGGCAGAATCAAATGCGACAGCGCCGAACGAAATGCGCCGCTGTCCTCGGACAGCAGGCTGTCGATCAGCATGAAGCCGGTGACGGGCTGGATGTCGTAGGCGATGTCGATCCGCCCGCTGACCGGCGTCAGTCCCAAGGTGACCGAGAACAGCAGGATCAGCAGGATCGCCCACCAGAAGATCGGCATCGAGTAACCCGTCAACGCAATGCCCATCACCGAATAATCGGTGGTGCTGCCGCGAAACAGCGCCGCGATGATACCCAGCGGCACGCCGATCAGCACCGCGAGCAGCATCGCACTGACCGCCAGCTCGACGGTGGCGGGAAAATGCGTCAGGAACTCATCCATCACGCTGTCATGCGTCGCCAACGACGTGCCGAGATCGCCATGCAGCGCACGCCAGACATACAGGCCGTATTGCACGATCATCGGTCGATCGATGCCGAGCTGCGCGCGCAGGTCGGCAAGCTGCGCCGGGTCGACGTTGCGTTCGCCAAACATCAACATCACCGGATCGCCGGGGATCAGGTGGATCAGCGCGAAGGCAAACACCGTGATGCCGAAGAACGTGATCAGCACCAGGCCAAGTCGGTGCGCCAGGAACAGCGTCACGCCGCGGCCGGATCAGTTCGCAGCGGCGGCCGCGATCCCGCTACTTGCCGAGCGAGACGCCGCCGAACGGCTGGCCGCCGAGGAAATGCAGCTTGAAGCCTTCGACATTCTTGCGCACCGGCACGTAGGCCTTCACGTCGGCCAGCCGCACCAGCGGCACGTCATCGTACACTGCCTTGTCCGCCGTGATGTAGAGCTGCGCCCGCTCGTCCTGGCCGGTCACGACGTTCGCCTTCTGCACCGCGTCGGTATAGGTCTGGTTGCACCAATGCATCGCATTGCCTGGATTGTTGCAGGTGAAACCGAGCAGGATCTCGCTGGGATCGGGATAGTCCCAGGTGCCGCCCAGCATACCGACGCTCGGCTCGGCGGCGCGGGAGCGCTTTAGATACTCGCCCCATTCGTAGGTGACGATGTTCGCGGTGACACCGATCTTGGCCCAGTCGGACTGGATCATCTCGGCGGTACGCCGGCCGTTCGGCATATAGGCGCGCACCACCGGAATTGCCCACAGATCGATGGTGAAGCCGTTCGGGTAGCCCGCTTCGGCCAGCAGCTTCTTCGCCGCCTCGGGATCGTGCGGATACGGCTTCAGCGCCGCGTCGTGGCCCCACAGCGAGGGCGGAACCAGCGACGCCGCGGGCGTGCCGCCACCCTGGAACACCGCGCCGACCAGACTGTCCATGTCGATCGCCTCAGCCAGCGCCAGCCGCACGCGCCGGTCGTCCAACGGCTTCCGATCGACCCGGAACCGGATGTAGTTGGTTCCGGCGATCGCCGCCTCCTGCACCTTGATGTCCGGATTGGCGCGCATCGCCGGCAGATCGGCCGGGTTCGGATAGCGCGCAATCTGGCACTCATTGGTGCGCAGCTTGGCGTAGCGCACCGACGCATCGGGCGTGATCACGAACACCAGATTATCCACCTTGGCGACGCGGTCAGGCTGCGCGCCATCCTTCGCGCCCCAGAAATCGTGAAACGCGCGGAACCGGATCACCGCGTCCTTCTGGTACTGCCCGAAGCTGAACGGCCCGGTACCGATCGGTTCCTGATCGAGCTGGCCAGGCTTGCCGGACTTCTGCAGCGACGCGGCATATTCCGCCGACAGGATCGAGAACGGCTGCATCGACAACGAGGGCAGCAACGGTGCGAGCGGCGTCTTCAGCTTCAAGGCGACGGTGTCGTCATCGATCCTGTCGATCGATGCCAGGCTGGGCGCCACCAGATCGACGAATTCCGGGAAGTTGCCGCTGGCGCTCTGATAGAACGGGTCGGACTTGTCGAACATGCGCCGGAAGCTGAACACCACGTCGTCGGCGTTGAAGTCGCGTGTCGGCTTGAAGTCGGCGTTGGACTGGAACTTTACGCCGTGGCGCAGCTTGAAGGTGTAGGTTAGGCCGTCTTCCGAGATGGTCCAGGACTGCGCCAGGCCGGGCACCAGGTCGGAGCCGCCGATCTGCATTTCCACCAGCCGGTCGGCAATCTGTTCGGACACATCGAAGCTGGTGTTGGCGGTGCTGAGCTGCGCGTTGAGCGCGTCGGGGCTGGCCTCGGTGCAGACCGCCAGGGTGTCGGCGCGTGCGGCCCAGGAACCAAGCAGACCGATCAGCAAGCCGAACGACAGACGACCGATGATGCGCATGATGCCGCCCCCATGTGTTGGCGGCGAGTGATCGCAGCAGTTCCTGCCGGCGTCAATCGAGGCCTTGTGCGGATTGCCGACGCCCCCGACAGTGTCGCGCCATGCTGATCGAACGCGCGGACTTCGCCGACCTCGACGTGCTCGCGGCGCACCGCCAGCACTGTTGGGCGCAGCAGCTCGATTACGTCGTTGCCAATTCCGCGCTGCATAACCGGGCCTGGGCCGGTGCGACGCCGCCGCGGAAGCTGGATGCCCTGCCCGACCTGCCGCTGATCGACAAGGAGATGCTGCGGGAAAGCCAGCACGCCCATCCGCCGTTTGGCGATTACCTGGCGGCGCCAGTGCATCGCGTGGCACGCGTGCATCGCACCTCGGGCACCACAGGCACGGCGATGAACCTCGCGCTGTCGGCGCGCGACGCGCACGAGACCGCTGTGGTCGGCGCGCGCGCCCAGTCGGCGGCGGGCCTCGGCCCCGGCCATCGCGTCGTGCATTGCCTGAACTATCGGCTGTGGATGGGTGGCTATAGCGACCACACCACGTTGGAGGCGACCGGCGCGACCGTCGTGCCGTTCGGCGTCGGCGAAACGCAGCTTCTGGTGCGCACCATCCGCGAGCTCGGCATCACCGCGATCTCCTGCACGCCCTCCTATCCCGCCGTGCTGGAACGCGTGCTCGCTGAACACTTTCCGGACCTTCGCCCGCGCGATCTGGGAATTCGTCTTGGTCTGTTCGGCGGCGAGGCAGGTGTCGACGATCCGGAATTTCGCCGGCGGATGGAGCACACCTGGGGCATGCAGGTGCGCAACGCGAATTACGGTGTGTCCGATGTGTTCTGCAACTTCGCCGGACAGTCCGAAATCGACAACGACCTGCATTTCATGGCACTCGACGTGCTGCATCCCGAGCTGATTGCCCCCGACACCGGCGCGGTCCTGCCCTGGCGCGAAGGCGAGCGCGGCGAATTGGTGCTGACCCATGTCAGTCGCGAATGCCAGCCGCTGGTGCGCTTTCGCACCGGCGACATCATCGTGCTGAGCGGAACTGGTCGCGCGCGCTGCGGGCGGACCGCGCCGCGCTTTCGTGTCGTCGGCCGCAGCGACGATATGGTGGTGGTGCGCGGGATCAACGTCTTCCCCGCGCAGATCGCCGCGGTGCTGAACCGCAACGACGCTTTGTCCGGCGAGTACCGCATCGTGCTCGACGGCGCCGGACCATACGACGCGCTGCCGGTGGAGACGGAGCTTGCCGCAGCGCTGTCAGCGCCGAGTGCGGAACTATTGCCCGGGGTGCTGGCCGACACGATCAAGCGGGAGCTGGGCGTGACGGCACGCGTGACGCTGCTGCCGTTCGGTGCTCTGCCGCGCACCGAGGGCAAGACCCGCCGCGTGATCAGAAAGGATCGCCGATGACCGCAACGGTGCTGACCGACAATGCCGGCGACGGCGTGCGTGTCATCACGCTCAACCGGCCGCATCGGCTGAACGCGATCGTGCCGGAGCTGCTGGAGGACCTGATTGCGGCGCTGCATGACGCGGATCGCGACACTGGCATCGGTGCGATCGTCCTTACCGGCGCGGGGCGTGCGTTCTGTGCCGGCGACGACCTGAAGGAGTTCGGATCGCAGACCGGCGGCGAGGTCGCCACCCGCGCCTATATCGAACGCATCCAGGATGTGACGCGAGCGATGGTGCTGGGCGACACGCCGGTGATCGGCGCGATCCGCGGCTGGGCGGTCGGCGGCGGGCTCGAGTGGGTGATCAACTGCGACTTTGCCATCGCCGCCGACGGCACACGCTGCTTCTTTCCGGAGATCGGCCTGGGTGTGTTCGTCACCGGCGGCGTCACCGAACTGCTGCCGCGCATCGTCGGGCTGCAGCGCGCGCGGTCGCTGATCATGCTGGGCGAGCGCTTCGACGCCACGCAGGCGCTCGCCTGGGGGTTGCTGTCGCAGGTGGTGCCCGACGAAGCGATGATGCCCGAGGCGGTTGCTCTCGCCCGCCGCATTGCGGCGCTGCCGCGCGGGCCGGTGCGCGACCTGCGGCGCATCCTGGCACGCCGTGCCGGTGGTGGATTGGAAGCAGCCATGGCGGCCGAGACCGATGCCACTGTGCGCGGCTTCCTGGACCCCGAGACGGCCGGGCGCGTCGCCGCATTCGGGTGATACGCTCGAACCTTATAGTGCGCGTTCAGAGCATCGTCATCCCCGCGCAAGCGGGAATGACGGTCGGCGGCCAGCTTCGTCTAGAACTGGTCGCGATAGCCGCCATCTTCCTTGGCATGCGCGCCCCACGGTTCGCGGGCGAACAGCCGATGGACCATGGGCTCGAAAGCGGTCAGCGGCATGGTGTCGTAGTCTGGATCGAACGCCGTCTGGTCGTATTTGTCGCAAAAGTCCACGCACATCTGAAATGCCTGATGGCCGCGATATCTGTCGCGCGCGTTCCGGTCCTGCCCGAAATGATGAAAGTAGAAATAGCCCTGGAACAGCCCGTGATGCCGGATCATCCAGTAGGTGTTCGGCCGCACGTACGGCTTCAGGATCGAGGCCGCATATTCCGAGTGGTTCATCGTCCCAAGCAGGTCTCCCAGATCGTGCAGCAGCGCCGCAACCACATATTCCTCGTCGTGCCCGTCGCGATGCGCGCGGGTCGCGGTCTGCAGCGAGTGCACCAGACGATCGACCAGTTCACCAGGATAACTGTGTTCGAGCTCAGCCAGCGTCTTTAGGACCCTGCCGGCCAGTTCGCGCTCGAACACCTTGAAATGCTCGAACACGAGTTCGTAGTCCTCCTTGGTACCCTCCGCCATGGTGCGATAGCTGGCGTGGCGCACGATCGGCAACGTGTCAGGCATATTCAGTCTCCGTGGAGGAAAAGTATTCAGCCGCCGCCGCCGGGTGCTCTCCCGCTGGTCATTCCATGCAGCGCGCGCGGCGGCCGCTGGGCGCCGCGGAACAGCACGCTGGCCTGGATCGCAACAGCGCGTTCCCAGGCGGCCAGTTCCGTTGCCCCCATCTCGGTCCGCGGCGGCGGATCGGCATCGAAGTTGCCGTAGCCGTCCTGGCCGCGCACCAGAACCGCCGACTCACGCGGCGCATGCTGATAGGCACGAGTCGGCACCATCTCGAGCAGGAACAGAATGCGGCGGTCGCTGCCGAAATTGGGCTTCGACGAATGGATGATGGCGTTGTTGAACAGGGCGATCTCGCCAGCATCGAGCTCGAAATCCACCGCCGACGTCTCGTCGAATGCCGCATCGATGTACTGCTCGCGCGACAGCAGGCTGTCGGTCGCGAACGCCTCCTTGTGCGCCAGCAACGGCCCGCGGTGCGAGCCGGGGATGCCACGGATGCAGCCGTTTGCAGAGCGCGCCGGCGACAGCGCCAATGCGACGATCACAACGATGGGCTTCACCTCGGCATAGGCGGTGTCCTGATGCCAGCCGGCGAACGTCCTGCCGTCCGGCTGCTTGGCGCGCAGCGAGGTTCCCCAGCACAGGATATCAGGACCGATGAGATCTTCCGTGGCGTCGAGAATCCCGGGCTCACGGATCATCTCGTCGACCCAGGGACAGATCATATGAGCCTTCTGATCGAGCTTGAGCCGATGATCGGGGTAACGCGCCTCGAAGGCCTCGAGCTGCCGGCGGTAATCGATCGCGCGGCGCTCCGGGATCGCCCGGACCGGTGCGACAAAGCCATCGCGGTCGAACGCCTCGATCTGAGCCGGCGAGAGAACCTTCGGCGTGCTTCGGTCCTCCATGGAATCTCCGCGATTTCCCTCAAGACAGTGACATGGCACCTTCATGCAGGCAACAACGTGAAATCACGTTTGCCTGGTGCACCGGGGAGACCGCATGGCCGACACGACAATCGAAACCCGGACCGAGGACCGTATCGGCGTCATCGCCTTCAACCGGCCGCGCGTGCTCAATGCCTTCGATCCGGTGCTGGTCGAGGAGACCGGCCGCGCCCTTGCCGCGTTTGCGGTCGATCCCGCCGTGCTCGCCATCGTCGTCCACGGCAACGGCCGTGCGTTCTCGGCCGGCTTCGATCTGAAGGCGTCCGCCGCAGCCGGTCCGCTCGATCCGGCGGGATGGCGGCGCGTGATCGAGACCGATTTCGCCTTCATCGTGCAGTTCTGGGATTGTCCGAAACCGACGATCGCCGCGGTGCATGGCTACTGCCTCGCCGGCGCCTTCGAACTGGCGCTTGCCTGCGACATCACCGTGGCAGCGGAAGGCACGCGTTTCGGAGAACCCGAAGTCCGGTTCGGGTCCGGCATCGTCGCCTTGCTGCTGCCATGGATGACCGGACCCAAGCAGGCGAAGGAGCTGCTGCTGACCGGCAACGACCGCATCACCGCCGAACGCGCGCTCGCTCTCGGCATCATCAACCGACTGGTCCCGGAAGGGCAGGCGCTAGACGAGGCGATGGCGATCGCGCGTGACATCGCCGCCGCCGCACCCGCCTCGGTGCAGATGACGAAGCGTGCCATCAACCGTAGCTACGAGATGATGGGCATGCGCCAGGCGCTGCTGCAGGCGGTCGAAACCGACATCCTGATCGAAGCCTCGGGCGGGCCGGAACGTGACGAGTTCAACCGCATCCGCGCCGAGCAGGGCCTGAAGGCGGCGCTCGCCTGGCGCGACGCGCGGTTCGCGGGAGGCGCAACGTGACCCCACGCTATGACGCGCTGATCATTGGCGGCGGGCATAACGGCCTGGTCTGCGGCAGTTACCTCGCGAAGGCAGGCCTCAAGGTGCTGGTGCTGGAGCGCCGATCCATCTTCGGCGGCGCCGCGGTGACGGAGGAATTCGCGCCCGGCTTTCGTGCATCGCGGTTTTCCTACGTGATGAGCCTGCTGCATCCGCGCGTCATCGCCGGGTTGGAGCTGCACCGGTTCGGCCTCGAGGTGCTGCCGGCGAACGACCTGTTCTGTCCGCTCTATGGTGACGACTACCTGATCTACAGCGATGATGCGAACAAGACACAGTCCGAGTTCGCACGGTTCTCCCGTCACGACGCCGAGATCTATCCCGAATTCACCGCCTATCTTGCGGAGGCGACCAACATCATCCGCGCGCTCCTGCTGGAAACGCCGATCGATCCGGCGCGGCGCGACTGGCGCGGCTTCAAGGACACGGCGGCGCTGCTCTGGCGCCATCGGCGCATCGGCGGAAAGTTCTACCGTATCGTCGATCTGATGACGCAGAGCGCCTACGACTTTCTGTCCGCCTGGTTCGACAGCGACGTTATCAAGGCGGTGCTCGCGTATTACGCCTCGATCGGAACCTTCGCAGGGCCGAAATCGCCTGGTTCCGCCTATGTCATCATGCATCACATCATGGGCGAGCACGCCGGCGCCGGCGGCTGGGGCTTTGTCAAGGGCGGCATGGGCGGCATCACCCAGGCGATCGCGACGTCCGGGCAGCGCTTCGGCCTCGAGATCCTGACCGACGCGACGGTGGCGGAGGTCATCGTCGCCAATGGTCGTGCCACCGGCGTGCGCACCGTGGACGGTCGCGAGTTCGCAGCGAACACCGTGGTGTCGAACGCGAACTGCAAGACGCTGTTCGAGCGGCTGGTGGACAAACGCCATCTGCCGGCGGAGCTGCTCGCGGACATCGTGCGGTTCCGCACCTTCTCGACCGCGTTCAAAATGAACATCGCCGCCGAACGGCCGCCGCAGTACCGCGCCTTCGACAAGGCCAAGGCCGGGTTCGACTATCCCACCTATGTCCACATCGCGCCCGACATCGACTATCTCGAGCGCGCCTATGACGATGCGAAATACGGCTGGTATTCGGCAAAGCCGTTCGTGACCCCGGTGGTTCCGACCATCGTCGACGATACGCTCGCTCCGGCCGGCAAGCATGTCATCAACCTGTTCGGCGGGCACGCACCTTACCAGCTCAAGAACGGGCTGTGGGAGAACGAACGCGATAATTTCACCCGCAACGTACTCGGCGTCATCGATGAAATGGCGCCAGGCTTCTCGGGCGGCATCATCGACATGCAGGTGCTGCTGCCGCCTGACCTGGAAGAGATTCTCGACCTGCCGCAGGGCCACATCTTTCACGGCGAACTGTCGCCCGACCAGTTGTTCTTCCAGCGCCCGGTACCGCACTACGCCGATTACCGGACGCCGGTCGCCGGGCTTTATCAATGCGGCTCGTCCTGCCATCCCGGTGGCGGCGTGTCCGGCATTCCGGGCCACAACGCCGCGCGCGAGATACTCAAGGACCTGAAGCGCCGGAGAGCGGCATGAGCCAGCCGCACCGGCTCGATCCGCTGCTGGCGCCGCGCTCGATCGCGCTGGTCGGCGCCTCTGCCAGACCCGACACGCCCGGCAACGACATGGTGCGGATGGCGCAGCTCACCGGCTACGACGGTCGGCTCTATCCGATCAATCCGAACTACGACGCGATCGAGGGGCTGCGCTGTCATCCCTCGCTGGAGGCGCTGCCCGAGACCGTCGATCACGTCGTGCTCAGTGTCGCCAATCACCGGCTCGAAGCGGCGCTGGACGAAGCGATCCGCCACGGCGCCAAGGCCGCCACCATCTTCGCCAGCGGCGTCCTGGTACCGGACGACGATCCGCCGCTTGCCCGACGCATCGCCGCCAAGGCCCGCGCCGCTGGGATGGCGCTGTGCGGCGGCAACTGCATGGGCTTCTACAATCTGCCGGCGCGGCTGCGTGTCGCCGGCTTTCCTTCCGGGCTCGACATGCAGCCAGGCGGCATCGCGTTCATCGCGCAATCCGGTTCCGTGTTCGGCGCGCTCGCTCATAACGACCGGCGGCTCAGATTCAACCTCGTGGTATCCTCGGGCGGCGAATGGGTGACGACGGCGGCCGATTATCTCGACTGGGCGTTGCAGCAGGACACCACCCGCGCGGTCGCGCTGTTTCTCGAAAGCATCCGCGATCCCGCTGGCTTTGTCGCCGGCCTCGCAACGGCGGCGAAACGCGATATCCCGGTCGTCGTCCTCAAGATCGGCCGGACCGAGGCGGCCGCTGCGATGGCGGTGAGCCACACCGGCGCGCTCGCCGGCAGCGACGCGGCGCACGAGGCGCTGTTCCGGCGCTATGGCGTCATCCGCGTTGCGACGCTGGACGAACTGGCGGCGACGCTGCTTCTGCTCACGCATCCGAAACGACCGGCGAACGGCGGGCTCGCCGCGATGCATGATTCCGGTGGCGAACGCGAAATGACGGTCGATCTCGCGAGCGAGATCGGCGTGCCGTATGCCGAGATCGGCCCGGCGACACGAACGCGGCTGGCGCGGCAGCTCGATCCCGGCCTGGATCCGGTCAACCCGCTCGACGCATGGGGCACCGGTGCCGACTACCAGAACCAGTTCGCCGCCTGCATGACGGCGCTGCTCGATGATCCGGCGAGCGCGCTGGGCGTGCTGTTCGCTGATATCCGCGATGACTATTACCTCGCCACCGGTTACGCCGCCGCGATGCGCCGCGCGGCCGGGCAGAGCGCCAAGCCGATTGCGATCGCGACCAACTACTCGCTGGTGCATCACGAACGGATCGCGCTCGAGCTGACCGAGGCAGGCATCCCGGTGCTGGACGGCACCCGCGAGGCGCTGCAGGCCGTGCGTCATGCGTTGGAGTACCGCGACTTTCGCGCGCAGCCGCCGCCGGGCGCGTTGCCATCAATCGACGCGGCAATCCATGCACGCTGGCGCAAGCGGCTCGGCGAGGACGCAGCGCTTGGCGGGCACGCCGCGCTCGATCTGCTTGCCGATTACGGCATTGCGACAGTCTTGCGGCATCACGTCGTTTCACGCGATGCCGCTATCGAGGCCGCCGAGACGCTGGGTTACCCGGTCGCGCTCAAGACCGCGGCCGAAGACATAGCGCACAAGACGGAGGCGGGCGGCGTGCATCTCGCGCTTCGCAATGAAGCTTCCGTCGCTGCCGCCTATGACAGCATCGCGCGCCGCCTCGGCCCTGCCGTGCTGGTCGAACGCATGGCGGCACCGGGGATCGAGATCGCCATCGGCGCAATCAACGATCCACAGTTCGGGCCTTACGTGATGGTCGCCGCCGGCGGCGTTCTGATCGAATTGCTCGCCGACCGCGCCGTGGCGCTGGCGCCCGTCGATGTCACTGCGGCGCATCGTCTTATCGCGGGTCTCAGGGTCCACCGGCTGCTCAACGGTTGGCGCGGTGCGCGGCCGGCGGATGTCGAGACGCTCGCCGAGTGTGTCGCGCGGGTCTCGGTTATCGCCGCCGAGCATCGCGACAGCATCGCGGAGATCGACGTCAATCCCGTCATTGTCGGGCCGGCCGGATGCGTCGCTGTCGACGCGCTGGTGGTTCGGCGCCAGTATATTATCCCCGACCGGAAACTCGTGTGATCACTTGGCACGATGGGTTTCGCTGCGATCTGCCCATCCTACGGCAACGCGTGCGCACCCACTGCAGGATGGGTAGAGCGCAGCGAAACCCATCGTCCCGGGGTCATTGCGAGCGGCAAAGCGACGAAGCGATCCAGATCCAGACGTCGTGCCGGTAGCCACAATGTCCTACTTGCCAACACATGCGCGGCTCGTGGTCATCGGCGGCGGCATCGTCGGTTGCAGCGTGCTCTATCACCTGGTGAAGCTGGGCTGGACCGATGTCGTCCTGATCGAGCGCGACGAGCTCACTGCGGGATCGACCTGGCATGCAGCGGGCAATACGCCGCACTACAACACCAGCCTCAACCTCAGCCGCATCCATCAGGAAAGCGTAGCACTCTACCAGCGCCTCGAGGCCGAGACCGGACAGAGCACGGGCTTCCATCGCACCGGCAGCCTTCGCCTCGCGTCGGTCGCCGATCGCATGGACGAGTATCGCTTCCATTGCGCGAAATCGCGCACCATCGGCCTGCCGTTCGACATCGTCGGCCCGCGCGAGATCGCCGCGCTGCATCCTCTGCTCGACACCAAGGGCCTGATCGGCGCCGCGTGGAATCCCGACGATGGTCATGTGGATCCGTCGAGCGTGACGCAGGCGCTTGCCAAGGGCGCACGCGACGGGGGCGCCAAGATGGTCCGCAAGACGCGCGTCGCGGGCCTGCATCGCGCGACCGATGAATGGGACGTCATCACCGATCGCGGCACGCTGCGCGCCGAGATCGTGGTCAACGCCGCCGGTACCTGGGCGCGCGAGGTGGGCGGGCTGGCCGGCCTCGACCTGCCGATCGTGGCGATGGAGCATCAGTATCTGGTGTTCGACGCCATGGCCGAGGTGGCACAGCTTTCGAGCGAATTGCCGATCGTGCGCGACGTGGACGCCTCGTATTACCTGCGCCAGGAACGGCACGGGATGCTGCTCGGTCCCTACGAACGCAGCGGTGCCAGACCATTCGGCGCCGACGGCATCCCGGCCGAATTCGGTGCGGAGCTATTGCCGCCCGATCTCGACCGCCTGGCGCCTGTCATTGAGGCAGCGATGTTGCGGATGCCCGCGCTGCACGAAGCCGGCCTGAAGCGCATCGTCAACGGCCCGATCACGTATACGCCCGACGGCAATCCGTTGCTCGGACCCGCTCCGGGCGGTCGCAATCTCTGGCTGGCGTGCGGTTTCAGCTTCGGCATCACCCAGGCGGGCGGCGCCGGCAGGCTGCTCGCGGAATGGATCGTCGAGGGATCGCCCGGCCTCGACCTGTTCGAACTCGATCCGCGGCGCTATGGCGGCTACGCGACGCTGCGTTATGCGGTGGCCCGCTGCACCGACATCTACCAGAACGAATACGCCATCGCCTATCCCGATGAGGAACGGCCGGCCGGACGCGGCGCACGGACCGGCCCGCTATACCCGCTGCTGCGCGACAAAGGCGGCGTGTTCGGCATGCGGAACGGTTGGGAGCGCCCGCTGTGGTTCGCTGAAGACACCGAGCCGCGCGCCGATCGTCTGAGTTTCCGCCGCAGCAACTGGTTCGAGCCGGTCGGCCGGGAAGCACGGCGGGTGCGAGAGGCCGCCGGACTGCTCGACCTTTCGAGCTTCGCAAAATTCGAGGTGTCCGGCGCGGATGCAGCGGGCTTCCTTGATCGTATTGTGGCGAACCGGCTCCCGCGGCGTGACGGCGGGATCGCACTGGCGCACGCACTCACCAGCCGCGGCGGCATCGCGAGCGAGTTCACCGTGACACGGCTGGCACCCGACCGGTTCTTTCTCGTCAGCGCCTGCGCGGCGGAACTGCACGATCTCGATCTGCTGCGTGACCGGCGGCGCCCGGGAGAGCGCGTCGTCATCGAGAACGTGACGTCGCGCTGGGGCACTCTGGTCCTCGCCGGGCCACGCGCCCGCGACGTGCTGGCGCCGCTTACCGGCAGCGATCTCGCCTTTCCGTGGCGCACGGCGCGAGAAATCCCGGTCGGATCGGTGCGGGTGCGCGCGCTGCGGTTGAATTTCGCGGGCGAGCTTGGCTGGGAGCTGTTCCATCCGATCGAAGCACAGCTGGGGCTGTATGAGCGGCTGATGACGGCCGGCACCGCCTTCGGTCTCGGCGATTTCGGCTTCCGCGCCATGGACTCGCTGCGCCTCGAGAAGGGCTATCGCAGCTGGGGGGCCGATATCAATACGGAGACGACGCCGCTCGAAGCCGGCCTCGAACGGTTCGTCGCCTTCGACAAGGGCGATTTCACTGGACGCGACGCGTTGCTGAAGCAGCGTGACGCGGGCATCGGCCGCCGCCTGGTGACGCTCGATGTGACCGCCGGCGATACCGATTGCCGCGGCACCGAACCGGTGTTTGCCGGCGAACGGATTGTCGGTGCCGTCACCTCCGGTGGTTTCGGACACACCGTGGGTCGCAGCCTCGCGCTCGCCTATGTCGAAACCAGCGCCATCGCGCAGCCGGCAGCGTTTGAGATCGAGATACTGGGAGCACGACGACCGGCAGCGATTGTTCCCGATTGCGTGTTCGATCCGGCGAACCTGCGCCCGCGGACCTGATGGTCAGGTTCGCCGGCGTCGCAGCACTGCCTCGCGGATCAGCGGCATGCGGTCATTGCCGAAATACATGTCGTCGCCGCCGACGAACATGGTGGGCGAGCCGAAACCGCCGCGGTCGATCAGCTCCTGGGTGATGCCGCGCAGCCTGTCCTTGATCGGCTGCTGTTCGATCCCTTCGAGGAACTTGTCGGCATCGACGCCGACCTTGGCGCAGATCTCGCGCAGCACCGGGATTTGCGAAATATCCTTGTCGTCGCCCCAGTAGGCCTCGAACGTCGCCAGCGCGAACGGCACCAGCTTGCCCTCGGGCTCCAGCAGAATGCAGCCGCGCATCGCGCGCACGCTGTTCACCGGGAACACGCTCGGGCGGTAGTGCATGGGGATGCCGAGGTGGCGCGCCCAGTCCTGCTGGTCCTTCTTGTTGTAGGCGGTCTTCGCGGGCACCGGTTTCTCGCGTGAATTGTGCACCGTGGGATTGACCGCGTTGAACACGCCGCCGACCAGGATCGGCCGCCAGGCGACGTCGATCCCGAGCTCCTGCTGCATCAGCAGCAGGTTGTGGAAGGCGAAATAGGTCCAGGGGCTCGAGCAGTCGAAGAAGCATTCGATGTCTGGCATCAAGGTTGTCTCCTGTTGTCATCGGCGCAAGCCGGAACCCAGGGCGACCCGCCGGGCGCGGGCCCTGGGTCCCCGCTTGCCGCGGGGATGACGATCGGGGTTACGCCGGCACCGGCCGGGCACGCTGGTTGTACAGCAGCCTGGCGCGGCGCGCCTGCTCCTCCGGCGTCACCGCCGACGGATCGCCTGGCAGCTCGGCGCCCGCGGCCATGCCGCGCTGCACGCCCGGCCGCGCACCCAGTTCCTCGAACCAGCGCTTGAAGTACTTGAACTCCTCGATGTCCTGGCCCTGCGCCTGCCAGTTCACCGTCCACGGATAGGAGATCATGTCGGCGATCGTGTACTCGTCGCCGGCCAGGTACCGGCTCTCGTACAGCCGGTTGTTGAGCACGCCGAACAGGCGGTTCACCTCATCGGTGAAGCGGGTCACCGCGTAGCTCTGGTCGCCCTTGCTGTCGCCCAGCCGGCGGAAATGGCCGCACTCGCCGCTTTTTGGCCCCTGGTTGGCCATCTGCCAGATCAGCCACTGCAGGACCTGATATTTCGGCCGCAACGCCTGGGGGAAGAATTTCCCCTCCTTTTCGGCGACATACAGCATGATCGCGCCGGATTCGAAGATCGCGATGGGCTCTCCGCCGGCGGCCGGGTTGTGATCCACCAATACCGGCATGCGGTGGTTCGGGTTCATCTTGAGGAATTCCGGCGTGAACTGATCGCCGCGCCCGATATTACATGGCACGATCTTGTACTGTGCTCCCAGCTCCTCCAGCAGGATTGTCACCTTCTTGCCGTTGGGCGTCGGCCAATAGTGAACATCGTACATCGTTCTGCCTTTCTGTCCGTGCCTGATCGCAGTCAAATTGGATGGCGCGGCCACCATGCCACAGGCGGCGGCGATGGAAAGGCCCGGAGTTTCGCGGCGGGACTGCAAGAAATGCTTGTCCTGAGGGACAAACCGTGATTCCGTCATAATGCAACTGAACCTGCAACAGCGAGTCGGTCACCCATGGCAGCAAAGAAGGCCCCCGCGACAGCCAAGTCCGCGGCAAAGTCCCCGAAGGCGGCAGCGCCGGCCAAGATGGCCGCGCCGGCCACCGTGACCCTCAAACACCTGTCGGCGTCGCTCTCCGAGAGCCACGACATGCCGAAGAAGCAGTGCGACGCCATGCTGAGCGACATGGTGGGCCTGGTGACGCGGCATCTGAAGAAGGGCGACAAGATCCGGCTCAACGGGCTGGGCATGCTTCAGGTGAGGAAGCGGGCAGCCCGCATGGGCCGCAACCCGGCCACCGGCGAGGCGATCAAGATCAAGGCCAGCAAGAAGGTCGCGTTCCGCGTCGCCAAGGAGCTGAAAGAGGCGGTCTGATCCGCGAACCGGCCAACCTGGCTCGGGCGGATCGGCCGGCACATCACTCCCCGCCCCCGACGGGGGGGAGTGCGGCTTCGCGCGGGTAGGTACTGTCCGTATCATTCGTGATGTGATGGCTCGTGCGGTTGATCGCGCCAGGCGATCGCGTGAGCTTCGGCCACCGCTCAGACATCATCGGGGCTCAGGGTCATGATCAGCTCGGCGGCTCTCCGATGCACCTCCGCCTCCCGCTCCAGGTTCTTTGGGAATCTGCTCCGGCGTGCCTGGATCAGGGTCTTCGACGCCTGCGCCTCATGCCAGCGCCGTACCGCAAGCAGGGCGGCCTCCCAGCCGCGTCGGAACTCGTGCTCGGTCGGTGATTCGCTCACGGGATGCTCCTGGCCTCATGTCGGTCGGCGAGCATAGTCATTGGCGCGACGCGTATGCGCCGTCGCGCCGAGGATCGGCCGCACCTTCCCAGCGGCCTTGCCTGCGAACGATGAAAGCCGTCCCGCTCTGCATCGGAACGATCCGGACCTTGTGCCCAAGGCCCTGCAGGGAACCCTCCAGCTGCGCGACTGCCCGCCCGCGTTCCAGCTCCACGACACCCGCGGTTTCCCGATAGGGCGCTCTCGCGGTCGATATATGGCCGTCGTCCAGCGCCTCCGCGGGGGTGTTGCCCGCCAGCAGCTCCACGACCGCCTGGGCCACGTAGTCAACGATTTCTCCCGCACCTGCCGATCCGCCGATGAGATCGACAGATCCGTCCGCGCCCGAGGCAATCACCGGCGCCATGGCGGTCTGTGCCCGCTTGCCACCGGCAGGAGCATTTGCCGCGCAGCCACCGACGTCGGACGAAACAGAAAAATTGGTCATCGCGTCATTGAGAAAGAACCCACCGACCGTCAGCCACGCGCCAAAATTGACATTGATCGTGGTCGTCATGGCCAGCGCATTTCCCCAGGCGTCGACAATTGCGACCTGGCTCGTCGATGGTTCAGGTGGGTGCTCGACCTGCGCGCAGGACGGGCGCAAACCCTGCGCAGCCACCACGCCGGCGATCTGATCGTCCGCGAGCGCAGACCTGTTTGTTATGAGAGCGGCACGCGCTTGCAGGTGCGTGCGGCTGAGCAGCGCCTGTACCGAAACAGGGCCCGCCTCGGGATCGCCGACCACCTGCATCCGATCGGCCTCGGCCAAGCGCCCCGCTTCAACGAACTGATGGGCGAAGCGGGTGTCAAGGAATGAACCCAGCGGCTGCCGGCGTTGCTCGAGGATGCCGAGGATTTCGAGCATCGCGACACCGCCATACGATGGCGGCGGAAATGAGCAGACGACATGCTGTCGGAACGGCATGCACAGCGGCTCGCGTTCGACCGCCTGGTAGCCGGCGATGTCACCGACCGTCACGCGACCAGCCGGTGAAGCATGTTGTGTGGCAGCGACGATCCGATCCGCCAACCTCACATACAATGCGTCGGCGCCATCCATGGCCACAGCGCGAAGGGTCTCCGCCAACCCGGTATTGCGGACGGTGGCCGCTGCGGCGACCGGCTTGCCTGCGCCGTTTGTCAGCCAGATCGGCAGCTCCATGCCGGCTCTGGACGCCGCAGCAAGGCTTCTCGCCAGGTATGGCGAAACCGCAAAGCCGCCTTCGGCAAGTTCAATCGATCGTTGGAACAGCGTGTGCCAAGGCAGTCGCCCGTAGCGGCGATGCATCAATTCGAGCATCCGCAGGCTGCCGGGTACGCCGACCGCGGCACCGTTATGGGAGAAGCCGTTGGCGGCACTGGACCCGGGATCATAGGCCGATGGCGACCTGGACAAGCCGTCGAATGCCGTCATTCGCCGTTCGTGTGCGGCCCGGTAAAGGGTGATCGCACCACCGCCGAGACCGGAGGACTGCGGCTCGACAACACCCAATACCATCTGGATCGCCACCGCGGCGTCCACGGCGGAACCACCCATCTGCAGGATCCGCATTCCGGCTTCCGTAGCGTCGGGATTGGCAGTTGCGACGGCATATTGTGCGCCCGAACCTGCATGCGCTGTTTCATCGGCGTACGCGGGGCATCCTGACAGACAGGCTGTCGAGAGGAACGCTATTGCAAAGCAGCTAAGCGTCTTCAGCCAGCAGCGCATCGGCAGCCTTCTCGGCGATCATGTAGATCGAGGCGACGATGAAATATCCGGGGATCCGGGGAAAGATCGACGCATCGACGACACGGAGATTCCGTACACCGTGGACACGGAACCGGCTGTCGACCACTCCCCCCTGATCCTCCGGCTTCATCGCACAGGTGCCACAGGCATGGTGACCCCAGGCGTTATCCTCGACATGCTGCTTCAGCTGATCGTCGGTATAAAGATGGCGACCGGGCACCTCCTCTTCAGCGATCATGTCGCCGATCGCATCGACCACCGCACGCCCGAACCTGACGCCGGTGACGACCGCATCGAGATCGTCGGACGGAGGGCTGTTGCCTTCGCGCAGATAATGGAACCCGATGTCGGGCCGGTCCAGCGCGTCATCAGACCGCAGCCGGACCGTTCCTGCGGTGTTCTGGGTGTAGGCCTTGAGGATGACCCAGGTAAGATAATCGGGCTGCTTGATACGCTCGGAGTAACCCGGATAGTAACCGCGAAAATCCGCGAGCAGAAAGAAGCAGAACAGGTCCGGACGCGGCCGATCGGTCCGCGACGGAAACATCGCCGAGAACAGCACGCCGTTGCTGGTGTACGGGCCGATCCGCAGCCTCCGCCACTTGCGATACTGGCGGTCATTGGTGGTGTAGGTGGTTCCGCGCAGGGCTCGCCAGTTCTGGCGGGCTCGGCTGACCACGCCGATCTCGTAGCGATCCTGCAGGTTCCGCCCGACCCCGGGCAGGTCCTTCACCGGCGTGATGCCGTGGTCAGCAAGGTGTTGCGGATCGCCGATCCCGGACAGCATCAACAGTTGCGGCGTGTTGAAGGCGCCGCCCGCCAGGATCACCTCGCGGCGGGCGCCGGCGAATTTTTCCTCTCCTGACTCGCCACGAGGCCGCGCCGCGGCCCGATACAGCCGCTTGCCCTCCCGATAGAACACGCCGGTTGCGGTCCCGGTAACCGGATCGATCTGGACGCGGGTGACCAGGGCATTGAGGCGTATGGTCAGCCTATCGGGGAACCTCCTCTGCACGTCGAGCAGGAAATCGCGCGGCCCGGTTCGGGCATGGCACGCGGAGGACATCGGCGGCACACACACCATTGCCGCTTCGGCATCGATGAGCCTCTCGTCGTTGGGATCGCTCGCGCTGCTGGTGAGCCAGCCCCAGTCCTTTACCACGTCCGGCAGCAGGCCGGCGGCAGCGAGCAGCGCATTCTGCAGCATGCTGCGCAGACGCCAGTCAAGGACCGCGCGCAGCGGCAGCGCACGCTCGGTGGTGAGCCAGCCGCGCCAACCGTGCCCGGTGGGGTTCCAGCCGAACAGCCGATCGAGCCAGCGGTGCACGAACACGCGGTAGCGGCAGCGTTCGAGGCGGCGAAAATATTGGTGCATGTTGGAGGCACGCCACGAATCGTCGCCGGTCAACTGCCAGATGTGATTCCAGTCGGCATTGTTGGGCCGCATGATGATCATCGCGTTATGGCCGGTGCAGCCGCCCAGCCCGCTCGCGCGCGGATAGAGCACGCCATCGACCGCCTCGCCGTCCCAGCACCGGCGATAGCGCCAGTCCCTCTCCTGCTGCGCCGTATCCGCATAGTGGCGCACCCAGAAATCCCACCTGAGATCGGGGTTTTCCGATGCGAACGGATGGAACGCCGGAACCAGATAGTCCGCCGACAACGGCCGTGCCGGAGGCGCCGCGTCGAGCGACTTCGCCGCGGGGTCGCCGCCGGCGTCCAGCACCAGCACCTGTTTCCCTGCCTCGGCCAGGCGCGCCGCCAGCACGCCGCCACCGGCCCCGGCGCCGACGACGATATAATCGAAACTTTGCTCCTCGCCGCCCAACCTGCGGCTCAGAAGTGCTTGAGATAGGCGATGAGTGCGTCCTTGTCCGTGGCGGACAGGTCCGATCCGAAATAATGGCCGCGGTTGACGACATAGTCAGGGCACTTGCTCAGCCCCACCAGCGTGTCGATCAGCCCGGTATCGCGCACCGCCGCCTCGGCGTTGACCTCGGTCACCGGGTCGGCGAGCGCCGCGGGCGAACACTGGCCGCCCATGCGCGAGAAAGCGTCGAGCACGCTCGGTCCGGCCTTCAGCAGTCGCCAGAGATGAGCGGCCATCGTGGGATCGTCGTTGTCGGGGAGTAACGCGGTGTTGGTCAGGGCGTTGACCGGGAAATCCTTCGGAAACGGCCCCAGGGCGATGCCGCCCTGCTTGTCGATCGCCCACGGCGCCAGCCAGTGCAGCGGGCCGGACAGCGAGCGCACCCATGACGGCATGAAGCCGGACGGAATCATCAGGCAGGACGGCGCCGTGGTGCGCACGATGTAGCCGGGGACCGGAATCTGCGTGAGCCGGTCCATCCGCCGCGTCTGCGGATTGAGCAGCTGCCGGATCGAGCGGTCGAACACCTTCAGCCGGTTGGCGACGCATGGCAGGTAAGGATCATCGTCGCTGTCGGCCGGGCAACGTTCGTAGCCATTGTCGTGGTCTTTGCGCGACGAAGCATAATAGCCGTCGTCCTCGTGACCGAGCGAGTTGTTCGACAGGAACGGAGCAGTCGACCACACACTGATCAGCGACGCCGGGCGAAGATAGCCGCGTCCGTTGCCCAGCGGACGCAGCGGCATCGCGCCGCCGGAAACCGGGTGGTTGACGGTGAGTTCGTGGACCGGTGGCAGGCTCTTGTACGACGACGATGTGAAATTGTCCCAGATGTCGCCGGCGAGACCGTTGGTGGCGAGCGCCGTGCAGGCATTGGTCTGCGTCAGATCGACCGGGACGCGGCGCTCGGATGACAGGTAGTTGCCGTCGAGGAAGGTATCGTGGCCATCGGCGTCGCGCGTGGTGACCAATTTGACCATCGCATCCTTGAATTCCCTGGTCTGGGTCCATTCCCAGTAACGGTCCCAGCACGCCCGGTAATCGGGCCCGTTGCCGCCGCCCGCGCAGACGCCCTGGTCGATGCCGGAATTCGCCGGGATCGGCGGGAGCTTGCTCGAATGGCACGCGGCGCAGTTCTCGCCGAACACCACCTGGCCCCGTTTGACCTGGTCGGAATCGAAAGGATCCAGCAACGCCGCGCCACCGGGGGCGTCGGCCAGGTGGTCGGGACGAGCGGTGACCAGGAAGAACATCGCCATGTCCGCGGTGCGGTCCTCGGTCGCCTGCCAGTAGACCGACTGCTTTTCGGCATCGCTGATTTTGATCGGCGAGATCTTCTGGCCGCCGATGAAGGGACGGAAGTGCAGCAGCCACTCTTCGCTGAACAGGCCGATATTCAGGTAGACGCGGTTGAGCGCACCCAATGTGCCCACCGAGTCGGCGCCGTCCTTGAGCACGCGCATGGTGTGCACCCTGGCGCTGACCGAATTCCAGAACTGCGGCAGGTTCGCGGTCAGCGGAAAGTCCTGGAACTGCTTGTTGTCCCGCTCGCCGCCGGTCAGTTGCTCCTCGCCGGAGACCAGGCTCGGGCCGAGACGGGCAAGCACGCTGTAGACCGCGTTCATCGTCCGCGGATTGTTCATGTAATCGGTCGAGACCAGCGAAGTATCCAGGCTCCCCGGTGGATTGGTGTGGAACAACTGATAAAGGAAGTTGCCCTCGTTGGGCGCCGGCGCATTGCCGGGGCCGCGCGGCCGCGTATTCCAGAAGAAGATCCGGCTGACCCAGTAGTATTGCGCACCCGGGTTCGAAGCCAGGTTCTCCCATTTCGGGTTTTCCGGGTCGGCCGGCGGGTTGATCGGGCTGGGGCCGACATGACAGAACGCGCACGCCATGCCGACCCGGTACGGGCGAACCAGTTTGCCGTCGTTGTAGTACGACGGATCGCTGTAATACCGCTCCGGATCCCACCGCGCCTGCGCGGCTGCGTCGAACTCGGGATTGGGAAACAGCCGCAGGCCCATCACGCCGGTGGGTTCGCCATAATACGATCCGGCCGGCACGGTCTTGCCGCGCGCATGAACCTGTACGCCCGGATATTTGTCAGGGTCGGCAAACGGGTCCGGTGGACAGCTCACATCCCGCTGGTCGAGCCACAACCCGAACCGATCCTTGTCGGGACCCTTGGCCTCGGTGAAGCATGGCTCGTTGACCAGCCCCAGCCATGACCACCGATTGTGGCGTCCGTACGCCATGTCCTTGTGCGACGACACCGTTTTCAGCAGGTCGAACGCACCGCCGGTATTGCGTGCCGCGAAGTCCCAGAACCGGTCATCGCCTCCGGTCCAGATGAGCCAGGCATTCTGGCCGCGGCTTGCGCTCTCGCGCACCTGCTCCGGCGTAAGTTTGGTCAGTGCGGCGACTTCCAGTATTTCCTTGGGATACGCGCCGCCGTTCGCCGGCCTGACCAGCAATCCCTTGTCCATGTGGGCGAAATAGCTGCAATCGGCTGGCTCCTGGTCGCACGGCACGGCGACGGCCGGAAGTGTCTCCCGGGTCCGCCCGGCCAGCTTTGCCTCGTCCGCGATGGTCCCGAATTTGCCGCTGTCGGGTTCGACGATGAGGCGAAACGCCAGGAACCCGCCCAGGATCAGCACCAGGCCCAGGACCCCGAGCGCGATGACCGCCCATTTGAGGAATCGTCTCAGAACTGCCGCGATGGTTGTCATGGCTGATCCCGTCGCCCAGGCCGGGTCACAAGGTCTTCAGGAAGGCCAGCAGCCGTTGTTTGTCCTGATCGGACAAATCGGTGCCGTAGAGGTGGCCGCCATTGCCGTTGCCGGGGGTGGAGGTGTCGTAGAGCTTGCCGAAACGCTCGGCAGGCGTGCCCGCCTCGCTGGCGAATCCGCCGCCCGCCGGGTCGACCAGGTCATAGCCTCGGTAGAATTTTTGCGGCCGGTCGGAGGGCGGCGCCAGCAGATCGCGCAGCGTCGGGACCGATCCATTGTGCAGGTACGGGCCGCGCAGCCACAACCCGGTCAGTTCGTTGGCCAGGTAGCCGTTGGTCTTGTGGAATGCGTGGAATCCCCAGTCGTAATCGCCTTCGTGGTAATCGGTGTAGCGGTCCTTCGCCGCCTCGGTCCACATGTCGATGCGATGGCGGTCGGTTCCCAGTTCCGTCACCGAAACAACGGTACGGAACCGTGCTCCGCCCGGCTCATGACATTCGGCGCAGTGAGTTTGGTACAGCGCCTTGCCCTGCTCCACCTCGGTCGCGTCGACGTGGTACGGGTCATCCGCCTTGCGCGTCGCCGAAAATGGTGACGGTGGCGGCTGCTGCAGGCGGATGAAATCGATGATGGCGTCGATCCTCGGCCGGACGCTGGTAAAGCCCCGATAGTCCATGCCGTCGCCGATCGCGCCGGCGACCGCGGTCTCCCGCAGATCGGTGCTGAGGCCGTCCCAGTGCAGCGAATGTTGCCGCGTGGGGTCGGTCAGCCGGTTCAAATCCCACAGCGGCATGATGTCGGAATTGCCGATCGTGCAGTCGTCGGGCAGGTGGAGATTGTAGAACTTGACCGGGTTGAACGGATCGATCCGTCCGGGCCCCCAATCAGGGCGTGGACAATCGGCCCGCGATTCCATCCAGGCGAAACGATCGGACTGCTCCGCGAAGGACGACCTGACGGCGGGGATCAGCAGAAAACGGTAAAGCAGACGCTCCCACACCGGCATATCGTAAATCGCCGTGATCGCTGTCATGACCTTGTCGGTCGTGAACCGATCCTTGTCGCGGCCGACTGCGGTCAGGAATCGTATGAAGCCCTGGACGTTGACCCGCGTGCCGGCGCCCGCCGCGACAAAGGTCGCAGGATCGTCGGCATGCAGGCGGTAGGTCCCCTGGTGACAGAACGCACAGTTCGGCGCCACACGCGGGATCACCCCGAGTGTCTTCACCGAGAACCCCACCGGCAGTTCCTCGCCGCCTATCCAGTAAACGCCGATCGAGGCGAAGCCGTCCTGGTTGCTCGGCAGATATTCGGGGAACATCGTCGGCAGCACCCGCCAGATCCAGTAGGGGAGACCCTGCGCGGTCTCATTGCCGATCGAACCGTGGTTGAACATCTGCACCGGATCGTTGGTGGCCGGCTGGGGAACCGGGCGCAACAGCACGAACCAGACCAGCGGGATCGCCACCACGATGAGTGCCAGAAGGCCGGCCAGGCATCGGGACAGGACCTTGATCATCGGATGACGCTGGATCCCCGGTCCTGCGCTTCGAGCCGCTTGATGCGGATCAGGCAGTACAGCGTGGTCGAGCCGATCAACGCGTCGACGAACGAGATCGACAGGAAGCCGATTGGCTGGCCGAACAACAACACCGCGAAGAAGAAGAAGGTGGCGCCGAACGTGCGCGAGGGAAACACCGCGATATAGGCGTTGGCACGATAGCGGCCGAAATCGACCGCGGCCGGCACATAGAACACCGAGATGATCATCAGCAGACCGGCCGATTCTCGCGCCCAGATCAATTCTTTGAGCGGAATGTCGAACAGGTCCAGGAACCATCGCGGAACGAACAGCAGCGGCACGATGAACAGCGCGTTCAGAACGATACCGAACCACACCAGGATGGTATGGCGCACGATCCACACGCTGATCGAGTCTTTCCTGGCGGTCATCATAGCGTCTTCATGTACTCCACGACGGCATCCTTGTCGGCGGGAGACAGCTCGGTGCCGTAGATCCTGCCCTCATGGCCGCTATTGGAATTGCCGGGGACGGACGTGTCGTAAAGGAACAGGTCTCCGATCGCCTCTCCGTAGTCGTCGGCGCGATAGCCGACCCTGGCGGTGTCGAGGATATCGTTGCCGCGATACCATTTCTTCGGCCGATTCGCCGCCGGTTCGAGCAGATCGCGCAAGGTCGGCACCGACCCGTTGTGCAGGTAGGGCGATCGCGCCCAGATGCCGTCGAGCGGCTGGTTGGCATAGCCCGCGGTCTTGCGGAAATGCCTGAAGCGCCATGGATAGCCGGCATACAGCGTATTCTGCGCGGCGGAGAAGTTCTGCGTATAGGAGGCCCAGCGGTTGCGGTCCGTGCCGATCAGAGCCAGCGACACGACCTGGCCCAGCTGCGGGAAGCGGTTGGTATCGTAGTCATAGTGTCCGGATGCGTCCTTCATGCCGTGGCAGCTGGCGCAATATTCCGCGAACAGCTGGCCGCCGTGCTCCACCTTGGACTGGTCGATCGCCGCCGGCACCGGAAACGGCGGTGCCGGCTCATTCCAGATCCAGTCCCGGATCCGCTTGATCGCCGCGATATCGACGGTCACCGGACTCACTCCGGCACCCAGCGCCGCACTTAGATTGCGTTCGTCCACCGACGTGTTGTTGCCGTCCCAGTGCAGGTGCATCCCGTCACGTGGACGCTGCTGCCAGATCGAGGGAAAGTCGGCGGAGCCATTCAGCTCCTGTTCGGTGATGTGGCTTGCGCTCATCGGAAAATTGAACTGGATCGCCTTGTAGGGGTTGAACGTATCGACCCGGCCGGGACCCCAGTCCGCCTGGCGGTTGATGAACGCAAGCTGCGTCGACAACAGCAACAAGGCCTGGCGAACCCGCGGATACACGATGTACCGATAGATCAGACGATCGAAGACATTGAGGTTTCCGCCCACCGCCGGACTGTTGATCGCCTCGATCAGATTGTCGGCGCTGAACTTCGGATCGCTGCCGACCTTGATAAAAAACCTCAGCAGATCAAACAGGCGCAGATTGTTCGACGGCGCGCCATAAAGAAATCTGGGCTGGTCGGTCAGGTTTATCCGGTAGGTACCGACGTGGCAGACCGCGCAATTGAGCCAGACCCGCTCAACGCCGGTGACGATCCGCCTCGACATGCCGATCGGCAGTTCGGCCTGCTCGTTCTCATAGAGCATCCCGAACCGGCGGTAACCGCTCGGCCCAAGTTCGTTGCGGTACATGACCGCCAGCGCCTTGAATACCAGGATCGGCAGACCGTTGTTCGGCTCGCTGCCGATCGAACCGTATTTGAAGTGTTCCTGATTGTCGCGATACGCTATGACGTACTGATTGACGGCAATGAGCCAATAGAGCGCGGCCAGCACGATCAACAGGACAACCGCACAGCGGATCCAGCGATTGCGGGCAAGCACCCGTTCCGCCGGTGTTGGAGGATTGAAGTCCATGATGACGCCTCCTCTTTGCGTTCTCAGGCGTCAACGGAACAATGGCGGCTGGAACACCGACATGACATCCTTGATCATCGCCTCCCACTTCTCCTCGAAGGTAGCGCCGTCATAGCGGGACACCTCGTAGCACCCGAGCGGATTGGCCAGATCGTTGGCCAGGCATTTGTTGCAGTATGTGCATTCCCGTTGCCGGATCGGCCCGTTGGCGGTACGCAGGATGTGCGGCAGATCGTTGTTGGCGATCAGCGGCCGGCCCATGCTCACTCCGTCGCACGCGCCGTCGCGGATCACGCCGGCGATGTTGGCGGCGTGCTGGAAGCCGCCGGTGCAGAGGAACCTGATACTCGGGTCGATCGCCACAATCGCGTCGCGCAGATATTTGGCATAGGCGGCATTGATGCCTTCGATCACCCTGCCCCGCCGGGTGCGCCATAACCAGCGGAACAGCGGGGCGGCGATCGGACTGCTGAAGATCGCGTAATTGAACCGGGTGCGCACGCCCGAGGCGAACATGCCGCCGTACCACCGCGTCAGATCCGTGGTCGGAATCTCGCCCGGTGGATTGCGCGGATGCGGGAAGGTCGATCCGCTCGAAATGTGAAACGCATCCACGCCCTTGCCGTCGTCGAGCAGCATCTTGCAGATGGTAAGCGTGTCTTCGAGCGTGTTGCCCTTCTTCAGCCAGGGATACAGCCAGTTATTGTGATCGACGCCGTTGATCTTCATCTGCAGGTGAAAATCCGGACCGACCTCGCGACGAATGGCGCGCACGATCTCGAGCACGAACCGCGCTCGTTTCTCCACCGAACCGCCGTAATCGTCGGTGCGGTCGTTGATGCCGGAGCTCAGGAACTGGGTGATCAGGTAGCCATTCGCACCGTGCAGTTCGACACCGTCCAGCCCGGCCGCCCGGGCACGGCGCGCACCCTGGGCGAACTGCTCGACCACCTCGTGGATCTCCGCGACGGTCATGGCCTGGGTCAGTATGCCGTGGAAGAAATCCTTCCTGCCGGTCGAGCTCAGGCTTTTCTTGAACAGGTTTTCGACGCCGCCCATGTCCTGCTGCCGACCGGAATGGCTGAGCTGCATGATGAAGCGGCAGTCGTGATCGTGGACGCGCTTACCGACCTCGCGCCAGAACGGAATCTTGTCATCGTCGTCGATCATGGCGTAGCGGACCAGGATTCGCCCGCGTACCGCCACCGGGGTGTAGGACGAAATGATGCCGCCGACGCCGCCTTTGGCGAACTTCTCCTCCCAGTTCAGTCTGGTATGGCCGCCATAGCCGTTGTATTCGTCAAACATTCCAGAAAGATTTGAGCGAAACAGTCGGTTTTTC
>DASXNR010000427.1:0-3253 GCA_036494925.1 Acetobacteraceae bacterium
TGACGACCGTCGGCGAGAACAACGCCGCGCACGCGGTCGCCCTCGACGATCACCTCGCGCACGGCAGCATCTGTCTCGATCTCGACGCCGGCGGCGCGGGCGGTGGCAGCCATCGCTTGCGTGATCGCGCCCATGCCGCCGATGGCGTGTCCCCACATGCCTTGCTTGCCGTTCACTTCGCCGAAGGCATGGTGCAGCATCACATAGGCCGAGCCCGCCGCGTATGGGCTGGCATAATTCCCGACGATGGCGTCGAAGCCGAACAGCGCCTTGACCAGATCGTTCTCGAATCTCTCGTCGAGCATCTCGCCGGCGGAGCGCGTGAACAGATCGAGCAGGCTGCGTTGTTGCTCCAGGCTCAGCTTGCGCAGGACATTGGCGGTGCCGAGTGCGTTGAAGGCTTCGCGGATCGCACCGGGGCCAAAACCTTCGACCATGTTCGGCGGCGCGCGCAGCACCAGCGCGCGCAGCACGTCGGCGATGGTTTCGAGTTCCTGGGTAAAGGCGTCGATCCGCGTCGCGTCGCGCACGCTGAGCCGGGCGATGGATTGATGGGTACGGCCTTCGCCGGTCAGCAGATAACTCCGATCGGGCGCCGGCAGGAAATTCTGCGCGCGGCGCTCGACAATCCGCAGGCCATGATTGGGCAGCCGTAAATCCGAAACGACCTGCGGGTTCAGCAGGCTGACGGTGTAGGCCGCGACCGAATTGCGAAACCCCGGATGAAACTCCTCGGTGACCGCGGCACCACCCACCACCTTGCGGCGGTCGAGCACGGTCACGCGCAGGCCGGCCATCGCCAGATAGGCGGCGCAGGTGAGGCCGTTATGCCCCGCGCCGATGATGAGGACGTCGGTTTCCGTCATGTGCGGTTCATATGTGGGGCACCAAAATGCTGCGTCGTCCCCGCGAACTCAGGGGACCCATAACCACTGGCTGCCGCGGCTGCGACGCGTCGGTTCAACACTTCAAAGGCCTCTGACATCATCCAGATCATCTGCGATGCGACGTATGGGTCCCCGCGTTCGCGGGGACGACGTGAGGGGTGGGCGTTTCCGAACTTTCTATCGAACGCGAGCCCGCCCGCACAGCGATAAAGTGATGCGCCCGGCGGTTGCCCCGCATTGCCCGCGATGGTGCGATATGATCCATTGCCGCTCCCGGCCCGCCTTGCGCCGGAATCCCGCCACCGGCGCCAGCCGGGTCCACGCCGGAGCTCGCATGACTGCATTTGATACACCCGCCGTCGCCGGCCAGCCGTCGGCGTCGAGCCACCGGCTGCTGCTGGTGGTCTACACTGCGGCGATCTTTGTCAGCGCGCTGTTATTGTTCTCGGTACAGCCGCTATTTACGAAAATGGTGCTGCCGCGGCTTGGTGGCTCGCCGGCGGTGTGGTCGGTGGCGATGGTCTTCTTCCAGTCGCTGCTGCTCGGCGGCTATGCCTATGCGCACTTTTTGATGCAGCTCAAGAACCGCATGATTCCGGTCGTGGTGCATCTGGTGCTGCTCGCGGTCGCCTTGCTGACGCTGCCGCTGTCGATCGCGAGCGGGTGGGGCGAGCCGCCGTCCTCGGGCTATGCCTTCTGGCTGCTCGGCCTGTTTGCGGTCTCGATCGGGCTGCCGTTCTTCGCGCTCGCCGCCAACAATCCGATGCTGCAGGCCTGGTTCGTCCGCACCGGCCATCCTGACGGTCCCGACCCTTACTTCCTCTATGCGTCGTCGAATATCGGCAGTTTCCTGGCGCTGTTGTCCTATCCGGTGCTGCTGGAGCCGATGTTCACGCTGCGCACGCAGAACCTGATCTGGACCGGCGGCTATGGCTTGTTGATCGTCCTGATCGCGAGCTGCGGCGTGCTGCTGCTGCGATCGCCGGCCACGGCGGCGGTCGATGTGCTGGCCGGGCCCAATGATGCGCCGGCGCCAGGCTGGATCCTGCGCACGCGCTGGATCTTCCTCGCCGCGGTACCGTCGGGCCTGCTGATCGCGGTGACCGCGCATATCTCCACCGACGTCGCCGCCGCGCCGCTCTTGTGGGTGCTGCCGCTGTCGCTTTATCTGCTGACCTGGGTGCTGGTGTTCCAGTCCCGCCCGCTGCTGCCGCACCGCTGGATGTTGCTGGCCCAGCCGCTGGCCATCGCCGGCGTGATCGTGCTGCTCGCGATCGGCGGCGAACAGAATTTACTGCTCCTGCTGGGCGGTCACCTCGTGGCCTTCTTCATCATCGCGATGGCCTGACACGGCGAACTGGCGCGCACCCGACCGGCCGCGAAATATCTCACCGGCTTCTATGTCGCGCTGTCGTTCGGCGGCATGCTCGGCGGGCTGTTCGCGGGCCTGATCGCGCCGTTCACGTTCTCATGGATCGCGGAATATCCGATCCTGCTGGCGCTGGCAGCATTGTGCCGTCCGCCGGGCGGCGATGAGCGGTTGCCACGCTGGAGCCTGTGGTACTGGCCGTTCCTGGTCGTGCTCGCGGTGGCCTTGCTGGCGCCGTCCTGGATCGACGGCGGCACCCTCACGGGTTGGCTTGTCGACTACCGGGTCTGGATGATCGGCGCGGTCGGCGTGCTGTCGGCGTTGCTGGCGCTCGCAATCAACGCCAACCGCTGGAAGATTTTTGCCACCGTCGCGGTGGCGCTGGTGCTGATCCGCGTCTACCCGTCCGACGACGGGCGGGTCGAGACCGTGCGCAGCTTCTTCGGCGTGCACAAGATCGTGGTGACGCCGCACGGCCAATATCATGTGCTGATGCACGGCACCACGATCCATGGCGCCGAGAAGTTCCAGAACGACAACGGTACGCCGCTGACCGGCCGCCCCGAGCCGATTTCCTATTATCACAAGGACGGCGGCATCGGCCGGGCGATCACGGCGATCCGCAAGCGCAAGGACGCGCCGCTTCGCGTCGCGGTCATCGGCCTCGGCTCCGGCACGTTGGCCTGCGCCTCGCAGCCGGGCGAGACCTGGAAGTTCTTCGAGATCGACCAGTCGATGGTCGATACCGCAAGCAACCCGAAATATTTCACCTATATCAAGAACTGCGAGCCGGGCCTGAAGCCGGTGATGGGGGACGCCCGGCTGACCTTCGCGCGCGAGCCCGACGGCATCTATGACATGATCATCGTCGATGCCTATTCCTCCGATGCGATCCCGATCCATCTCGCCACCCAGGAGGCGATGAAGATCTACAAGGACAAGCTGGGCCCGCAGGGCGTGGTCGTGATGCACGTGTCGAACCGTCATCTCGAACTCG
>DASXNR010000428.1:0-1923 GCA_036494925.1 Acetobacteraceae bacterium
TGGACGACGTGCGCGAGATCATCGAGGCGACCCGCTTCCGCCCGATGCAGGCCCGCACCAAGGTGTTCGTGATCGACGAGGTCCACATGCTGTCCCGCAACGCGTTCAACGCGCTGCTGAAGACGCTGGAGGAACCCCCGCCGCACGTGAAATTCGTGTTCGCGACCACCGAACTCCGGAAAGTGCCGGTGACCGTGCTGTCCCGCTGCCAGCGGTTCGACCTGCGACGCGTCCGGATCGCGGAACTGTCGGCCCACTTCGGCCGTCTCGCGGAGAAGGAGGCGGTGTCGATCGAGCCAGGCGCGTTGGACCTGATCGCCCGCGCGGCAGACGGCTCGGTGCGGGATGGCCTGTCGCTGCTCGACCAGGCAATCGCCCAGGCGGATGGCGCGATCACCGAGGCCGCCGTGGTCAACATGCTGGGTCTGGCGGACCGCGGCCTGGTGTTCGACCTGCTGGACGCGGTGATGGCAGGACAGCCACGCCAGGCCCTCCAGGTGACGGAACTGGCCTACGAACGCGGCGCCGACCTGGGAACCCTGCTGCAGGACCTGCTGGAGCTGATCTACACGGTGACGCGGCTGAAATCGGTCCCATCACTGCGAGACAGCCAGGAACTCCCGGAAGCGGAGCGCACGCGTGGCGCGGAATTGGCCGAGCGCCTCTCCGTGCCCGTGCTGGGTCGCGCCTGGCAGATGCTGTTGAAAGGCGTCGGTGAGGTGGAACTGGCCCCAGATCGCCGTGCTGCGGCCGAAATGGTGCTGATCCGCCTGTGCCACGTCTCGGATATGCCGCCCCCCGGCGATCTGGTTCGGCGGCTGACCTCAGCGGGCGAAGCGCACGGTGCCGGCACAGCAGGCGCCGGGCCATCCGGCGGCGGGGTTCGCGCGGTCGCCGGCGGCGGCACGGTGTCCGCCGCAGCCGCACCCTCCACCGCGCCAAGGTTGGCAAGCTTTCGCGACGTAACCGCCCTGGTGGCCGAACAGCGCGAGGCCATGCTGCACGCCCACCTGATCCACTCGGCACACCTCGTCCGCTTCGCGCCCCCTGTCATCGAGCTGCGGACCAAGCCGGAGGCCCCCCGGGACCTGGCGTCCCGACTCGGCACGCTGCTCACCAACGTGACCGGCACGCGCTGGACCATCGCGTTGTCTACCGCCGAGGGCGAGCCCACTGTTGCCGAACAGGGCAGCGCCGCCGATACCGCGCGACGGACCGCCGCGGCCGATCACCCTTTGGTGCGGGCTATCATGGACGCCTGGCCCGGTGCGCGGATTGACACGGTGCATGACAGCTCCGCCGATGCCTATGGTCTGCCGGCAGCCGCCGTCACCGAAGCGCCAGACATTGATACTGAAGCGGAACCCTCCGACGAGATGGAGTTTGACGAATGAAGAACCTCGCCGGCCTGATGAAGCAGGCTCAGCAGATGCAATCCAAGATGCAGGAGATGCAGTCCAAGCTGGAGGGCATGGAACTGGAAGGCGAAGCCGGCGCCGGTCTGGTGAAGGTCACGCTGAACGGCAAGGGCGACATGCGCCACATCAAGATCGATCCAAAGCTGATCGATCCGAACGATGTGGAGATGCTGGAGGACCTTATCGTCGCCGCCCACGCCAACGCGCGCCAGAAGCTCGAGGCCGCGGCGTCGGCCGAGATGCAGAAGGTCACCGGCGGCATGCAATTGCCGCCCGGGATGAAGCTGCCTTTCTAGTGATCGGTTATCGGTGGCCAGTGAACAGTAAGCACCTGCACCCGGCCCTGATAACTGATAACTGATAACTGATCACCGATGGGTGGCCCCGAAATCGAGCACCTGATCAGCCTGCTGGCACGACTGCCCGGCATGGGCCCCCGCAGCGCGCGCCGCGCCGCGTTGAAGATGCTGCAGCAGCCGGAGGCCCGCATGTTGCCGCTCGCCAC
>DASXNR010000429.1:0-16033 GCA_036494925.1 Acetobacteraceae bacterium
ACCGGATGCCCCGGCGTCGGGAAGCCGGTTTCGATGGCCTGTGCGGCGACCGGCGGCCAGCCGATGCGTTCGACCATCTCGGGATCTTCCAGCACGGAACGCAGCGGCGGGGCGTTGCCGCGAATCATCGCGCGCTTCTGCCACTCGCGCGAGCAGCACATCGCGATGAATTCCAGCGCCCACTCCTTGTTCTTGGTGAACTTCGGTACTCCGAGGAAATGGCCATCGATCCAGGTGCGGCCCTCCTCCTTCGAATGCGGTCCCTGCACCGTCGTCCACGCCCATTTGCCGCCGGTCCTGGATATCTTCGGATCGTTGATCAGCGTGCCGTAGGGGGCGAACAACTGCGTCATGGCGTAGCGATCGCTCTGCCCGCCCGCGACAATGTCGTCGAACGCCCAGGTCATCGCCTCGGGCGGTATCACTTTGTACTTGGTGTTCAGATCACCGTAGAATTGCAAGGCCTCCACCGCCTTCGGTTCGTTGATGTAGATTTCGCCGGTTTTGAAATCGAGCAGCCTGCCGCCGTTGGAATACAGGAACGGAGCGTATCCCGAATAAAGTCCGGCGCCTTGCAGTCCCATGGTGCCGAAGCCGTACCGATCCGGCGGCTTGTTCACCGCGAGTGCCGCCTTCACGAGCTCGTCCCAGGTGCCGGGCGGCGTGCTGAACCCGGCCTGTTCCAGCAGCGCCCGCTGGTAGTGGAAGATACCGGTGGTGATGCGGTACGGAATGCCGACCAGCTTGCCGTCGTAGGTTCCTGCCTTTTTGGTGCCCGTGAGATAATCGTTCCAGTCGAACTGGGGATCGCGCGCCTTCATCTGCGCCAGCAGTGGAGTGTGATCCTCCATGAACGGCGAAATCCAGCCGGCCATGCCGACCGCCCACTGCACCACGTCGATGCCGGTGCTGCCGGCGCCGAGCTCGGTACGAAGCCGCGTGCGCCAGGGATCGGTCGGCAGCAGCGTGAAGTCGATCTTGATGCCGGTCGCCTTCTCGAATGCCGGCGCCACCTCCTCGACCATCGCATAGTGCCAGGGACCGTTGTCGCCGACATAGACCAGCTTCTCGGGCTTGCTCTGCGCCATGATCTGCGGCGCGGCCAATACGCCGGCGGCGGCCTGCAGCAGAGTTCGGCGCTTCATTCCAGGCATGGGCGTTTCCCCTTCTGTTATGCGGCCATCCGTGGTTTCAACCCTTCACCGCTCCCGATGACAATCCGGCCACCAGATGCCGTTGCGCGGCAAACGAGAAGATCAGCACCGGCAGGATCACCAGCGCGCCGGATGCGGTCATGCCGCCCCAGTCGACGCCGGTGTCGCCGCCGGAGAACCCTGCCATAAGCACTGGCAAGGTGCGTGTCGCATTGTTGGTCAGCACCGCGGCGAACAGGAAATCGTTCCATGCCAGCTGCAGGCACAGGATGCTCGCCGCCACCAGCCCCGGCCGGATCAGTGGCAGCACCACGTGGCGGAACGCGGCATAGCGCGACGCGCCGTCCACCCAGGCGCTTTCCTCCAGTTCGCGCGGCAGGTCCTCGAAGAAGCCGCGCATGATCCATACCACCAGTGGCAGGCTGAACGTGCTGTACGCCAGCACCACGGACAGGCGCGTCGTGGTCAGGCCGAACTTGCTGAACAGTATGTACATCGGCACCAGCACCGCGATCGGCGGCAGCATGCGCATGACCAGCAGCGAGAAGAACAGGAACGAGCCGCCGCGAAACGGGAACCGCGCGAACGCGTACGCCGCGGGCACACCAACACAGATCGACAGGATCACCGCGCCGGCCGACACCACCAGGCTGTTGACGAATGCCTGCACGAAGTCCGCCTGGCCGAGCACGCCGACATAGTTCTCCAGCGTCGGCCGCCAGAAGAACAGCGGCGGGTTGGCGAACACCTGAAGCCGCGTCTTCAGCGACAGCCCGACGACCCAGAGCAGCGGGAACAGGAACACCACGGTCATCGCGATCAGCGCCAGGTAAACGGAACCCGCGAACAGCAGCTTGCTGCGCCGCGACCCGACGCCGGAGAGCGCGCTCATCAGTTCGCCTCCCGCCGGCGGATCACCGCGATGAAGAACAGGCACAGCAGCAGGGAGATCAGCAGCATCAGCCACGACGCCGCGGCGCCCAGGCTCAGGTCGAAGCGCACGAACGAGGCGAGATAGGTGAACATCGACAGCGTCATGGTCGCGTTCGCCGGCCCGCCGCTGGTCATCACGTAGATGTTGTCGAACGCGCGGAACTCGAAGATCGTGCGCAGCAGCAGTGCCACCAGGATGTACGGCCGCAGCAGCGGCAGGGTGATGTGCCAGAACACCTGCCAGCGGCTGGCGCCGTCGATCGACGCCGCCTCCACCGGTTCGCTCGGGAGCGACCGCAGCCCGGCGAGCAGCAGCACCGCGACATACGGCGCGTTCTGCCACAGGTTCACCACCATCACCGAGAGCAGCGCGGTGTCCGGCCGGCCGAGCCACACGATGTGACTGCCGATCCAGTAGTTCACCACGCCATGATCCGGATCGAGCAGCAGCTTCCAGCACAACGCCGCGACGATCGGCGTGATCATCATCGGCACCACCAGCGCGGTGCGGAACAGGCCGATCCACGGCAGGTCGATGTTGAGCAGCAGCGCGATGCCGAGACCGCAGCCAAGCTCGGTGGTGACGGTGATCGCGGTGTAGACGAAGGTGACCGACAGGCTCTTCAGGAACTGCGGATCGGTGAGCAGGTCCTCAAAGTTGGCGGTGCCGGCGAAGGTGCCGGCGAACAGCGCCTGGTCCGGCGACCAGCCCTGGAAGCTGAGATAGAACGAGAACGCCAGCGGGACGCCGAAGATCAGCAGCATCATCGCTGTGGTCGGCAGCACGGCAATCCGCGTGAACTGGCGGTCGAGCCATCGCTGCATGCCGGTCGTGCCAAAGCCGGCGCCGTGCGCGGCACCCAACGACGAAGGCCGGGCGGCGGTGGTGGTTCCTCCCATGGTCCCTCTTGTGCCGGGCTCGAATGGTTTCCGCCGACACAATACAGGGCATGGCGTCCCGCGTCACCCGACGCGAAGCAGGCGAAATCCTTCCGCGCGCAGCCACGGAATTGCCGCCGCGGCGTGCGGCGTCAGGCGATCGACCACGGTCCAGAACCGTTTGCCGTGGTTCATGTGTTTCAGGTGCGCCACCTCGTGCGCCGCGACGTAGTCCTGTACGAACTCCGGCGTCATCACCAGCCGCCAACTGAACGCGAGCGAGCCGTCGACCGCGCAACTGCCCCAGCGGCTGCGGGTGTCCTTCACCGCGATACGCCGCGCCGTCACGCCGAGTGCCGCGGTCTTGACGACCACCATCGCGGACAGCCGACGCAGCGCCTCGGCGCGCAAAAAATCCATCACGCGACGGCGCAAAAACTCCGGCGCACCGCTGACATGCAGTTCGCCATCCTGCAACCACGCGCCACCGCACGATTGCGGTACGTGACGGATGCGATGCGGCACATCCCCGATCGGTACCAGCGAACCATCGGCGAACGGCAATGCGTCGGGCAGCGCGGCCAGACGGTTCGCCACCCACTCCGCATGATTCATCAGCAAGGCGACACCGGCACCGCGTCCAGCGCGCATCGGCAGCGTGACAACTACGCCGCCGCCGCATGGATCGATGCGCAGACTGACGCGCCGCGCGCGGCGATTGCGTCGCCATTCGATGTGCGTCGGCCCCCTCGGAAGCGTCAGCATTTCAGATCGCGGCAATTCCATTCCGCCCACAAAGGGCAGATCGAGCCGATTCGTCAACCGTCAGGCCGGTCGCGTGTTGCGTCGGCTACGCCGCCTGTGCAAGCTCCGCACCGCTCGCATCGAACGCGGCGAACAGTTTCGCCTGCTGCTCGCCGGTAAGTTTCAGATGCGGCGGACGCATGTAATGCCACGCGGTATCGCCGGTGTGTCGCGCCATCAGCGCCTTCAACGCAGGGATCGGCGCGGGCGCGGCAACAATCGCCTTGCGCGTCGCACTCAGCGTTTCATGCAGGCGCGCGCCGGTGTCGTTGTTCCAGTTGGCATACACCTGCGCCGCGATCGGCGAATTCACGTTGGCCGCGGCGGTGATGCAGCCGGCGCTGCCGAGCATCAGCAGCGGACGCAGCAGCGTGTCGTCGCCGGCATACACCTCGAAACCGTCGCGCGCGAAGTTCTCGACGTAGGCGCGGCCGTTGTCGTAGTTGCCGCTGCTGTCCTTCACGCCCTTCAGCGTGCCGGGGAACGCCTTCAGCAGACGCGCGATCAGATCGACGCTGAACGGCACCGCCGACTGCTGCGGGAAATTATAGAGATAGTATTTGATGCCGGTGCCGACGCGGTCGATCACTTCGGAGAAATACGCGAACAGCCCGTCCTCGGTCGGGTTCTTGTAATAGAACGGCGGCAGCAGCAGCGCACCGCGACAGCCAAGTTCCACAGCCTGCTTCGTCAGCAGCACGGTGTCGGTCAGCGCGGCCACGCCTGTTCCGGGCATCATCCTGGTCGCGGGAATGCCGCGCGCCACCAGTCCCTGCAAAGCGTCCAGACGCTCGCCGATGCCGATGCTGTTCGCTTCGCCGGTGGTACCGAGCACACCTAGATTGTCGCAGCCGTTCGCCAGCAGCCAGCGGCAATGCGCCGCCATGCGGTCGAGATCGACCGACAGATCGGCGCGCATCGGCGTCAGTACCGCGGCGTTCACCCCACCGAACAGGGCATCCTTCATCATCACGCTTTCTCCTATGGCAGGCGTTTGCCGCGCGGCATGCGGCCGGGCCAGTCGACGATGTGGTGTTCGAACGGACCGGCCTTGCGTTCGTTGATGGCGCGGCCGCGCACCGAAATGCCGGCCTCGTGCACCGTGTCGGGATCGCCCGACACCAGCGGGTGCCACCACGCCAGGTCCTTGCCCTCCGCCAGGCGGCGATAGGCACAGGACGGCGGCAGCCAGTCGATCGCGCGCACCTCGGCCGGTGTCAACGACACGCAGTCCGGCACCTTGCGGCGGCGATGCGCGTAGTCGCCGCACTGACAGCTGTGCAGATCGAGCAACCGGCACGCGACATTGGTGAACGACAGCGCGCCGGTGTCATCGTCGCGCAGCTTGTGCAGGCAGCAGCGCCCGCAGCCGTCGCAGAGCGATTCCCATTCGTCGTGGGACATCTGCTCCAGGCTCTTGGTCTTCCAGAACGGCGCCCGCGCATCCATGGCGGCGGAGATTACCGGCGGCGGTGATCAGTGACCAGGGGCTGCCGCATCGGTGGCAAAATACAAATGTCCCGTCCGGATCGAGAACCACGTGCGGCGGCTGGCAAGAAAGTCCAGTCCGATGAACCCGTCACCGAAGTTGCGTGAGTCGCCCAGCGCCGGCGGCTCCTTCGACAGCACGAGAATGCTCGCGTTATGCACCGTCATCGGGCCGATCCGTATCGTCTGGAACCGATGGAGGTGTGCCTGCGCATCCTCGCCGGCGAGAACATGGATCTTCAGGATCCGATCGTTGGCCATCGCCGCTTCGGTCAGGCCAAGTCGCCGCATCATGCGGGGCGTGATCATGGTGGTGGTGTTACCTGTATCGACCATGGCGGTGCCCTCGGTCCCGTCGATCTCGAAAGGGATCTGCAACCAGTTCATCAGCGTCGATGTCTCGGTAATCCGCGTCGCCGGCTCATCCCAGGGCGGATCCGCCTGCTCGCACCAGCGAACGCGATACAGCGTGAGCCTGTGCTTCGGGGTATCTATGTCGAGGTCGTAGTCCCGTAGGATGTCGAGGCCGAGCAAGCCATCGATGGTGCCATTGCCCCCGAATGTACTGACCGACATGCGGTGCAGCGAGATCGGTTCACCGCCGATCGACATGCTGTCGATGCTGGCATCGGCGTGCGCCGATCCGCCGGCGATGCCGATCAGCGGCGTGATGAACCGTGCGTCGCGGACGATGCCCAGCCGGGATACCGCTGCCTCGGACAGCATGCTCTTCTGGCCACCGGTATCCAGCGTCATGATGATCGCGTGACCGTTGACGGTCACCGGGATCGTGAGCAGCCGGCTTCTGGGTTCAAGCGGGACCTCGGCAACCTTGACCAGCGCGCAGCCGGAGCCTTGGGCACAGCCGGCCAGCGCCAGCAGAAGCAGGCACAGCGGTCCCGTTGACCTGCGGCGCCAGGTGGCGCTGCGGGACCGAGGCAGGCCGATGCCGGTCATTGTCATCGCAAGCCGCCAATGCGTCAGCGCTTTACGCGCCGTCCTGGGCCGTTATGCTCCTGATATAATCACCATGACGCCGCAGCCCGCAACGAAATCGTGCGTGCGCTGTCAGCGCGGCGGCGGCAGGCTCTGCTGCTGCACCGCGGTGGGGGGCTGCAGCTGCGTGGGCGCGGTGGTGGCTGGCGGCGGCGGTGCCTGATAGTCCGTCGCCGGCGCCGCGGCCTGCTTCACTTCGCCGGTACCGTAGCGGGTCAGCACGTCGCGCAGCGGGTCCGCGCCGGGATTGGACGCCTGCATGTCGATGACGATCTGCCGCGTCCCCATGTCGTGGCCGTAGTAGGCGCGGTTCGCCTCGCTGCGCTGGCCCATCAGGCTGCCCTCGATCGAAACGCCGCCGTACAGGCCGCGCGTCTGCGAGAACGCGATGATGTCGGCGCCGAATGCCGCCGTGGTCGATCCCTGGATTCCCGCGCCCAGCGTGGCGATGGCGAGCGAGGCATCGGCGCCAAGCTTGAACTGGCTGTCCAGGACCGCCCGCAGCCCCTTCTCGGTCATGATCATCATGATGAACTGGGCATCCTGGATGCCGATCTGCAAGCCGAAGCTGCCGCTGCCCATGCCGTAGAATGCCGGATAGGACCAGGTGCCGTTGCCGGCGCGCGCCAGCAGCACGCAGGCGCCGCCCTCGCCGCCGAAGAAGAAGCCGGCCTTGAACACCCGCGGGCAGATCATCACCGCCCGGGCGCGCCCCAGCATCCTCCGAGGGTCATCCGTGGCGGACTGGTTGACCATGTCTTGCAGCGCCAGGGTGGAGCGATCCACCAGGCTCTGTTCGTCGCTCTGGGCGTGTGCCGGGCGCGGTGCCAGCCAGGGCAGCACGGCCAGCGCGGTTGCGGCCAACAGGATACGGATCATTTCGCGTCTCCCTCCACCACCGGGCGCGGTGGCGCCCGATTCGGGTCATGCATACTACGCTTACCCGAGGTCAAGGAAGAAATGTGATAAAATCAATATCCTGGGAGCTCATTTACGCAAACGACCCGCCAGCCGTCCGGGCTGCGCTCCAGCCGCGTCAGCGACAGGTTCTGCACCGTCAGATGCAGGGCGTTGTCAGGACCGATCCGCAGGCAGTGCGCCACCGCGGCGCGGATCGCCCCGCCATGGCTGACGGCGACCACATCCTGATCCGGATGCCGCGTGGCGAGCTGCTCCAGCGCCGACCCGACCCGGTCGATCACCTCCGCCAGGGTTTCGCCGCCCGGCGGCCGCTCGTGCCCGCCGAGTGGCCAGAACGCGTGTTTGGGCAGGGTCAGCCGCGCCGGCAGTTCGGCGTGCGGCAGGCCCTGCCACTCGCCCAGGCTCTGCTCGATCAGTCCCGGCTCGACCTCGGGTTCCGCGTGCGGATAGCCGGCGGCGAAGATCGCCTCGGCGGTGCGCCGGGTGCGCGACAGCGGAGTGACCCGCCACACCGCGGGACGCGGCAGGCGCGTGGCAAGCGCCCGGTACATCGGCGCCTGTTCCAGCAGGCTGGTCTCGCACAACGGCACGTCCATCACGCCGTACAGCATGGCGCGGGCGTTCTCATCGACGATGGCGTGGCGGATCAGCCAGAAGCGGGTTTCGGTCATGCGGCGCCGATCATGAATCATCCGCTCCGCTTGCGGGAGAGGCAGGATTGCACCGGTGTCATTCGCCGATGCTCATCAGTGCCCCGCGCAGCCGGGCCTGGCGGAACTGGCGGGCGAACAGCAGCGCGGCACCGGCCAGCCAGACCGCGTTCAGCGCGAAGGCGGCGATCAGATGGTCCCAGCGCACCTCGCCGTTGAGCAGAATGCCGCGCATGCCCTCGAACACATGGGCCGACGGCAGCGCGAGCGCGATCGGTCGCAGCACCGCGGGCAGCACGGCGACCGGATAGAACACCGCCGAGAACGGTGTCAGCCCGAACAGCACCGACCAGGCCAGCGCCTCGGCACCCGCGCCGTGGCGCAGGATCAGCGACACCACGCCCAGCGCCACCGACCAGCCCATGATCATCAGGTTGATGAAGAACAGCACCACCACCGGCCCCAACGCGAACAGGTTGTAGGCATAGAGCAGCCAGGCGACCAGGATCGCCGGCAGCACGCCTGCCGCCATCCGGATCACCGACATCAGGATCAGCGCCGCCACCAATTCCCACGGCCGCATCGGACTGACGAACACGTGGCCCAGGTTGCGCGACCACATCTCCTCCAGGAAGCTGATCGCCACGCCCATCTGGCTGCGCAGCGCCACCTCCCACAGCAGCACGCCGCCCAGCAGCGTGGCGCCGGCGAGCACGGCCGGACTGCCGATGCGTTTCGCGAGGAAGCTCGCGGTGAAGCCCCAGATGCACATCTGCAGCACCGGCCAGTACGCCAGCTCCAGCAGGCGGGGCCAGGACCGGCGGTACAGCGCCAGATGGCGGTACATCAGGCCCCAGATCCGGCGGACGGCAGCGCTTTTCATACCGGCGCCACCGCGCGGCGGCGGTCGCGGGCGATGTCCAAAAATACCTCCTCCATGTCCTCGCGGCCGTAGCGGTCCAGCAGATCCTGCGGGCTGCCGCGATCCACGATGCGGCCCTGTTTCAGCATCAGCACGTGGGAGCACAGCCGCTCCACCTCCGCCATGTTGTGCGAGGCGAGCAGGATGGTGCAGCCACTCTCGTCGCGGTAGCGCTCCAGCCAGGTGCGCACCCAGTCGCCGGTGTCGGGGTCCAGGCTGGCGGTGGGCTCATCCAGCAGCAGCAGTTCCGGGCGGTTGATCAGCGCCTTGGCCAGCGCCACGCGGGTCTTCTGGCCGGCCGAGAGCTTGCCGGCGGCACGATCCAGCAGTTCGCCCAGGCCAAGCTCCAGCGACAGCTCGGCGATCCGCCGCTCCAGGTGGGGGACGTTGTAGAGATGGCCGTACACCCGCAGATTCTCCGCCACCGACAAACGCTGTGGCAGCGACACGTAGGGTGAGGAGAAATTCATCCGCGCGAGCGCGGAAAAACGGTCGCGTGCCATGTCGTGGCCCAGCACCTCGATCGTGCCGGCGCTGGGGATCAGCAGCCCGAGCAGCATGCCGATCGTGGTGGTCTTGCCGGCGCCATTGCCGCCGAGCAGGCCGACCGTCGCACCGGCGGGCACCGAGAAGGTGATATCGTCCACCGCCAGGGTCTCGGCATAGCGCTTGGTCAGGTGGCCCACGCGGATGGCGTCCATGGCGGGGGCATATTCCGCTACCGGCGTACGGGGAATTGGCGATTTGCGCATGGCTGCCTAGGTTGTGCGCCTATGATCGATTTCACCCCGGCCCCGGCGAGTCTGCCGCCTGACCTGCGAGTCTATGCGATCGGCGACGTGCATGGCTGCCTCGACCGGCTTGAGGCGCTGCACGAGCTGATCGCCGAGGACCTTGCCGCGCGGCCGGCCGACGAGGCCGTACTCGTGCACCTGGGCGACTATGTCGATCGCGGGGCGGACAGCGCCGGCGTGGTGGCGCGGCTGCTTGCGGGCGTCGCGCCGGCGGGTGTGCGCACCGTCAACCTGATGGGCAATCACGAGCACATGATGCTGGCCGCGATTGCCACCGGCGAGACCGAGGCCACCGAGCTGTGGCTGGCCAACGGCGGCGCCGATTCGCTGCTGAGCTGGGGCGTGCCGCGTTCGGCGCAGCCGAAGGAATGGCCATCCTATCTGCCGAAGCCGCATCTGGTGTTCCTGCGCGACCTGGCGTTGCGCCATGCGGCGGGCGGCTACCTGTTCGTGCATGCCGGGATCCGGCCCGGCATCCCGCTCGAGCGGCAGAGCCGGCACGACCAGCTGTGGATCCGCGAGCCGTTCCTGTCGTTCAAGGACCCGTTCGGCGCGGTGGTGGTGCACGGCCATACGCCGCGGCAGGAACCAGTGGTGAAGCCGAACCGCATCGGCATCGATACCGGCGCGGTGATGGGAGGCGTGCTGACCTGCGTTGTGCTGGAAGCAGACCGGCTGGGCTTCATCACGGCATAGCGCTGGACCTTGGCCGGGCATCTGCGCCCGGTAGGCTCCGCGCCACGGCGGGCGTTCCCGCAACGCCATAGACCCCGCGTTCCGCCGCCAGCGGCGCGAACCGGCTGGTGATCCCCAGCACCGTCTCGGCCCCGCCGAGATACAGCAGCCCGTCCGCCGGTATCTGCCGCGCCACCGCATCCAGTACCTGCGCCTTCGTCGCCTGATCGAAATAGATCAGCACATTGCGGCAGAACACCACGTCGAACTGCCCGAGCGGCCGCAGATCGGCGAGCAGGTTCCACTCGCGATACTGCACCATGGCGCGGATCGCATCGCTGATCCGCCAGCCGTTCGCCTCTTTGTGGAAGTAGCGCATGAGCATCTGCACCGGCAGGCCGCGCTGCACCTCGAACTGCGTGTACAGTCCTTCGCGGGCGCGTGCGACCTGGTCGCGGGCTAGGTCGGTGCCGATGATCTCGATCCGCCGGTCGCCGATACTGGCGCGGCACTCGGTCACGATCATCGCGATCGAATACGCTTCCTGCCCGGACGACGAAGCGGCCGACCACACGCGCAGTGGTGCGCCCGCCGGCCGCGCCGCCATCAGCCGCGGCAGCGCCTGGGTACGGAAATGCTGGAACGGCTTGTCGTCGCGGAAGAAGAAGCTCTCGTTGGTGGTCATCGCCTCGACCACCTCGCGCATCAGCGCTTCGGCGCCGGCCGCACGCAGCCGGTCGGCCAGTGCCGCCAGATCGCGCAGCTTCTCGCGCTTCAGGATCGACGCCAGTCGCGTCTCGAGCAGATAGAGCTTGTCGGGGCCGATCACCAGGCCGGAGCGGCTCTTCAGCAGCGTAGCGAAGGTCTGGAACGCGGCCGACGACAGCGCCTGGCTCATGTGCGTGCCATCCGCAGCATCTCGAGCAGCTTGGGCGCGATGCGCGGCAGCGGCAGGACGGCGTGGCACAGCCCCGCCTGTGCCACCGCGCCGGGCATGCCCCAGACCACGCTGCTGGCCTAATCCTGCGCCACCGCGCTGCCGCCGCCCTCGATTACACGGCGGGTGCCCGCCAGCCCGTCCTGGCCCATGCCGGTCAGCATCGCCACCAGCACGCGGCCGTCGCACGCGGCGGCGGCGCTGCGCAGCATCGGATCCACCGATGGCCGGCAGAAATTCTCCGGCGGCTCGGTGCTGAGTCGCGCCTGCAGGCCGCCGCGCCCGGCGCCGATCAGCAGATGGCGATCGCCGGGCGCGAGATAGATGCGACCCGCCGTCAACGCCTCGCCGTCCTTGGCCTCGGCGCAAGGCATCCCACCCAGTTTGCCGATATGTTCGGCAAGGATGGGTGTGAACGTCGCCGGCATGTGCTGCGTCAGCACGACCGGCACGTTGAGCGTCCTGCCGAGACCCTGGACCAGGGTGAACAGCGCCTGTGGCCCGCCGGTGGAACTGCCGACCGCCAACAGCCGTGGCGGCACAAGTGCGGCCGGCCGCAGCCGCAATCCGACCGTCTGGCCCGCCGGCTGCGCGATCCGGCGTCGCATCCGGCCAAGGCCCTTCACCTTCTCCACCAGTTCACGACGAAACATCTCGTCACCGGTCACCGCCGAGGGCTTCGGCACGTAGTCCGCCGCGCCAAGCCGCAACGCACGCAGCGCGATGTCGGCGCCGCGCGTGGTCAGCGTCGAGGCCATGATGACCTTCAGGCCGGAATCGACGCGCAGCAGCAGCGGCAGCGCGGTCAAGCCGTCCATCACCGGCATCTCGATGTCGAGCACCAGCACATCGATCGGCGTGCGCTTCAACTCGTCGAGCGCCAGCTGTCCGTTCGCCACGCGCGCGACCACCATCACCGCCGGGTCGGCGTCCAACATGCGTGCCACCGCGCCGCGGATCACCGCCGAATCGTCACACACCATGACGCGCACGGCTTGGGCCGTGTTTGGCGCCGCTGCCGCGCGGGCCGGTGCGATCACAGCAGACCGACCTGCTCGAACTTGCCGACCAGGATCTCCTCGTCGAACGGCTTCATGATGTATTCCTGCGCGCCGTTGCTGATCGCCATCTCGATCGCCGTCATCTCGGTCTCGGTGGTGCAGAACACGACCGGCGGCCGGTCCGGTCCGTACTCGGCGCGCAACCGCTTGAGGAAATCCAGCCCGTTCATCACCGGCATGTTCCAGTCGAGCAGCACGCAGTCAGGCATGTTCGCGCGGCACGCATCCAGCGCCTGCTGGCCATCGCCGGCCTCAGCCACATCGAAGCCATGCGCTTCCAGGATGCGCCGCGCGACCTTGCGCACCACGCGGCTGTCATCCACCACCAGGCAGACGCGCGCCATTCGTCGCGCCTCAGGCCGCTTCGTTCAGTGCGAGCAGCTTGCCGACATCGAGCACCACCAGCAGCCGCCCCTCCAGCCGATAGATGCCGCTGCTGAACTGCGCCCATGCCGGCGGCAGGGTCGGCGGATTGCGCTCGAACGCGCTTGCCTCGAGGCTCATCACCTCGGACACCTGATCGACCAGCAGCGCGTACAGTTCGCCACCCTGCTCGGCGACGACCGACATCGGCGGCTGCTCGGCCGGCGCGGGCGGCAGATGGAGGCGCCGCCGCAGGTCGATCGCGGTCACGATGCGGCCGCGCAGGTTGAGGCTGCCGGCGATCTCGGGCGGCGCGAGCGGGATACGGGTGATCTTGTGCTCGCCCAGGATGTCGCGCACCGCAAGCACCGGCACGCCGCAGAGCTGATCCGCGACGGTCAGCGTGACGAAGACGCGTGCCTCTTCGTCAGCCGCGGCATCGGAGCGTTCCAGGACATCGGTGGCCATAGGTGTTCTCCTGTTTGGACGATCATCCGCTGTGGACCCGCTGGTCTTCCACGTGCTCGGCGTGCATCTGTTTGAATGGTCCCAACGCCAAAGGATCCCAGGTCTGGTCGAAACCGGCAGGCTGGTGTCCGCTGACTCGCATAAAGGCGACTGACATGTCGGGCGTTACCTGCGTGATGGCGGTATCGATGATCCGATAGCAGCGATCGGCACCGAGGTAGAACTGGTCGAGAGCCTCATCGGAGCCTACTCGGCGACCCGGGGATCGCGGGCTGTGCAGCTCGATGAGGAACGATCGTGGTATGCGCGAGCCAAGCCTGGCTTCTGCCTGCTCGGCCGCACAATCGAGCGCTTGCGTGAGCAATTCGCGGAAGCGGCTTCCGGTCATGGCCTACGACTCCTCGAATACGATCGATGGCGAAGTCATCGTACCAAGTACAGCGGGCAACTGCAGCTCAGCGAAGAACACGGACGGCCCGGCGCCGTGTCGACCGGGGTCATCGACGACAAAGGTTGGCAGCGTTGTGGTTGAGATGATGGACCCGGCATTTATTCCGGCACGCGCGAAGGCCCGTGCATCCTGCAGTGTCAGAGCGAAGTACTTTCCGGAACGACTTGGGTTCGAGCCATGGTTGCCGGCTGCCCGCAGCACCGCGAGTTCGGCTGCATCAACCACGCGATACACCGTGATTCGCTGCGCGGCTGTTTCGGACACGGTCGCGGTGCCGGATCATCATGCCGCGATCGGTTCGGCCAGGCACTGGCGCAGGCTGGCGATCAGCGCCTCGCGCTGGAATTTCGTGACATAGTCGGTGAACCCGGCATCGCGTCCGGCCTCGATGTCGGCGGGCTCGGAGCGTGCCGACAGCGCGATCATCGGCAGCGTCGCCCACGACCCGCCGGCGCGCACGGCACGGGCGAAGTCGAGCCCGTCCATGTCCGGCATCGAGATGTCCGACACGATCGCGTCGAATACCGCGCCTGCCTCGCGCAGCCGCAGCGCCTCGGCCGCACTGGGCGCCGCGGTGACGCGGTAGCCGGCCGCGCCCAGGATCGGCGTCACCAACTGGCGGAAGAAGTCGCTGTCCTCCACCACCAGCACCCGGCGCGAATTTTCCCGGTCCGCGGACTGCGCCGAGCCGTGGAACCAGTCCTGCGACGCCTGTGTCAACCAGTAGCCGGTGTCGATCACATCGGTGGCATGGCCGGCGATCACCGCCGAACCGAGCAGTCCCGGTCGTGCACCGGACAGCTCGATGTTCAGCCGGTCCTCCACCACATCGACGATCTCGTCGACCATCAGGCCCATGGTGCGGTCGCCGTCGTTGAACACCAGCACCGACTGCCGCGGCTTCTCGGTGTCGATGTGGTCCGACAACGCGACCAGCGGCATCAGCTTGCCGCGGTACTGTGTCACCGGCGCGCCGCAGGAGCTCTCGATCTTGTCGCGCGGAATGTCCTCCAGGCGTGCCACCAGCCCGAGCGGCACCGCGAGCTTCTGATCGCCGCCGGCACGGAACAGCAGCATTGCCGTGCGGTCGGTCGAACGCTGCGCATCCATCGCACTGGTCGACCTCGCCTTGGAGTCGCCACCGGCGCCGATGCCGGTGCCGCGCGAGATACCATTCGGATCGAGGATCATGATCACCGAGCCATCGCCCAGGATGGTGTTGCCGCTGAACATCGTGACGTGGCGCAGGATCGGCGCCACCGGTTTCACCACGATTTCCTCCGTGTCGAACACGCGATCCACGATGATGCCGAGGCTGTTGGGCCCCACCTGCGCCACCACGATGTAGGCGCCGCTGTCGTCGTTCTTCGACTCGCCCAGTGCCAGCAGGTCGTTGAGATTGACCAGCGGCAGCAACCGATCGCGCAGGCGCAACACCGGCGTGTCGTTGATCCGCTCGATCACGGTATCCGACCCGGCTTCGTTGTGGCCGCGCCCCGCCTCCTTCTGCGCGCGCACCAGCTCGACCACGCTGATCTGCGGGATGGCGAAGCGCTCGCCGCCGGCCTCGACGATCAGTGCCGAGACGATCGCCAGCGTCAGCGGGATCTTGATCGTGAAGGTGGTGCCGGCGCCTGCCACGCTCTTCAGGTCGATGGTGCCGCCGATCTTCTCGATGTTGGTCTTCACCACGTCCATGCCGACGCCGCGGCCGGACACCGCGGTGACCACCGTTGCGGTCGAGAAGCCGGCGCGGAAGATGAAGCGCTGCAACTGCGTCTCGGTCATGCCGGTGAGCTCGGCCTCGGTGGCCAGGCCGTTCTTCAGGATCTTCGCGCGGATCTTGTCGAGCGGCAGGCCGCGGCCGTCGTCGGCGATCTCGATGATGATGTGGCCACCCTCGTGGAACGCGTTCAGCGAGATATGCCCGGTCTCCGGCTTGCCGGCGGCGCGGCGCTCGGTGGGACTTTCCAGGCCATGGTCGCCGCTGTTGCGCACCATGTGGGTCAGCGGATCCTTGATCAGCTCCAGCACCTGGCGATCGAGCTCGGTGTCGGCGCCGAGCATGGTGAGCTCGATCTTCTTGTCCATCTCGCGCGACAGATCGCGCACCAGTCGCGGCAGCTTGTTCCACGCATTGCCGATCGGCTGCATGCGCGTCTGCCGATCGCAAATCTAGCCGCGTCTAGGCTGGGTTATAGAAGCGCGGAAAGGCCCATAAATGGAGCAAAATCGGTCTGCGCTGACCCATCCACATCTAAGTGCATCCACAAAGCTCTTGGGGGTCGGATTGGGGGTAGAGTAAACTACTACCTCGAAGGCTGAGGAATATCCTATGGGTAGGTTGACGGCGGTCGCGGTTCGGGCGGCGATGCACGATCCGGCGAAGGGTGCGCGACCGATACGCCTCGGGGACGGTGGCGGCCTTTACCTGCAAGTCGCGCCGGCCGGCACGAAGTCCTGGGTGCTCCGCTATATGCTGCGGGGTAAAGCGAGGGAGATGGGTCTAGGGCCGGTGGGCGATCCGCCAGAAAAGG
>DASXNR010000430.1:0-12619 GCA_036494925.1 Acetobacteraceae bacterium
AAGCTGCCGAAGGACAGCGCCGCGATCATCACCAGCGAGAGCCTGCTCGGCGGCAAATATCTCTCGCTGCAGCCCGGCGGCGACGAGACGCTGTTGCAGCCGGGGCAGATGATCACCATTACCCAGTCCTCGATCAGTCTCGAGGAACTGTTGGGCAAGTTCATCTTCAGCATGACCAACGTGCAAAAGGGCGGCGAAGCCCAGCCCGGAGCGCAGAAACCATGATCCCGCCGCCGCCCACGGTGTGGCCGCAATCCGACGGTGCCCCGGTGTCCTGCCGGGAAAAGCTGCGGATGCTGGCCGAGAACCACGCCGAACTGGCGCAGGCGCTGCAGGATGCGTTCGAGGATGCCGTGCTGATGGGTGTCGACGAACAGGCGATGCGCCGCGTCCTGTCCGGCATGGTCGAGGGCCTGGAGTCGCCGAAGCGCGCCGGCCGATGAGATTCGTAAGCGTCCTGATGGCGGGCCTGGCCATTCCGGCCATCGCGCTGGCGCAGCCGTTGCCACCGATCACCACCACGCCGCTGTTGCCGCCTTCGGCACAGCAATTGACAGCCCCTGGCGTGACACAGCCGCCGGCGGACCAGACTCAGGCTCCGGCGCAGCCAGCAGCTCCGGCCGCGCCGCAGCCGGTGCAACTGACCTGGGTGCCACAGGGCACGGCGCAGTTGCAGGTCCTCGACAAGGTGAATGCCCAGAATGCGCTGCTGACGGTGAAGGTCGGGCAGGAGGCGCAGTTCGGCTCGCTCAACATCCAGGTGCAGGCCTGCGACACCCATCCGCCGGATCAACCGCAGGATTCCGCCGCCTATGTAACGATTACCGACAGCCACGCCGATGCGCCGGGTTTCCGCGGCTGGATGCTGGCGAACAACCCGTCGCTGTCGATGCTGCAGCACCCGATCTACGACGTACGCATCGTCGGCTGCCACGCCTGACCGATGCACCTGACCCTGCCGCCGCTGCACCGCGCGGCCCTGCTGCTCGATCTCGACGGCACGCTGCTGGACCTCGCACCGCGGCCGGATGCGGTGGTGGTGCCGGCGGATCTGCCGGAGGTGTTGCGCTCGCTGCGCGGATTGCTGGACGATGCGGTGGCGGTGGTCACCGGCCGCCCGATCGAGACCGTGGATGCGCTGCTGGGCGACGCGGTGTTCGCCGTGGCAGGGGAACATGGCGGGGCCATCCGCCACGGACCTGGACTGACGGTGGAACGTGCGCCGCTGCCGTCGCCACCTGGCGAATGGCTGGTCGAGGCCGAAGGGCTCGCCTTGCGGTTCCCGGGCGCCCTGCTGGAGCACAAGGCGCGTGGCTTTGCCTTGCACTACCGTGCAGTGCCCTCCGCGGCGGAACCGCTGCGCCGGGCACTCACCGAAATGCTGCGCGACTCCGGTGATTTCGAGCTGTTGCCGGCGCACATGCTGTGGGAAGTGCGTCCGCGCGGCGCCGACAAGGGCAAGGCCGTGGCCACGCTCATGGATCGCGCGCCGTTTCGCGACCGGCTGCCGGTATTCGTCGGCGACGACTTCACGGATGAGGCCGGCATTGCCGCGGCCCAGGCGATGGGCGGCGAAGGGTTGCGTGTGCAGGAGGCCTTTGGCGACCCCGCCGGCGTGCGCGCCTGGCTCGCCTCGATCGCGGCAGCCGGGGGCTGGCCAAGCTAGGTCAGTCGGTCTTGGTGCCGCTCACGCCAATTGCGAGCCCAGGCTCGCGGCGCCGCCAATTGTTGTATGGTTCGTTAGACAGAATGAATCATCTCATTCATCTGAATGAGGCAATCTAACGAGAGGCTTTGTTACTTTCGCCCGAACCCGTCGCACGAGCGAGGGGAGGCGAGACCAGAACGGAGTCCTAGCCATGACCGATCGACGCTCAAGGGCGATCAGCCTGCGCGGCGTACTAATGGCTTGTGTCCTTGGCACCGTCGTCACAATGCCGGCTCGCGCGCTGCTTATCACGAGCGAACGCGCCGTCAGCCTGGCCCAGGACAACACTCAGTTCGTCAACGTCCGCCAGGACACGGCCGACACTGCGGCCGGGCGCGACCTCGCCGCGGTTTCCCTCGGCGACGGAACCAACGCCTTCGGTCAGCCGGCCATCGCTGGCGCCTTCGGCGCCTTCCCGACCCAGCAGGGAGTCTATTGGGTCGTCCTCAACGCCGACAACACGAGGAACCTCGACGATGACGGGCTCGGTCGTGCCAAGGTCGAACTCACTTACAAGGCCACCAAGCAGTTCGGCGACACCGCCTTCGTCTTGAACATTGTCCCCGGGCTGCTGGAGATCGACGACGGGGAAGGGCAGTCCACTCCCCTCAACGCCTCCGTCGACCTCAAAGCCGGGGTCTTCGGCCCCACCGGGGACAAGCTGACCGGCGCCAGCGCACACGCGGACCTGACCGGCCATGGCGGCACGTTCCAGACGGAGACGTTCGACTTGGACTCCTCAGGGCTCGGCGCGACGCTCACAAAGCAGGACGACGGCGGAAATAACGTGGTCGGCGCCACCGCCGTATGGGGCGCAAGGCAGCTCCCGCTCGATCTCAGCCGCATCGTCGACGGCACGCAGATCGAGATCGACGTCGACCTGGTCGGCAACGTGTTCGCACCCGGCGGCGAGACCATCGCCACCGCCTTCTTCCGCGATCCGGCCCATGCCAACGACCCGGACCCGCTCGCGGGCGCCTCGACCGCAACGTTCGAGACCGCCGCGGGGGTCGGGGTGCCGGAGCCGTCGGGCCTTGCCCTGATCGGGCCTGGCCTGGCCTGGCTCTGGGCATGGCGCCGACGGCGCCGCGGGTGGGCGCCGAAGCGCGCCCGTCAAGTCGCGTTGGCTCTATCAGCGCGCGGGTGACCGGCAATGCTGTGATCCGGAATGCGCGGCAGGCGCGCGAGCAGGCGAATCAGTTCGCTTTGCCGACTGGTGCAGGTCTTCGCCAGCACACTCGCCAGGTGCGTCCGCACCGTGGCGATACTGCGCCCGCTACGGTCCGCTATCTCGCGGACACTCAGTCCACACAGCAAGTCGGCGACCAGGTCCACTTCCGCCGGGGTCAGCTCGAACGCCTCGACAAGGAGTGCCCGGTTCGGAGCGGCATGCGCGAGAGGATCTGTAACCTGCAGCATGACCGTGGGGTTGTGTGCGAGAGGAAATTCAGCGCCCTGCAGAAGTGGCACCATCACCACTGTAAGGTCGGGCCTTTCGGAAGGTCGCGGCAGACGCAGAGTGCAGCCCACGGCGGGCTCGCCGGCCGATCCGGCTGCTCGTCCGATCAACGCGGCGAGACGCGCCGAGTGGGCGGTCGTGGCGGCGCGCAGGCCATCCGGCCCGACGGTCAACCCGTCGCTTTCGCCTAGGAGCCGTTCCGCCTCGGCATTCGCATGGACCACACGACCGCGGCGGTCGAGAATGAAGATCGGCGCCTGCGCAGTCTCAAGCGCGTTCAGCGCCAGCCGTGCCAGAGCCGCTGCGTCTCCGAGCCGCATTGCACCGTCGCGGCATGCTGGAGGTGGGGCATGACAGAGCGCGCGAATTGCAGCTCCTGGTGCGTGTATGGGCCGGAAGACCAGGGCCGGGCCAGCGTAATGCCCAGGCTGCGGTCACTCTCGCAGAACACGTCCAGCCGAACGGTCTCCTGGATGGCGCGTGGCGCGAGGTATGCACGATACATGTCGCAGCGCACTAATTCCGCCTTGGGTACCATGTCATGCCCCACCACGATGGCTCCGGCACGTCGGGCCGGACAACGCGAGCCATAGACACTGTGCTTGTGCCAGGCGCGCAGGAATTCAGAGTGATCGTCTGCGGTAATCCCGACCGCCCCCAGACTGCGAGGCGCGTTCCTGTCAGGCGTGGTCGTGATTACCGCAGCGTAGTGACAATTGAATGCGCGCCGCAGCAGGTGCAACACCCTCGGCCACTCGCCGGGGGCCAGAGCCAGCTCGTGCGCAGCAGCGACCAGTGTCTGATAGGCGGCCTCGCCCAATCGCGTCTTGGTGGCTGATGGCGGTGAAAGGCCGGGAGAATGCATGGCCGGTCGTGATCAGTGCGTTTCTTCTTCCCGGTCCATACCAAAAGGAAAACGGTCGAAGCGAGCGATGCGCGCACCCGGTTGAGCCGCGCACGACATTTTGAAGCCATGGCGGCAAACCATGCTTGACAAACGTCACAAAGCCAGGCTGCGCCGGGTGGCTTCTCGCCCGCTGGCCCGCCCCCCGGTGGACTGGCTGGGCGCGATCACATCGGATGGGGATTGGCCGTGCAGATCACCGACTTCAGCACCCTGACGTTCGACTGCTATGGCACGCTGATCGACTGGGAGAGCGGTATTATGACCGCGCTGCAGCCGCTGCTTGTGCGCGTCGGCGGTTCGCTGACCCGTGATGCAGTGCTTGAGGCGTTCGGGCAGCATGAGACACGACTCGAGCAGGCCAATCCGACAATGCGCTACAGCGAGCTGCTGGCGCTGGTGCATGATGCACTCGCGTTGGAACTGGGCGTCGGAACCAACGCGGCCGAGCGCCGGCGCTTCGGCGGGTCGGTCAGCGACTGGCCGGCTTTCGAGGACACCGCGGCGGCACTGCAGTATCTGAAGGAGCACTACCGGCTCGTGATCCTGTCCAATGTCGATCGCGAGAGTTTTCGGGCCACCAACAGTCGGCTCGGCGTGGCGTTCGACGCGATCTGCACCGCTGAGGACGTCGGCTCGTACAAGCCGGATCCGCGCAACTTCAACTACCTGATCGAGCGCCTCGCTGCCATGGGAATCGACAAGTCACGCATTCTGCATACCGCGCAGAGTCTGTTCCACGACCACGCGCCGGCCAATCACGCCGGGCTTGCATCGGCCTGGATCGATCGACGCCACCACACGACTGGCTGGGGTGCCACCGCGCCGCCACCAGCAGGCGTGCACTACGACTTCCGCTTCACCAGCCTGGCGGAGATGGTAAAGGCGCATCAGGGGTCAATGTGACTCGTGAACGCGTCCCCACTGTCATTGTGAGGCGCGAAGCAACGACGCAATCTTGTGCCGAGCGAGCGCGACCTTGCATCGACGCTCTAGCGGCTCTCCGTGCTCGGCTCGATCTGCACCGTGGCGGTCTGGCCAGCGACAAGGAGTACGCCATCAGGCACGTGGTCGATCTTGATACGCACCGGCACGCGCTGCGCCAGCCGTACCCAGGTGAAGATCGGGTTCACATTCGCCAGGCCCGACTGCCCCTGTGCCGCGTTGGCGACCGTGATACCACGCGCGATGCTGGCCACGTGGCCTTGCAGCACGGCCCCGCGGCCCATCAGCCTGACCGTCGCCCGGTCTCCGACATGGATCGCGCTGAGCGAGGTTTCCTCGAAATAGCCGTCCACCCAATATGAATCGGCATCGACGACAGAGAGCGCGCTCTGCCTCGCCGTCGCATAATCGCCCTCCTGCACTACCAGGTTGGTAATGTACCCATTGACCGGCGAGTTGATCGTCGTGCGCTGCAGGTTCACCCGCGCCTGCGCCAGATTGGCAATGGCCTGCCGCTCCGCCGCCCCCGCCGCGACCGCGACGGACTGATAGGTCTGCTTCTCTTCCTGCGAAGCCTCCAACAAGGTCAGGGTCGCCCGCCGCGTTGCCTCGCGCGCGGCATTCTCGGCATTGGCAGTAGCCTGGCTGACGGCAGCCTGCGTCAGGTCCACGGCGATGGCGTAGTCGGTCGGGTCGATGCTCATCAACAGATCGCCCTTGTGGACGAACTGGTTGTCGACGACCGGCAGTTCCACAATACGGCCGGAGACCTCCGGCGTGATGGTGACGACGTAGGCGCGCACCGTCCCGTCGCGCGTCCAGGGCGCGGCCATGTAGGCTTGCCACGCGGCCCAGACCCCGATGCCGGCCAGCGCCAGCCCGATCAGCGTAACCAGCACCGGCACGGCGCGCAGCCGGGTTGTCGGCGCGAGTTCGGCAGCGGCTGGCGGCGCCCGCGGGGGCTCGCGCGCTTGCGTCGCTACCTGGACTTCCGCGTTCGCCATCAGCCGCCGATCCTGCCAGACAGAAGCACGATCACCGACAGCAGAGCCATGTAAACGGCGAACACGAACAGCGCCGGGTGCCAGACGTAGCGCAGCAGCCCGAAATGGTCGGCGAGCCGGCGGACCGGGATCAGCAGTATCCAGGCGGCGACCATCATCGGCGCGATCGGGGCGACGTAGACGCCGAGCAGATTGAGCTCCGTGTACCTCATGGCCGCACCTTGGCGTCGAAATAGCTGGCGTGCTCCGACAGCACGTCGACGATGGAGAGGATCGTACCTCGCGCGCGCAACCGCAACCGGGCCCCGGGCAGTGTGGGGGGCAGGTCCGCAACGGCACGGTCGAAGCTGTCCAGCTCTCGGATCCCTGCCGCGCTGTCACCCGTCGCGATCGCGGCCATCGCTTCCCTCAGCTCGGCACCCAGCCCGAAACGGCGCGCGATCCGGCGCAGGCGAATGATCCCGCTGCCCATCGATAGTGCCGCCGCCAGCCTGGCACCCTGCAGGATATCGACCGAGGCCGGGAGCGCAGAAAGCCGGGAGTACACTTTCCCTTCCCAATCCGCGGAGGACGACGGCACTTTGCCATGCGTAAGACGACGCACGTCGCGCAAGGTCAGCGCCAGTAGCCGGCGTGCCCGCATCGCCGGCCGCATCGGCGGCAGCAGTCGCATTGCCAGCATGGCGAAGGCAATCCCGCTGACCAAAGCAAGCGCCTTATTGTAGAACTGCTGCGGATCGTAGGTCTCCGGGTTTGACGGGGCGAGCAGCGGGATGAAGAGCGCCGTCAGCCCAACGAACAGGCTCTGTTCCCAGGATTGCGCGGACAGCGCCCCGGCCGGCACCAGCACCAAGGCGAGCACCGCGCAGAAACCGACGAAGCTGGTCTGGTGCGGCAGCAATGCGAAGGCAACCACCGCGGCGAACACAGCAGTGAGGGCGACGCCGGTCGCAAAGCTCCTGGCGGTCGCGTAGGCGGCATCCTCCCGTGGCGCGAACAGCGTGATCGCGAGCATCGCGAACAAGATGAACGTGGCTCCGTTTGGCCAGGCGGTCCAAATCCAGAGCAACGCCGCCGCGCCGATCGTAAGGAACGCGCGCACACCATTGATCAGCGCCGGCATCAGATCCGGCACACGCAGCCGTGCGGTGCGCCGCAGCCTCGCCGTCAGCGCCGGATGGCTGACCCGCACAACGCCGGTCACGGCGCGGCTGAGCGCGAGCAGCCCCGCGGCCGTGGCGTCGCAGAGCAACCGCAGCGACGCCGTCTCCGCCGGCAACGCCACCAGCCGCCGTACCGCTGTCCGCATGGCGGCGCGCATCGCCAGGGGGTCGCTCCGCCCGCGCACCGGATCGATCGACCCCTCAGAGGTCGTCAGAATGGTCGGCAGGCATTCCCACACTCGTAGTGCTTCCGCGCCGCATTCCGGGTGGAATTCCTGATGGTTGGCGACCGAGCGCCAGGCGACAATTGCGTCGAACAGGCTGTCTGCCGCGGCCAGGATGGCACGCGGGCGGAACAGCGTGTTCGAGATCTCGCCGGCGGCCTGGTCGATCACAGTGCCGAGGCCGGAAACCTGCAGGACCAGTCGCCGGCGCTCCGTCCGCGACTCTGCCTGCAGGGAGGCCGGCAACCGCAGTGCGCGCATCAGGCCACCGGCGACATCGGCCGACAGGCTGCCGAGCAACGTTGCCAGCCGGCGGCGCGCGCCGCCGAGGTCGGTGCTGGCGAGGACGATGCCGGCGCACACGATGCCGATGCAGGTCTCGGCGCCGCGCGAAACCGCGAGGTTGAAGGCATCGCCGTTGACGCCCCCTACCGCGCCAAGTTCGTCGCCGGCGATGATCGCGGCAGTGAAACCGGCCATCGCGGCGGCGTAGGACGCGAAGTTGCGCAACAGCGTCGCGACCAGGGCGCAGACGCCGGCCCACAGTGCAAGACCGAGCAGGAAGCCGGCGCGGCTCTGCGGAAACAGGGCGCTCAGCACGACAGCCGCGATCACTCCGATGACGGTCCCGACCATGCGGAACCAGCCCTTGCGCAGCGACGCACCGAGCACCGGCTGACAGACGATTGCGGCGGAGGTGCCGGCCCAGAATGCGTTGTCGATCTCCAGCCAGAACGCCACGAACAGCGCCAGGCAGACCGCTGCCCATAAGCGGATGCCGTAGAGCAGCGCCGGCGCAGCAGCGCGAAGCCAACTGCCGAGTGCCGGCGGGGGGAACATCACCTTGGCTGCCGATGAGCTGCTTGGCATCTCAAGCTACTCTGGCGCACCGGTCACGCCGCGTGCAAGGCACACATCTCCTGCGCCGGGGTCATGCACTTTCCCCGCGCGCCCTGCGTCTTGTTCGAGGCAGCGTCGACGGCGCCTGAATGCGAATATCGATTGTAATCGCGGTTCACCGCTTCTGGTACGAGTGGAAAATATAATCCCTCGCCTTCACGATGGTATGGCAGGCGTACCCGCAATTGACGGTGCCATCTTTGTCGGGCGTGAACTCAGCGGACACGGCGTTATAGTCAAATACGGCGTATCCCCATCCGCTGGTGTCAGGAAACCTCGCATTGTCCTTCTCGATGAAAAACAGGTCTTGCAGCGCGTCCGGCACGTCGACGGAAAACGGGGCCTCCGTCATCTTTTTGAATTTCCACTCGATCTTCGCGATCTTGGAGCCGTCGGGGAAAGGTTTGCCATTGCCCGGAATGCCCGCCCGGTATGCGTCGATCATCGTGGGGTTTGCGACCATCACCTTCAACAGGTTGTCTGTGCGAGACGTCGAAACGACCTGCCAGTCTTCGTACCCCCGGAAGTCGGAGAACGGGAGCCCGTTCGGCACCCGCACGGTGTACTTGTCCTGAGCCGCAAGGACGATGCCGCCTAGTGCGGCGAGTACCAGACCGAGGCTGGCAATTGCAGCGACTCGCAAACCGCGGGAAGACATCTCGATCATCATCTCCTCCTGATGAATGTTCGCTGCTCGGCGACGTGCTTCGGATCGCGCGCCGATATCGATACATGAGGGATCATCTCGCGGCCTCCTCAGTAGGTTCGGAACATTGCTCCGATGTGTTCCGGATCGCGCGTCACGGTCAATGCCAGCGATAACAGGATGCGCGCCTTCTGCGGGATCAGATTGTCCGCGATCAGGAAGCCGGCACCGGCGAGCCTGGAACTGCGGAACGTGCGTCCGCTGCCGGCACGCGTGCACTGAACCACCACTATGCCTTGCGCGACCGCCTCATTCAGTGCCTCGAATTCACCCGGGGGTGCGAAGCCGGGCGCGAACCCGGCCGATATGATGCCTCTGGCGCCGGCGGCGGTGAAGGCGCGCACCGCGGTGCCATCGCCGCCCGCATAGGCATAGGCGATGTCGACGCGCGGCAGCGCATCCAGCGTGCGGATGTCGAACTCGGTATCCGGACAGCAGCGCCGCAGTGGTTTGCGATAGAACGCGACCGCGTCGCCATCGGCATGACCCAGCACGCCGAAATCCGCGGAGCGGAACGTCTGCAGCCGCAGCGTGGCGGTTTTCGTCACGTCTCGCGCCGCCTGGATCTCGTCGTTCAGCACCACCAGCACGCCCATACCGCGCGCCTCGGGGCTGGCAGCGACCCGGATCGCGTTGACCAGGTTGAGGCCGGCATCGGTCGACAGCGCGCTCGACGGCCGCTGCGATCCGACCAGCACCACCGGCACATGTATCTTCAGTGTCAGGTTCAGGATGTACGCGGTTTCCTCCAGCGTCGCGGTGCCGTGCCCGACGACGATGCCGGCGAGATCGGCATGTTCGGCGACGAGCTGTTCGCACAACAGCACCAGCGCCTTCCAGTCGGCAAAGTCGATCGCGGTGCTGGGGATGTTGCGGTAGCGCACGGGCAATATGTCGGCGACCAGCGCCGTTTCCGGCCAGCGCGCGATGATCTCATCGGCGTGCATGACCTTGCCGTTCGCGCCGTAGTCCTGCAGGTCGAGCGGTCCCTTGCCGACCGAGGCGATCGTGCCGCCGGTCCCGATGAACGCGACCTTCGGCTTCATGCCACGATGACGCCGCCGGCGTCCGCGGCGTCCGCGGCGTCCAGCATCGGCGGACGGCGTGTGTGAAACTCGGTGTCGCGCTGATAGGCGTCGGCCACCTTCAGCAGACGCTCCTCAGCGAACGGCCGCGCGGCGATCTGCAGGCCGATCGGCAAGCCGCTGGGATCGAAGCCGCAGTTCACACTGACCGCAGGCAGACCGAGATAGTTGTATGGCCGCGTATTGGACGACACGGCCATGAACGTCGCCTCGGTGCCCGGAGGGCCGTGGTCGATATCGGTCTCGGCCAGCGTCGGCAGGCAGGAACGGATGGTCGGCGAGATCAGCACATCGACCTTGCTGAACACCGATTTGGCGAAAGTCTTCAGGATCGGGCCGCGGCGGCTCAGCGCCTCGACGTAGTAGGTCGCCGGGATGGCGTAGCCGCCGTACATCCGGGCGCTGATATGAATGCCGTACTCCCCTGCCCGCTCGCGCATCCATTGGGCGTGGATCGTCGCGGCCTCGACGCGTGAGACGATGCTGCCATAGGTGGTCACCGCATCCATCAGCGGCAGCGCGATCGGCTGCACGGTGGCGCCGCGCTCCACCAGCACGGCCACCGCATGCTCCATCGCCTCCAGTACCGGCGGATCGACATCGTCGAGGAACCAGGTGGACGGCAGTCCGATGCGCAGCCCGCGGACGTCGCCGTCGAGTGCCGCCTCATAGTCCGGCACCGGCTCGTGCGAACTGGTCGGATCGCGCGGATCGCGTCCGGCAATCAACGTCATGACGCGGGCGCAGTCGCGCGCGGTGCGCGTGAGCGGCCCGACATTGTCGGCGCTGAACGACAGCGGCATGACGCCATAGCGCGACACGCGGGTCTGCGTCGGCTTGATGCCGGTGACGCCGCACGCCGCCGCCGGCAGGCGGATCGAGCCGCCGGTGTCGGAACCCAGCGCCATGTAGTTGAACCGCGCCGCCACCGACACGCCGGACCCAGAGGACGATCCGCCAGTGATGTAGGGCGGGTTCCATGGGTTGTGGCAGTCGCCGAACGCGCGATTGTGACCGGTCGGGTTCTGGGCGAACTCCGCCATGTTGAGGCCGCCGAAGGTGTAGGCGCCGGCCGCGCCGAGCTTCTCGATCACGGTCGCGGTGATGGCGGGGCGCCAGTCCTTGCGCAGCGCCGAACCGCAGGTGCTGAGCCTGCCAGCCTGGTAGTACATGTCTTTGTGCATCATCGGCACGCCGTGCAGTGGGCCGAGCCAGGATTTGTCGCGGATCGCACGATCCGCTGCGCGGGCCGCCTGCTCCGCACCCTCGCGATCCAGCCAGATCGTCGCGTTCAGCTGCGGGTTGGTCGCTTCCATGTTGCGCCAGCAGGCGGCGAGCAATTCCACCGAGGTGGCGTCGCCGTTGCGCACCGCGTCCGCTGCCTCGACCAGGGAGAGGTCCGCCAGATCGGTCATGGCCGTCACTCCTTGGCTTCGTGCAGTGCGGCCTCGAAACTGGACGGCTCGTCCTCGAACACCAGCGAGCCGCGCAGTGCCTCGAACGCCTTGATGGTCGAGATCAGGTCGGCCGCCATACGCCGCGCCGGGTCGTTCGGGGCGGCGATGCTGTGCCATCGCGCAATCGTTGCCTCAACCTCGGCGGCGAAGTCGTCCATGTTCGGTCTCCCGGCGTTATCGGAAACACTATGCCAAACGGACCGACCGAGCGACACATCTCCTCTCCCGCGCAGCGGGGGAAGGAGTGTGCGTTTGAGACCGACGTGCCGGCGCGGCTCGACCGCTTGCCGTGGAGCCGGTTTCATTGGCTGGTGATCGTCGCCCTCGGCATCGCCTGGGTGCTCGACGGGCTGGAGGTCACCATTGTCGGTTCGCTGTCCGGCGCACTGACGGAAAGTCCGGTGCTGCATCTTACCGCCGAGCAGGTGGGGCTGGCCGCCAGTGCCTATCTCGTTGGCGCGGTGGCGGGGGCGCTGTTCTTCGGCTGGCTAACCGACCGGCTGGGGCGGAAGAAACTGTTCAGCATCACGGTGCTGGTCTACCTGACCGCGACAGTCGCATGCGGGCTGTCCTGGGACTTCTGGTCGTTCGCGGCATTCCGCCTGCTGACCGGCGCCGGCATCGGCGGCGAGTACGCCGCGGTGAACGCCACCATTCAGGAACTGATCCCGGCCCGGCGACGCGGCTTCACCGACCTGGTGGTGAACGGCAGCTTCTGGCTCGGCGCCGCCGCCGGTGCGATCGGCGCGCTGGTGGTGCTGAACCCCGCGGTGATGCCGGCCGAATACGGCTGGCGCTTCGCCTTCATCATCGGCGGCGTGCTCGGGCTGATCGTGCTGCTGCTGCGCCGCTTTCTGCCGGAAAGCCCGCGCTGGCTGATGACACACGGCCGGCCGGAGGAGGCGGAACGCGTGGTGGCCGAGATCGAGCAGCGCATTGTGCGGGAAACCGGCCGCCCGCTGCCGCCGGTGCCGTATCAGCGGCTGCGGCTGCGCAGCGACGTGCAGTCGTGGTTTGGACCTGCGACCCGGGCGCTGTTCACCGACTACCGCCGCCGTGCGGTG
>DASXNR010000431.1:0-17323 GCA_036494925.1 Acetobacteraceae bacterium
TCCGGCCTGAAGACCGCGGTGGCACAGGAGGTGGCGCGGCATGGGGCGGGCGCTCTGCCGGTGCAGACCGCGGCGGATATCGCCGCGAGCTTCCAGCGCGCAGTGGCCGAGGTGCTGGCTGACCGGGCGAAGCATGCGATGAGGATGATGCGACAGCATGCGCCTGGCGCGCATGTGCTGGTGGTCGCTGGCGGCGTGGCGGCGAATGGGATCATACGTGCGGCGCTGTCATACGCGGCGGAGGCAAACGGGTTCGTGTTGGTCGCGCCGCCGGTTCGGCTTTGCACTGACAACGCGGTCATGGTCGCCTGGACCGGTGTCGAGCGGCTGCGCCTGGGGTTGGCGGACGAGTTGGATTTCGCGCCACGACCGAGATGGCCGCTGTGAACTACCGCCACACCTTCCATGCCGGCAACTTCGGTGACTGCGTGAAGCACGCCGTGCTGCTCTGGCTTCTGCACGCACTGCAACGCAAGCCGGCGTCGCTGTTCGTGCTGGATACGCATGCGGGTGCCGGCTGTTACGACCTCAATGCCGAGCCGGCTGCGCGCACCGGGGAGTGGCGGAATGGCATTGCCCGGCTGTTGGGCGAGCCACCGCCGGAATTGGCGGACTACGTGGCCCTGATACGCTCGATCGGCCTGTACCCCGGCTCGCCGGCAATCGCGCGCGCCTTGCTGCGGCGGGACGACCGCATGGCGTGCTGCGAACTGCACCCCGAGGACATCATCGCACTTCGTCGCCGCTTCGCAGGCGATCCCCAGGTCGCGGTGCATCACCGCGATGCGTGGGAGGCCCTCGGCGCCCTGCTGCCGCCAAAGCAGCGCAGGGGCCTGGTGCTGATCGACCCGCCGTTCGAGGAACCGAGGGAGTTTGCCGCTCTGGTCCGCGGCCTCGCCACCGGTTGGCAGCGCTTCCGCACCGGCGTGTTTGCCGCCTGGCATCCGATCGAGCAGCGTGCGCCGGTGCGGCAGTTCCTGGACGACATCGAGCAGAGCGGCATCCGCGACGTGGTGACGGCAGAGCTGTGCCTGCGCGAACCGGTCGATCCCGCGCGGCTCAATGGCTGCGGCGTGCTGGTGGTGAACCCGCCCTATCGCTTCGAGCAGGAGGTCCCGGCGATCCTCGCGGCGTTGCTCGACCGGCTGGGCGATCGCGGGCTTGGCGAGGCCGCGGTCAGGCGGATCGTCGATGAGTAGTGTCGCAGTGATCGGCGCCGGTGCCTGGGGGACCGCGCTCGCGATCCAGGCCGCGCGGGCGGGCAACAGCGTCACCTTGTGGGCGCGCGACCCGGTCCGCGCCCGGACGATCGCCGCCAATCGCGAGAATCCGCATCTGCCCGGAGTACCGCTGCCCGAAACGATCCAGGTGACGTCGGTGCCCCCGAATTCAGCCGATCTGGCTCTGCTCGCGGTGCCCACGCAGCACCTGCGCGGCGTTCTCGGGCACCTCGCACCCGGGCTCTCGCCCTTGGTGGTGTGCGCCAAGGGCGTGGAGCAGACGACCCTGCGCCTGCCGCTGGAGATCGTCGCGGAACTGCGGCCGGCGGTTCCGGCCGCCGTGCTCACCGGTCCGAACTTCGCCCGCGAGATCGCCGCCGGGCTGCCCGCCGCCGCGGTGGTCGCCGCCACCGACGCGGCCCTGCGCGAGTCGGTCGCGGCGTTGCTCGGCACGCCGTCGTTCCGGCTGTACGGCAACGACGACCCGATCGGCGCGCAGGTGGGCGGGGCGGCCAAGAACGTGATCGCCATCGCGGCCGGTGCGGTGATCGGCGCCGGCCTGGGCGAGAATGCCCGCGCCGCATTGATCACGCGCGGACTGGCCGAGCTGGCCCGCCTCGCCGTGGCGCTCGGCGGACGCGCGGAGACGGTGATGGGTCTGTCGGGGCTGGGCGATCTGCTGCTGACCTGCACCGGCGAGGCCAGCCGCAACTACAGCCTCGGGCTGGCGCTGGGTCGTGGCGAGCGGCTCGCCGACGTGTTGGCGGCCCGCAGCTCGGTCACCGAGGGCGTCGCGACCGCGCCCGCCCTGGCGGCACGCGCGCAAGGGGTGGATCTGCCGGTCTGCGCCGCGGTGGCATCGCTGCTGGCGGGGCGCACCACGCTGGCCGAAGCGATCATCGCTGTGCTGGCGCGGCCGCGGCGGGACGAATGATCCGCGGCATACTCACCATCGGCGGCTGGACCATGGCGAGCCGCATCCTCGGCTTCGCGCGCGACATGCTGATCGCGGCGATGCTCGGTGCGGGCCCGATCGCCGACGCGTTCTTTGTGGCACTGAAGCTGCCCAACCTGTTCCGCCGCCTGTTCGGCGAGGGCGCGTTCAACGCCGCCTTCGTCCCCGCCTTCGCCGGCATGCTCGCCGCCGAGGGCCGCCCGGCGGCACGCAGGTTCGCCGAGGAGACTTTCGCCGTCATGGCGTTCTGGCTCGGCGTGCTGACCATCGCCGGCGAGCTGTTCATGCCGCAGATGATGGCCGTGCTGGCACCCGGCTTCGCCGCCAACCCGGAGAAGTTCGCGCTCGCGGTGAACCTGTCGCGGATCACGTTTCCCTATCTGCTGCTGATCTGCCTCGCCGCCCTGGTGTCGGGGGTGCTGAACGGGCTCGACCGGTTCACCGCGGCATCGGCCTCCTACGTGCTGTTCAACGTCGTCTCGATCGCCTGCATGCTTTGGCTGACACCCTACGTGCCGACGGTCGGGCATGCGCTGGCATGGGGAGTCACCGCATCGGGCGTGGCGCAGCTCGGCCTGCTGCTGTGGGCGCTGCGCCGCGCCGGTATGGCGCTGTCGCTGCCGCGTCCGCGCCTCACGCCGCAGATCCGCGTGCTGCTGGGGCGCATGCTGCCGGGGCTGCTTGGTGCCGGCGTGACTCAGCTCAATCTGGCGGTCGACGTGATCATCGCCAGCCTGCTGCCGGCGGGCACCGTGTCGCTGCTGTACTACGCCGACCGGGTGCAGCAACTGCCGCTGGGGGTGATCGGCACCGCGGTCGGCACCGCGCTGCTGCCGCTGCTGTCGCGCCAGGTGCGCGGCGGCGAGGCGGAGGCCGCGCATGCCACGCTGAACCGCGCGATCGAATACGCGCTGTTCCTCACGCTGCCGGCCGCGGCGGCGCTGATCGTGAGCGCCTATCCGGTGATGTGGACGCTGTTCGGCCGCGGCGCCTTCGACGCCGAGAGCGCGCGTCTGTCGGCGCAGTCGCTCGCCGCCTATGCGCTGGGGCTGCCGGCGTTCGTGCTGGTGAAGGTGCTGGCCCCGGGTTTCTTCGCGCGCGGCGACACCGCGACGCCGGTGAAGATCGGTGTTGCGGCGGTGGCGCTGAACCTGGGAATGAACGTCGCCTTCATGGTGCCGCTGCAGCACGTTGGCCCCGCACTGGCGACCAGCCTGGCGGCGATCTTCAACGTCGGATGGCTGGGGGTGGTGCTGGCGCGCCAGGGCCATCTGCGGCTTGACGCGCAGGTACGGCGGCGCAGCGTACGCATGGCCGCGGCGACCGCGGTCATGGCGGCTGCGCTCTGGCTCGCGCAGCGCGCGCTGTTCGCGGCACCGCTGCATGGCATTGCCCGGATCGCCGCACTGTCGGCGCTGGTGGCCATCGGTATGGCAGCCTATGGCCTTGCCGTCCTGGTATTCGGGGCCACTGACGTGCGGGGATTGGTCCGGATGATCAGACGCCGAACCGCTCAGCGCTATGGCTGAACGATCACGCCGCAGCCTTCCGGTTGAGCTCCAGCCTCGCATCGACCAGCGCGACGGTCGCATCCAGTTCGGCGTTCCGCATGCCGCGCTGCGCCGCGATGCTCTGCACCAGGCGATCCACGCGTTCGATGTTCGGCGCGCCTGCGAACAGTGCGCGCGCGGCTGACGAAGGACGGATCAGCCCGTTCGCCGCGGCGGCATACTTCTCGAACGGTACCAGATCGTGTGGGTCCGCACCCAGCTTGACGCACAGCTCGCGCACCCAGTCGTAGATACGCTTCGATGCCGCAAGGTCGGTGTGCACGGCCTCCTTGATCGACACCGCCGCATCCTTGTGGACGCAGCGATAGTTGCCGGTGCACAGCATCGCCCACTTGGCGAGCGGCACGAAGATCGAGTCGTGCACCTTCAGCTTCACCGGCAGGTCGATCTTCGCGTCGCCGGCGTCGAACCGGATCGCCTCGATCTCGCGCTGGAACTGGCGGAGGATGTCGGTGGATGCCTCGGACTCGAAACGCGCGGCCTTGAAGTTGGTCGGCAGCGTCACCGTGAGCACGTTGATCTTGTCGTCCGGCATCCGGATCGCCTGCGGGTCGGGGCTGCACAGCGTCAGGCAGCCGGGATCGAAGTTGGCCCACACACTGGCGTCGGTGAAGCAGTGCGTCAGCGCGTCGGTGTTGAGACCGGGGATGCGCTTCAGATACGGCAGCGGCGGCATGTTCATGATCGACATGCACGGTTTTCGCGACTTTGCCACCGCGTCCAGCAGTTCGCGCACGCCGGACGAGCGGTACTGCGGTTCCTGCATCGCCAGGGCGACCATATCGTAGTCGGACGGATTGATCCCTGCGGGGCCGGCGGCTCTCACCTTGCCGGGCAGACCGCGCGAGTCGATTTCGACCGGATCGGCACGGCCCCTGATCGGCATGCGCACGCGGATGCCGTCGGCGTTGATCGCCTCCACCTCGGCCGGGAGGCAGATCAGCGTTACCTGATGCCCGCCGAACAACAATTTGCTCGCCAGCAGCGACCCGTAGGACGCGCCCATGATCAGCACTTTCTGTGTAGCCACTGAACCTTCACTCCCTCATGCGCGGTAAAACGGCGTGGTCCGCCGTTCCCTTTGGAGACTGGGCTTCTGCCCGTCCTCGGGGAGTCTGGCACAGGCGCCGCCGCAAGTTAACCGGCAATGCCGCTTGACCGGAAGCCAGCGCAGGCATTACGTTCTGCAGATAGTAATGCAGAGTGGCATGGACTCCGCGATCACCAGCAAAGGCCAGGCGACGATCCCGAAGGCGATCCGCGAGCATCTCGGACTGCGACCCGGCGATCGGGTCAAGTTCTTCGTTCATCCAGATGGCACCGTGGTGCTGTTGCCGAAGCTGCCCGTCGCGACACTGCGAGGCATCGCCCGCTCACGGCGGCATCCGGTGACGATCGAGGCGATGAACGAGGCAATTGGCGCGGCCGCCGCTGCGCACTCGTCGCGCCGCCAACGGAGATGATCGGACTGGATACCAATGTCTTGGTCCGCTACCTGACGCAAGACGACCCGGTGCAGTCGCGCCGGGCAACCGAGTTGATCGAACGGCGGCTCAGCGAACAGAACCCCGGCTTTGTCAGTGTCGTGGCAATGGTCGAGACGGCCTGGGTGCTGGAGCGCGGCTACGGGCTCGGCGATGCGGACATCGCGGCCGCGATCGAACGCGTTCTACAGGCGGCCGAACTTATGGTGCAGAACGAACAGCAGGTATTCACTGCGATGATCGCATTAAAGGAGCGTCGCGGTTCGTTCGCCGATGCGCTGATCGGTGCGCTCGGACAGCAGGCCGGCTGCGAGTTCACTGTCACGTTCGACAGGAAGGCGCTACGGCTGCCAGGGTTCGCGCTGCCGTAACCGGTCGCGCTTACCGAACTTCCACCAGTTCCAGCGCTTCGCGGCTTGGTCCCTCGATCATTGCGGCCCGGGTCTCGCCCAGCCGATATGGCTGCTCCAGGAATGCCACCCCGTCGCCCCGCAACTTCGCGACCCACGCGTCCAGATCGGCCACGCTCAGCGCGATGTGGTCCTGCAACTGGCCGCGCGGACTGACCAGCGGCGTCTCGCCCTGGTTGGCGTACCAGGTCAGCACCACGTCGCCGAACTCGATGCCGGCGCGCGGCGCGCGGAACATCCCGTCGCGGTTCAGCGCCGGCCAGGTGCGGTCGGCGCCACGCGGCACCCTGCAGTCCGCCTCGGTCGGCGGTGGGCCGGCGAAGCCCGCGCGCACCGGTGCATTCAGGTGCTTCTGGTACCAAAGGAGCGCGCGCAGCGGCTCCTCCTGCCACAGATGCACGTGGTTGAACCGCTCGGCCGGATAGTTCCCCGCGTACTCGACCAGCGCATTGTCCGGCCCCGCCATGTAGGCGAACCCGCCGCCCCCCGGCGGCTGTACGTCGCGCGCGCGTGCCTCGGCGATCTGCGACCGCGTCAGTCCGAGCACGCCGCCGACATTCGGCCAGGTGTCGCTGCTCACCAGCACCGACCCACCCTCGTCCGTGGTGTACAGCGGCAGCAGATGCACCTCGTCGCGACCCTGGAAGGTGGCGAGGCTCTTCCGCACGTCGGTGACGTGCCAGCCGAAATGCCAGATCGCGCTCTGCGGCTTGGTGGGCGGCGGTGCATCCACCTTGGTGAACAGCACCATCACGTTGTTGGGCGAGAGCAGCGCCGGGAAGCCGGCCCAGTCGCCCTTGGTGCAGATCGGGAACTGCCGCACGTACCAGTCGATCGCCGCGTCGGGATCGACCGAGTTCAAATGCAGATGATGGAATCCGGGCGTCGCCAGCATCTTCATTCCTCCCCTGACGGGCACCACGATAGCGCCGTCTTGCGCCTCCGCCCAGGATCAGCGATCAGTCCGCCATGCAACGCGTGTTCTCCGGCATCCAGCCATCCGGCATCGCCCATCTCGGCAACTACCTCGGCGCCCTCCGCAACTGGGTCGCGCTCCAGGACAGCCACGACTGCATCTACTGCGTGGTCGATCTGCACGCGATCACCGAATGGCAGGACCCGAAGCAGCTTGCCCAGCAGACCCGTGAGATGGCGGCGGTGCTGCTCGCCTGCGGCATCGACCCGCGCAAGCACATCCTGTTCAACCAATCGGCCGTTCGCGCGCACGCCCAGCTCGCCTGGATCTTCAACTGCGTCGCGCGCATCGGCTGGCTGAACCGCATGACGCAGTTCAAGGACAAGGCCGGCAAAAATCGGGAGAACGCGTCAGCCGGGCTGTACGTCTATCCCAACCTGATGGCGGCCGACATCCTGGCCTATCACGCGACCGGCGTGCCGGTGGGCGAGGACCAGCGCCAGCACCTCGAACTCGCCAACGACATCGCGCAGAAATTCAACCACGACTATGGCGTGGAGTTCTTCCCGCAGATCGAATCGCTGATCATGGGGCCGGCGCCGCGGGTGATGAGCCTGCGCGACGGCACCAAGAAGATGTCGAAGTCCGACCCGTCGGATCAGAGCCGCATCAACCTGAACGACGACCCCGACGCGATCGCGCTGAAGGTCCGCCGCGCCAAGACCGATCCGGAGCCACTGCCGTCGGAGCCGCAGGGCCTGGAGAAGCGGCCGGAGGCGCGCAACCTGGTCGGCATCTATGCCGCGCTCGCCGGCACCGACCTTGCGGGCGTGCTGCACGAGCACGGCGGCAAGGGGTTCGGCGCGTTCAAGGAGGCGCTGTCGGCGCTGGTGGTGGACAAGCTCCGCCCGATCGCTGCCGAGACGCAGCGGTTGCTGGGCGATCCGGCCAGCGTGGATGCGGTGTTGCGCGACGGCGCGGAGCGTGCCGCGGCGATCGCCGATCCGATCGTGGCCGAGGCCGAACGACTGGTCGGCTTCCTGCGGGTGTAGCCGGCGGCGCCTGACGTGCGGCTGCTATGACCCAGCTCACTGTTACGGGCGACAAATCGCGCTAATATCATGGGCGTCCCGCGAACAATGGTCGCGATCACGGGGGGACAGATGGAGCGCTTGAACTGGTTGCCGGCTGGCGCGCGCGTTGCGTTCGCCGCGGGGGCATTATCAATATTCACGCCCGGCATCGACCGCGCCAGCGCCGCGCCGATGACGCTGGACGACATCACCGCTGCCGCGGACCGGCTGTGCAATCTGGTGCAGACGCAAGGTTCCTCCGAGAGCGTGAAATACGAGGGGCAGGTGAAGGCCGAGGTCGACGGGCTGCTGAAACGGCTTGGTGTCGACGCCGGCGTTTCCGGCAACGCCGCGCGGGCATCCTCGAACTATCAGGGCGTGCTTCAGAACGACCTCGTCACCGCGCTGCACGACAACGCAACCTGCAAGCTCCATGTCTTCGACGCCCTGGTCAAGGCGCTTCCCCAATAGATGTGTGCGCTGCCCAACCTGTAACGAGAGGACGGACGAATGAAGGGACAAAAATGGCCCGGTCTCGTTGCCGCTATCCTCGGCATAGCCGGCCTGTCCGCCGCGCCGCCTGAGGCGCGCGCCCAGCAGTCGGATGCCCTCACGCTGTCCGATATCACCAGTACCGCCGACCGTCTCTGCAACATCGTCAAGCTGGAAGGGACGGCTCAAACATCCAGGTCCGAGCACGCTGTCAAAGCGGAAGTCGATGGGCTCCTGAGCAAGCTCGGACTGGATGCCGGCGCAAATGCGGATGCGGCGCAGTCTTCCTCCAGCTACCAAGGATTGACGCAGACCGATCTGCTTCCGGCGTTCCGGGACAGCACCGCCTGCAAGGTCCATGTCCTCGACGTGCTGGTGACCCGCCTGCCGACATTGCAGGCCCAAAGCATGAATGACGGCAACGTGCGCAGGAACCTGCCTGGAGCAGAGGGCGCGCCGGCGGCACCGCTGGCGCTCGCGCCGCGAGCCGTTCCGGACGATCCGCAGCGCGCCGACCAGGCGGTATACGGCCGTTGGACGACGGCGGTGACCGGCGACTGCAGCCTGAGATATTACTCATGGACATTCAAAGGGCAGTTCATGGAGTTCGTCGATCAGTCCGACCAGGTCGATGTCGAGCGGGTCATCGCGGTTCGGCCGGATGGCATATCGACCGTGACGACCCAATCGACGCATCACGATGGCGGTGGCGAAGTTCCCGGCACGAGATGGGACTACACCTTCGAACCCAGCGGCAGGGTGTCGGTGATGAGCTCCGGGGGCAAGCGGTTTGCCCTGCGGCGCTGCGGCACCTGAGTGTGAAGCAGCCCGCGATCCACCGCATCGAGCGCCGCAGGCTCGCCGCATTGCTGACCGCCGGAACCATAACGCAATTGGTCCAAGGTGCGTCACGGCTGCAGGCGGCGCCTGCCCGCCATGCCCACGCGGCGCCCGCATCGCCGCTCCCTCCCGCCTCGCTGCCGCCCTGGGAATCGCTGCCGCCGACACCCACCCTGCCGCAGCAGGCGCGGACCGGATTTGCCGCCGTCGACGGCGCCCGCATCTTCTATGCCGAGTTCGGCGAAGGCCGGCCGGTCGTGTTCCTGCACGGCGGACTGGCCAACGCCGACTATTGGGGGCACCAGTTCGACGACCTCGGGAAAGACCATCGGGTCGTCGCGATCGACCTGCGCGGCCACGGTCGCAGCACCGGGTCCAGCGAACGACTGACCTATGCTCGGTTCGCCGCGGATGCGATCGGCGTCATGGACCAACTGAAGCTGCCGAACGCCGCCATCGTCGGCTGGAGCGATGGTGCCATAGCAGGCCTGGAGCTGGCGATGCGGCATCGCGACCGGGTCGATGGACTGTTCGCCTTCGCAGCGAACTTCAGCCGGGACGGCACCATCCGGGCGGGCAATCAGAGCAGGGTGTTCGTCCAATATACCAAACGCTGCGCGGTGGAGTACGCGAAGCTGTCGCCGCAGCCCAAAGAATACCCGCAGCTCCTGAGCGCGATGCGGGCGATGTGGGACAGCGAGCCGAACTACACAAGGCCGGACCTGTCCGCCATCAAGACGCGGACATGGGTGGTGGACGGCGAGCACGATGAGATCATCAGCCGTGCGCACACGCAGGAACTGGCGGCGGCGATTCCGCAATCGACGCTGGTGATCGAGCCGGAGGTCAGCCACTTCGCGCTGTTGCAGAACCCGCAGCGCTTCACCCAGGACGTCAGGGCGTTCCTGGCGTGAGCGGCGTCACTGTGCCGGCAGTGCCGGAACCGTGACGCCGATCATGTCGCCTTCGCGCACGATCGACGTCAGCCGGTCCTCGCTCCAGCCTTCGGTGCCGGCCGGGCGCCGCGGCAGCACCATCCAGCGATAATCGGCGGTCGAATCGACGACGCGGATCTTCATGCCCTCGGGGAGCACCGTGCCCCATTCCGCGATCAGGCCGCGCGGGTCGCGCACGCCGCGGGCGCGATACGCCGCCGACTTGAACCAGAACGGTGGGTAGCCCAGCACCGCGCGCGGATAGCAACTGCACAGCGTGCAGACCACCAGGTGGTGCAGCTCGGCGGTATTCTCGAGCACGCCGAGCGGCGGCGCGCCACGCATCGGAATGCCGAGTTCCTCGGCTGCCTTGGTGCCGTCCTCCAGCATCAGCGCGCGGTACGCCGGATCGGTCCACGCCTTCGCCACCATGCGCGCGCCCTGGCCGGGATTGGCGGCGTCGGTGATCGCAATGCGCTCGGCGATTTCCGCGGCCGACACCAAGCCCTTCGCCACGAGCAGGTCGCGCACCGCCGCCAGCAGTTTTTCGCCGTCGGTCTCCAGGATGTTCATGTTTGGTCTCGGGTGTGAGCCCGATCCTCCTTCGTCATGGCCGGACTCGATCCGGCCATCATGTCTGGTCCGGCTCCAGCCAGTGCTCGTAGAGTTCCACCAGGAGCTGGTCCCCTGCCTGTCCCTCCTGCCACACCGCAGGCTGATCGAACCCCACATGATAGAGCGCACGCGTCGCGGCCGGACGGGCGAAGGCGAGGTCTTCGGGATTCGGGTAGGCGCCGAGTTTCCGCACCACGGTGCCGGGCATGCCGCGCAGGTAGTGCGGCGTGCGGATATGCACCGGACCGCGCGTCTCCGGCCAGTCGTACTTCACCCGCACGCGCGCGCCCGGGGCGAGGTCGGCCATCACACGCGATCCAGCGTGGCGCGCAGTTCCGTCTCGGTGATCACGCCCTTGACCAGCAGGTTGTCGGCGATCGAGCGGATCCAGCGGCGGTAGTAGCTCAGCCGGTGGTATTCGGCTTCGGGGATCGCCTCGATCCCGCGCCGCAGTTCGTCCACCGTCATGACGCGCTTCATGCCGAGTACGGCACGCAGCGCATCGACCTCCTTGTCGAAGTCGGTCAGCGCGTGCGGCTCGACATCGACCGGCTCGCAGAGGAATTTCGAGACACCCCCCAGGTCGTGGTGGGCCCGCGGCACATCCTTGTCCATGCCCGGACGATAGCGCGTCAGGCGCGCAGTGCAAAAGACGGAGTGATCCTGTCTCGACGCCCGTTGGGTGAGGCAATGTCGCGCGCGCGATCAGAGAATTGAAACCACGGATGCACACGGATGAACACGGATGTTGCTCCGGCTCGCGACCAAGGTCGGATCACGTCGCGCAAAGGCGCCGCAGCCATGGAGCCATCCGTGTTCATCCGTGAGCATCCGTGGTTTCAGAGTCGTTCGTCGCCGGCTTCGCGTGGGATCGGCCAGTGCGGGCTCGGGTTGGCAGTCCATGACGGCGAAGTGTGCCGTTAATCTGACTGCGCGTCAATAGTCAGATCAACCAACATTCTGCAGTCGAGACCCACCTCAGTTGGCGACCGCCTCGCCCGGCAGCGTGCCCCAGAACTGGCCGCGCTTGAGATAGCCGCGATAGTCGCCAGCCTGCACCTGGCACCAGTCGGACGTGGCGGCGCAGGACCGGATGTGCCCGATCACCCCCGGCTTCAGGATCGCTACCGCCGAGGCGCTGTCCTGCGCGTCCCGCCGCAGCGTCGCATCGCCGCCGGTGACGATGAAGCTGCGCCGGCCGGTCAGCGTCGCCTGGTGCACCCAGCCCTTGGTGCCCTCAGGATCCTGCACCAGCCGCCACACCTCGAACTCGCGCTCGATTTCCACCGGCAGCTCGCGGCGCTTGTAGACCCACTCGATCGGATAGCGCGTGCCTGGCCCCGCCCGCAGGTTCACCTCGTCGGACCGCAACGCGGCGAAGCGTGGCAGCGGCAGATTGGTGTTCGAGCCCTTGCTGGTGTCCGCCTCCGGCGGTTTGGGTGGTTCACCCGGAACAGGCGGCGGGACAGGGATCGGTGGTATGGGAAGCGTGGTGACAGCGGGAGACGTTGCCGGCGGCTTCTGAGGATGCAGCGCGCCGCGCGGCTGTACCACGGGTGTCGGCTTCTGCTTTGCCGTTGTCGTCTTGGCGGCGGTGGTTGTGGTGGTCTGCGCCATTGTTCTCGGTGCGACCAGGAGCAAGCCGCACAGCAGCAACCGAACCAGTGACGCCGGCGCCGGAATGGTCATGCGTTATGCGTGCCAAGCCGGAGCGAGCCGGGTCAAGCGCGACGCGGGCATCGATGCGGCGCTGCTAGAGCGCGACGATCTGTCCCGCACCGACGGCCGCCAGCCAGGTAGCCACACCGGCGATCTCGACACCCGGCATCAGCCGTGCCGCATCGAGGCCCTCCGCACGCAGACCCGCCTCACAGGCGATCATGCGTACTCCCAGCTCTCGCGAGGCCTCGCGCAATTCGTCGAGCCCCGCAACTCCCGCGGCTCGCACCCGTTCGTCGCGCGCGGCATCGGTCAGTCCCGACCAGTCGGCGAACAGCGCGCGGCAGCCGGAATTGGTGGCGAACAGCACCACCTGCCGGCCCAGTGCCGCCGCGCCGGAGGCGAGCACGAACGCATAGTGCGCGCGGTCATGCGTGCCGGAGAGCAGCAGGATGCCGAGTGGTTCAGACGGCACAGGCAGCGGCGGTCGCGTCGTGGTGCCGCGACAGGTCCTTGATCGTCGCGGCCGGGCTGCACAGTGCGCAGTTGGGATCGGCGCGCAGCCGCACGGTGCGGAACCGCGTCGCCAGCGCGTCCCAGATCAGCAGCTTGCCGGACAGGCTCTCGCCGACGCCGAGGATTTCCTTCAGCACCTCGGTCGCCTGCAGCGTGCCCATCACACCGGTGACGGCGCCCAGCACGCCGGCCTCGCTGCAGGTGGGTACGGTGCCTTCGGGCGGCGCCTCGGGATACAGGCAGCGATAGCATGGGCCGCCCGCGTCCAGGTGCGGCTTGAATACCGAGAGCTGGCCCTCGAAGCGCAGCACTGCGGCGGAGACCAGCGTGCGGCGGGCCAGCACGCAGGCGTCCGCCAGCAGGAAGCGGGTGGCGAAATTGTCGGTGCCGTCGCAGACCAGGTCGTAACGCGCGATCAGATCGAGCACGTTGTCGGCCTCGAGGCGCGTGTCGTACGGCTCGAGCCGAACCTCGGGATTGATGGCGCGCGCCGACATCGCGGCCGATTCCGCCTTCGGTTGGCCGATCCGGTCGGTGGTGTGCGCGATCTGCCGTTGCAGGTTGGACAACTCCAGCCGGTCATGATCGACGATCCCGATGGTGCCGACGCCGGCAGCGGCCAGATACAGCGTCAGCGGCGAGCCCAGGCCGCCGGCGCCGACCACCAGCACGCGCGCCGCCTTCAGCTTCGCCTGGCCGATCCCGCCCACGTCCTGCAACAGGATGTGCCGCGAGTAGCGGCGGATTTCGTCTTCGCTGAAATCGAGGTCCATGGCGTTAAGATATGGTGGTGCCATGCCCACGGACAGGGGAGGACCGCGACGCTGATGAACGACGACCGAGCCCTGGTGCTGTTCTCCGGCGGCCAGGACAGTGCCACCTGTCTGGCCTGGGCGCTCGACCGCTATCCGCAGGTGGAGACGATCGGCTTCGCCTATGGCCAGCGGCATGCCGTGGAACTGGACTGCCGCTCCCCGGTCCGCGCCGCGCTTGCTACAAGCTGGCCCGGCCGGCTTGGCCCCGACCATACGATCGATCTGGCCGCCACGCTGGGCGGTCTCGGCGCCACCGCGCTCACCAGCGATACGGCGATCACGATGACCGACGAGGGCCTGCCCAATACGTTCGTGCCCGGCCGCAACCTGCTGTTCTTCACCTGCGCCGCCGCGCTCGGCTATCGGCGCGGCCTGCGCCGCATCGTCGCCGGCATGTGCGAGACCGACTACTCCGGCTACCCCGATTGCCGCGACGACACCATCAAGGCGATGCAGCTTGCCCTGAACCTCGGCATGCAGCGCCGGTTCGTGCTGGAGACGCCCTTGATGTGGCGCGACAAGGCGGCCACCTGGGCACTGGCGGCCGCCCTGGGAGGCGAAGCGCTGGTCGAACTGATCCGGCGGGAAACCCATAGCTGCTACCTCGGCGACCGGTCACATCTGCACGACTGGGGCCATGGCTGCGGCACCTGCCCCGCCTGCGAGCTGCGCGCCGCCGGGTGGCGACGCTGGCGCGCCGGCGCCGGCTCGGCTTCAATCGGCGTATCACCGCCAGGAGACAGCGCATGAAGGCCCTCGCCCCCATTGCCGCCGTGACCGCCGTCCTGCTCGCCGTGCCAGCGCAGGCGCAGCGCGCCGTGCTGCTGCAGGCGCGCACCGCAGGCGACCTTGCCGAGCTGTGCGCCGCCAGTCCCAAGGACCCGCAGGGCGACGCCAAGATCAACTTCTGTCACGGCTTCGCCCAGGGGGCGATCACCGTCGAACTGCGTCACACCGAGGGCAAGAAGCCGTTCTGCTTCCCAAGTCCGTCGCCGACCCGCACCGCCACCATGAACGAGTTCGTGGCCTGGGTCCGCTCGATGCCCGATCATAAGACACCGCCGGCGATCGATGGATTGTTCCAGTTCCTGGGCGAACGCTATCCCTGCAAGTAACGGATCGCATCGGGAGGACACCGCATGCAGTTCAGCTTCACCAGCGAGCAGGAGGAGTTCCGGTCGGTGCTGCGACGGTTCCTCGAGGAGAAATCCCCGACCACCGTGGTGCGGCGGCTGATGGAGACCGCGGCGGGTTGGGAGCGCGAAAGCTGGCGCGAGCTCAACCAGCTGCTTGGCCTGACCGCGGTCCACATCCCGGAGGCCTATGGCGGCCAGGGCTTTGGGCCGGTCGAGCTCTGCATCGTGCTGGAGGAGATGGGACGGGCGCTGCTGTGCGCGCCCTACTTCGCCTCGACCGTGCTCGCTGCCACCGCGATCATGCATGCCGGCACCGAGGCGCAGAAGCGCGCGCTGCTGCCCGACATCGCCGCCGGCGAGACGATCGCCACGCTGGCGTTCACCGAACCGAACGGCCGCTGGGACGCCGACGGGATCGCCATGACTGCGACGCGAGCCGCCGGCAGCTTCAGGCTCGACGGCGTCAAGAGCTTCGTGCTCGATGGCCATACCGCCGATCTGATCGTGGTGGTGGCGACTGGCGACAAAGGGCTGTCGTTCTTCACCGTGGCGGGCGATGCACCTGGGCTGACCCGCCGCGCGCTGAAGGTCATGGACCCGACGCGCAGGCAGGCGCGGCTGGAGTTCCGCTCGGTCGCGGCGGAGCTGCTGGGCGAGGAGGGCGGCGGGGCGGCGCCGTTCGCCAGGACCATGATGCTGGCGTCGGTGTGCCTGGCCAACGAGATGGTCGGCGGCGCCGAGAGGCTGCGGCAGTCGGCGCTCGACTACGCCAACCTGCGGGTGCAGTTCGGCCGCAGCATCGCCTCGTTCCAGTCGATGAAGCACAAGCAGGCCGACATGCTGGTCGATGTCGAGCTGGCGAGGTCTGCCGCCTACACCGCCGCCTCGGCCGCGGCCGAGGACGATGCGGAGCTGCCCGCGCTGGCCTCGCTGGCGAAGGCCTGCGCGTCGGATGCGTATATGCAGACAGCGATACACACGATCCAGATCCATGGCGGGATCGGCTTCACCTGGGACAACGACACCCACCTGTGGTTCAAGCGGGCGAAGAGCTCCGAGGTGTTCCTGGGCGATCCGGCCTACCATCGGGAACTCATGATGCGGGCCTGGGGGGTGTGACGATGACCGAACTGACAGAGGCCTCGGTCCGCGGCGAGGCGCGCGCCTGGCTGGAGGCGAACTGGAGCTCCGATCACGGCCTGGTGGAATGGCGCAACAAGCTGATCGACAGCGGCTGGGGCGTGCCGTCCTGGCCGAAGGACTGGTTCGGCCGCGAGCTGCCGATGGCGATGGAGGCCGTGGTCGAGGAGGAGCTGCGGCGGATCGGCGCGGTCGGCGTCGCCAGGACCGGCATCCGCCGGCTCGCGGCGGCGACGCTGCTGGTGCACGGCAGCGACGCGCAGAAGCAGAAGTGGCTGCGCCGCAGCCTGACCGGTGAGGACACCTGGTGCCAGTTGTTCAGCGAGCCGGGGTCCGGGTCCGACCTGGCCGGCGCCACGACGCGGGCCGAGTTCCAGGGCAACCGCTGGGTGGTCAACGGCCAGAAGGTGTGGACCACCAGCGCGCATCACGCCGACTGGGGCCTGCTGCTGGCGCGCACCGACTCGAATGTGCCGAAGCACCAGGGGCTGTCGTATTTCGTGCTCGAGATCAACCAACCGGGCGTCGTGGTGCGGCCGCTGCGGCAGATGAACGGGCATGCCTCGTTCAACCAGGTGTTTTTCAGCGATGCCGAGGTGCCGCCGGAACACCTGGTCGGCGAGGTGGGGCGCGGCTGGGCGGTGGCGACCACGACGCTGATGCACGAGCGGCGGGGCGCCGATGGCATCCGCACCTGGGGGATGGCGTCGGACCGCAAGGGCCGGATCCATGACGAGGAGCGGGCGGAGATCGCCACCGTCATGGAGCCGTACAAGTGGTATCCGCAGCGCGCCGGGCGGGTGGACCTTGTGGTGGAGCGGGCGAAGGCGACCGGTCGGAACAGCGATCCGGTGGTGCGCCAGGAGATCGCCAGGCTGCTGACCATGTCGAGGGCCGCGGAATGGACGGCGCGCCGCGCCCGGGCAGCGCAGGCGCTGGGCCGCCCGCCGGGGCCCGAGGGGTCGCTGGGGAAGCTGGTGTCCAGCCATGTGGCACGCGCGGCGGCGCGGGTGCACACGCTGATCAGCGGGGCGGACGCGATGCTGACCGGCGAGGACGGGGCGATGGATGGGCTGATCGCGGAGATCCTGGTGTCGGTGCCGGCCGGCTCGATCGCCGGCGGGACCGACGAGATCCAGCGCAACATCATCTCGGAGCGGGTGCTGGCGATGCCGAAGGAGCCGCGGACCGACAACGACCGGCCGTTCCGGGATGTGCCGAAGAATTTGGTGGGGTGAGGGGGACGCCGCATCACCCTTGCTCGCGCCGTTCCGCTTCCGCGATCAACCGCTCGATCGCGGTGGCAAGAGGCGGCAAGTGTTCCCGGACGATGTTCCATATCGCCAGGATGTCGGCACGCTGATAATCGTGTCGGAGCAGATGCCGATCGCAACGATCTGCCGCCAGGGAATGCTCGGTGCAAGTGCCTTGAGGTCGTCTGGGACATGCCGGCTGGCCTCGGAGATGATCTCCAGCACTCGTTCCACGGCGCGCTACCAACTCGATCAGACTGAAGCGCGGGTTGTCGGTATCGAAGAAGAGATCG
>DASXNR010000432.1:0-23535 GCA_036494925.1 Acetobacteraceae bacterium
TTCGTTCGGCCCGCCAGCAATTAAGTGCGTTTCTGTTGCGACACGAGCGACTCTACCCGAGCAACCGCAAGTCTTGGACAAAGGCACATCGGAGATGGCTTGCTGATCAAAGCTTCGCTCAGCCTGCGCAGCAGATCGTACTGGAGGAGTATATCGACGCGGTGCGTCTGGGCGAGCAGCGGCGAGACCGGGTTGATGGTTATCTGCGGGCGCAAATCCCGAGCTGGTCACTGTTTCCGCTGGTGCGAAACCTGTGCGCGCTGCGCGGACTGGAGACGATCGCCAGCGCCGGGCTGGCAGCGGCGATTGGAGATCCGTCACGCTTCGCGTCAGCGTCCAATTTCATGGCCTATCTTGGATTGGTGCCATCCGAGCATTCCTCCGGTGCTCAGCGACATATGGGCGCTATCACCAGAACCGGCGATGTTCACGCCCGGACCCTGCTGATTGAGGCAGCCCACTGCTACCGCTTCCCAGCTCGCATCGCCCGTCACAAGCTGGCAGCTGTAGATGCGGTGCCGGAGGCTGTGCGTGTCATCGCCTGGAAGGCCCAGACCCGGTTGTGCCAGCGCTACCGCCGCATGATTGCGAAAGGCAAACCAAGGCAGGTCGTGGTCACCGCGATCGCGCGCGATCTGGCGGGATTTGTCTGGGCCATTGCCTGCCTCACGTCAGATCTTCCTGTGAAGACCTCCGGCATCGCGCCGACCTCGGAGGGGGTTGGCCTGACCGGCCCCGGCACGACCCCCATTTCAGCAGAGCAGCACAACGAAATTGCCCGACCGGCATGCGCCACGATCACGCGCGTCACGGCCGACCGGAAAAGCCCGAGGAAATGATAGCGCAACATCGTTCCACCGGCTGACCAAACGGCCGAACCCTCATCTGGCATGCTCGGCGGAGGGCGGGACGGGTCAGGGCAATCCTCGACTATGGACTTGGAACTCGACTTCCGACGGTAGACAGAGGCAGGCCCGCGACGCACCATGGTCTTGCGGTAACCAACCCGCGTATCACAGCATGATCAACCGTCGCTCAGTGCCCGCCCCCACCGCGCATGCCTGCATCAGTACGAAATTCAACCGGAAAGAAAAGAACCGGGTAGAATTTTGCGCCCAAGCTCCTTGAAAACGGACATGACAGCGAACCTGCCGTCCCGCCTGGATGGTTCGGGATTTGTGCTACACGACCAGACCACGGGCCCGAATCGACAAGCGGAGAACCAAGATGCGATGCTGCATACAAGCCGCGCTCGCTGCGGTTGCCGGGTTGCTGCCCGTCAGCCAGACGCTGCACGCGCAGGGGAGCAAACCACAGATCGTCCACGACTCCGAGTACTACATCCTCGAGGCACAATACGGCGAGCGCTGGGCGGCCGAAGACAAGGATCTCGACGCCAAACTGGCGGAGCTGCGGCAGAAGTACGGCGCACCGCCCAACATCATCCACGTCATGTTCGACGACACGCCGGTCGGCGAGGTCGGCATTCCCTTCATCCAGAAGCAGCGCGGCTGGGAGACGCCGAACATCAACCGGCTCGCCGACGAGGGGATCAACTTCACCAGGATGTATTCCGAGCCATCCTGCACCCCCACGCGGGCGGCGGTGATGACCGGCCGGCTCGCCGTGCGCAATGGCATGTTCAATGTCGGCTTTCCGTACGAATCCGGCGGGCTGGCAGCGAGCGAGGTCACGCTGGCGGACGTGCTCGGCAAAGCCGGCTACGCAACTGCCATGTATGGCAAGTGGCATCTGGGGGATATCGAAGCCAGCTACGCCACCAGGCACGGCTTCGACGAGGCCCTTTGGATGCCGTACAACCAGCTCGCGAGCGTGTTCACTCCGCAGGGACAGGCGGCGGTCCTGACCCCGGCGGTCCTGTTCCCGAAGATGTTTCCGCCCGACCCCTACGACATGGATCAGGGCTGGCGTCCGGTCGGTTTCGTGAATGCGCTGGAAGGCACCAAGGGCGGCCCGGTCCGCGAATTCGGCACCGCGCCGAGCCTTGACGATTACCTGAAGCTCGAGGGCGAGTTCGAGAAACGAACCCTGGCGTTCATCGAGAAGAATGCGGCGGCGAAAAAGCCGTTCTTTGTCGCCTGGTGGCCGGCACTCGGTTCCTTCCTGCCCTCCGCGAAGAAGTTCACGGCCAACGGCGGCATAACCGCGGAGCTGGTCACCCCGCTCGATGCCCGGATCGGCAACCTGATGAGCGAGCTGAGACGACTTGGCATCGCCGAGAACACGCTGATCGTGCTGATGGCCGATAACGGCCCGATGGTGCACAACGGTCCGCCCGGCATGGTCGATACCATCTATCGCGGTGGCAAGGGTGACTTCCTCGAAGGTGGCGTGCGCGTGCCGGCGATGGCCTGGTGGCCCGGCGTGATCGCACCCGGTCAACTCGTCGGCGATATCATCCACGCGACCGACCTGTTCACGACGTTTGCGCGCCTGGGCGGTGCGACGGACAACATTCCGACGGATCGCATCATCGACGGCATCGATCAGACCGCGCTGTTCCTGAACGGCGACGCGCACAGCAGGCGCGATTACGTGTTCATTTACACCGGCAACATCCTGGCCGCGACGGTGAAGGGCCGCTACAAGCGCCACTGGGTGGGTGAAAGGCCCGGTCTGTCCGGGGCCGCCTTCTTCGATCTCTACACCGATCCGCGCGAAGAGAACGGCAAGCTGGTTCCGATGCTCTCGGCCAAGGGCATGTTCGACCTCATGAAAGCCCGGCACGAGCTGTGGATGCGGAAGTATCCGAACACGCCGGAGGCCCGCGATTTCCCGTTCGTCGGCGTCGAGAACGCGCGCCCGGCAACCAAGGCTGCCAGCCAGCCGCGGGTGGATCCCTCGAAGCTGCCGTTCGATCTGCGCGATGCGATCAGGCAGGTGCCAGGGTGGGCGGGCAGCGAGTTCGATCAGACTGAATGATCCCGGCCGGCCGCGGCCGGCGCCGCAGCTTGTCGGTCTACCTGCGCAGGATGGTGCGGCCGGCATACCGCGCCGCCGGCCCCAGCCCCGCCTCGATCCGCATCAACTGGTTGTACTTCGCGGTCCGGTCGCTGCGCGACAGGCTGCCGGTCTTGATCTGACCGCAGTTGGTGGCCACCGCCAGATCGGCGATCGTTGCGTCCTCGGTCTCGCCGGAGCGATGGCTCATCACGCAGCGGAAACCCGCCTTGTGCGCGATCTCCATTGTCTCCAGCGTCTCCGACAGCGTGCCGATCTGGTTGACCTTGATCAGGATCGCGTTGGCGGAGCGTTCGGCGATGCCGCGCCGCAGCCGCTCGGGATTGGTGACGAACAGGTCGTCGCCGACGATCTGCAGCCGGTTGCCCAACGTGGCGGTCAGGTGCTTCCAGCCGTCCCAGTCATCCTCGGCGCAGCCATCCTCGATCGAGACGATCGGATAGCGGCTGACCAACGCCTCGTAGTATCGTACGATACCATCGGCATCGAGCGTCTTGCCCTCGCCGCCCAGCACGTACTTGCCGTCCTTGAAGAACTCGCTGGACGCGGGGTCGAGCGCGAACGTCACTTCCTCGCCGGGACGATAGCCGGCCTGCTCGCACGCCTTGGTGATGAAGCCCAGCGCCTCGTCGGCCGATTTCAGGTTCGGTGCGAAGCCGCCCTCGTCGCCGACATTGGTGTTGTGGCCGGCGTCGTGCAGACCCTTCTTCAGCGCCGCGAAAATCTCCGATCCCATGCGGATCGCGTCCGCCACCGTGCCGGCGCCGATCGGCTGAATCATGAACTCCTGGATGTCGATCGGATTGTCGGCGTGCACGCCGCCGTTGACGATGTTCATCATCGGCACCGGCAGGGTGCGCGCATAGACGCCACCGACGTAACGATACAGCGGAAAGCCGAGGTCCTCCGCCGCGGCTTTCGCGGTGGCGAGCGACACCGCGAGGATCGCATTGGCGCCAAGCCGCGACTTGTTGGCGGTACCGTCGAGGTCGATCAGGGTATCGTCGATCTTCACCTGCTCGGTCGCATCCATGCCGCCGACCGCATCGAGGATTTCGCCTTCGACGTTGCCGATCGCGGTCTGCACACCCTTGCCGCCGAACCGCGCCTTGTCGTTGTCGCGCAGTTCCACCGCCTCATGCGCGCCGGTCGAGGCACCCGACGGTACCGCGGCGCGGCCCATCGCGCCACTGTCCAGCACGACATCGACCTCGACCGTGGGGTTGCCGCGGCTGTCGAGGATCTCGCGGGCGACGATATCGGCGATAGCGGACATGGCTCAGCTCCGTCGGGGTTGCCGCAATCAGGATTCACCACGAAGACACGAAGGCACCAAGGGGGTGCGCTCCGCGTCTTCGTGCCTTTGTGGTGAATTTTTCTTAAACGCGCTCGATCAGCGCCGCGATGCCCTGGCCGACGCCGATGCACATGGTGGCGATCGCCCGCTTGCCGCCGCGCGCCTCCAGCGCAGACACCGCGGTAAGCGCCAGCCGTGCGCCCGACATGCCCAGCGGATGCCCGAGCGCGATCGCACCGCCATGCGGGTTCACCATCTCGGCATCGTCGGGCAGGCCGAGCTGCCGCGTCACTGCCAGGCCCTGCGCGGCAAACGCCTCGTTCAGCTCGATCACGTCGATGTCGCCCAACTTCATGCCGAGACGCTCGAGCAGCTTCTGCGTCGCCGGCGCCGGACCGATGCCCATAATCCGCGGCGGCACGCCGGCGGTGGCCATGGCCACCACGCGCGCCCGCGGCGTCAGCCCGTGCCGCTTCGCCGCAGCCTCCGAGGCGATGATCAGGGCCGCCGCGCCATCGTTCACGCCGGACGCATTGCCGGCGGTCACCGTGCCGCCTTGCTTGCGGAACGGCGCCCGCAGTTTGGCGAGGCCCTCCAATGTGATGTCGCCGCGCGGATGCTCGTCGCGATCCACCGTCACCGTACCCTTGCGCCCGGCGATCTCCACCGGCGCGATCTCGCGGGCGAAGAAGCCATTGTCCTGCGCCGCCTTGGCGCGCATCTGGGAACGATAGGCGAACGCGTCCTGGTCGGCGCGCGTCACCTGAAAATCCTCGGCGACGTTCTCGGCGGTTTCCGGCATGGCATCGACGCCGTACTGCGCCTGCATCAGCGGGTTGACGAAGCGCCAGCCAATGGTGGTGTCGTAGATCTCGGCGGAACGTGAGAACGCCTCGGTGGCCTTGCCCATGACGAACGGCGCCCGGGTCATGCTCTCCACGCCGCCCGCGATCATCAGATCGGCGTCGCCGGCGCGGATCGCACGCGCCGCGGTGCCGACCGCGTCGAGCCCGGAGCCGCAGAGCCGGTTGATGGTGGAACCGGAGATGTGCGCCGGCAGCCCCGCCAACAGCGCCGCCATGCGCGCGACGTTGCGGTTGTCCTCGCCGGCCTGGTTGGCGCAGCCGTAGATCACGTCGTCGATCTGGTCCCAGTCCACCGACGGATGGCGTTCCTTCAGCACGCGCATCGGATGCGCGGCGAGGTCATCGGTGCGGACATCCTTCAGCACGCCGCCGTAGCGGCCGATCGGCGTGCGGACGAAGTCGCAGATATAGGCGTCGGCCATGGCGATCCTCCCTTGGTTTCGCGTTGCCGCTGGCCTAGGCCATCGCGCGGTGCGCGGCAAGTTTGCCGCAATTGTGCCGCCTGCTTATGCCAGGGCCGGCAGCAGGAGGATAACACTATGCGAACCAGCATCCGGGTAGGTCTGCTTGCGACCCTGTTCGCCATCCTGTGCGCCAGTGTCGCGATGGCCGAACTGAAGGTCTATTATCGCGTCGGCAGTTGGGACGCGTTCAGCGGCGCGGGCACCGACGGCAGGCCGGTGTGCGGCGTCGGTACCACCAATCCGGCCGACAACCGCAGCTTCTCGCTGCGCTTCGCGATCGGCGGCGACAGCGTGATGTTCGAGACCAAGAAGCCGGGCTGGAACGTTCCGGCCGGCACCCAGCTTCCGGTCGTGATGCAGATCGGGCTGGACACGCCGTGGGACGTGCAAGGCACGGGCAACGGCGAGGTGGTTGAGTGGACGCTCGATCGAGGCGCCATGCAGACCTTCGACGCCCAGTTCCGCCGCGCCGGCTCGATGACGCTGTCCTTTCCCTCCGGCAACGAGGCTCCCTGGACGGTGGTCCTGAACGGCTCGACCGCGATCAGCAACGCGTTCGGGCGCTGCGTGACCGACCTGACGCAGCGGACCGAGCCGCAACAGCCGGCGCCGGCACCGGCGCCGGCGGGTCCGACCCAACCGTTCGGTCAGTCGCCGGCTCAGCAGCCCACAGCACCGCAGCCGTAGGAGGACAGGATGACCACCACCGGACGATGCCTGTGTGGCGCGATCCACTACGAATATGACGGCGAACCGACCCTGGTCGTGCATTGTCATTGCGAAAGCTGCCGGCGCCAGACGTCATCGCCGGTCGCCACCTTCGTCATCGTGCCCACGACGGCGCTGCGGTTCACCAGCGGACAGCCAAAAATGTACCTCTCGTCGCCCGGCGTGCAGCGCGGCTTCTGCGGCGATTGCGGGTCGCCGATCTCCTATCGGACCGACCGGCGTCCGGATGTCATCGATCTGTTCGCCGGCACGCTCAGCGATCCCTCGACGCTGGCCCCGCAATGCCATGTGCACGCGGGCGAGCAGCTGCCCTGGTTCGAAGTGCTGGACGACCTGCCCCGCTACCCAGCGGCAAGCCGCGCAGACGAGCCGATCCGGCACGGACCGCGGCAGGCCCGCTGAGCTGATCCGGCGTCTCATAGGACGATGCGCACCGTCATGGCCGGCCTGCCGGGGACAGCAAAGTCGTGGATGGCCCGGCCATGACGGTTGGCGTATCAGGCGGCAATCTGCTCGGCGCGGCGATGAAACTGACGGTTCACTGTGCTCCGGGGACGCGCGCCCAGACGCTCGTTCGACAACGCCAGGGCAACATTGCGCAAGCGGCCTCGCACCGCGGCCTCGGTGAGCGTCCAGTCGACGATATCGCGCTGCGCGTTGCTGCCGCCGATCCGCCAGAGGTCGTAACGCACCGGCTGCAATAGCGCGACGGCCTGTTGGTAGGCGCCGCGATGGAACGCCATCAGACCTTCGACCAGCGGAATGCCGATCTCGCGATAGATGGCGCCCGCCTCGGAATTGTCCGCCGCGGTCTCGCGCATCCGGTCCAGCCGCCGATCCACCAGCGCCTCCTGGCCGGAGCGCATTTCCGCCATCGCCACATGCATGTCGGCGAACAGCAGGCTCCTGGCATCGGTATGGCCTTCCCAGCGCGGCAGCAGCTCACGCCAGCGCTCGCCCACATCGCAGCCGAGCGTGTCGAGACGCCACAGCAGCGCCGAGGCATCGCACAGCCGCACGCTCATCGGACGCAGGGTCCGCAGCAGCGGTCCGTCGTACAGCGCGAGCGCTGCGTCGAACTGCCCCAGTTCCAGGAGATACAGCGATTTATGCCACCAGATATGACCCTGGTTGGGGCTGTCGGGGCTGGCCCAGAACGCCTCGCGCGCGCTCATCCAGCCCAGGCCGTCTTCCGGGCGGCCGGTCATTTCCATCACATGCGCGACCGTGTGATGCGGCCAGAAGCTGAACGGCTCCAGTTCGGCCGCCGCGCGCGATGCCTCTTCGGCGCGGGCATAATCCCCGACCTCCTCCAGCCCGAACCCGAGGAACGCGAGCATGGTTCCGTAGCCTGGCATGTCGTTCGACCAGACCGGCAGCGCCCGCGCGGTTCGCTCCCGCACCCAGCGGAAGCCGCCGAGGAAGCCTTCGAGCAGGACCGCGGCCTGGTGCGCCACGGTATCGAACGGATAGTGCATCAGGTGCCCGTCCAGCAGGGTCACGGCGGCGCGCCGTTCCGATACCAATGCCTGGTTGAGCGCGGCGAGATGCCCGCGCTCGCGATCGTTCATCGCGAGGTTCCCGGCCGCTTCGAGCAACGCCCGCGCCTGGCCGGCAAAACTCGGATCGTTGGAGATCGCGAACAGCCAGGCCTTCCCGAGATGCGCCATGACGAAATCGGGAGATGTCTGTCGCGCCGCATCGAACAGGCCGACGGCATCGCCATAGCCGAGATTGAAGGCACGAACCGCCTGGTCGTACAGCGCGACCGACTCGGATGTGGCGCCGGAAACCGCCTGTCCCTGGGCATCCTTGATCATGGTCCGCTCCCTTCGTTGCGAGGCTCGAGGAGATACCGTCAGGCTGCGCGCTTCGCCAGTTCGTCGAACGCCTTCAGCCGCGCGATCAACGCCGGCATCTCACGCAGCGGGATCATGTTGGGACCGTCGCTGGGCGCGCGGTCGGGGTCGGGATGCGTCTCGATGAACACCGCCGCCACGCCGACCGCCAGCGCGGCGCGCGCCAGCACCGGGGCGAACTCACGCTGTCCGCCCGACGAGGCGCCCTGCCCGCCCGGCTGCTGCACCGAATGCGTCGCGTCGAACACCACCGGATAGCCGGTGCGCGCCATGATCGGCAGCGCACGGAAGTCGCTGACCAGCGTATTGTAGCCGAAGCTCGCGCCGCGCTCGCACAGCAGGATGTTGTGGTTGCCGGTGCTGGCGATCTTGGCCGCGACGTTCGCCATGTCCCAGGGCGCGAGGAACTGGCCCTTCTTCACGTTGATCGGCTTGCCGGTCTCGCCGGCAGCGAGCAGCAGGTCGGTCTGCCGGCACAGGAAGGCCGGAATTTGCAGCACATCGACCGCCTGCGCCGCGATGGCGCACTGCTCGGCGGTGTGCACGTCGGTCAGCGTCGGCAGCCCGGTGGTTTCGCGCACTTCGGCGAGGATACCGAGGCCCTCGCCGATGCCGACGCCGCGCGCGGCGGAGACCGAGGTGCGGTTGGCCTTGTCGAAGCTCGACTTGTAGATCAGGGATACACCGGTTGCCGCGGACAGCTCCCGCAGAGCAGTGGCGACCTCGAGCGCGTGGGCGCGCGATTCGATCTGGCAGGGGCCGGCGATCAGCGCAAACGGCAGATGACTAGCGATCGCGACGCTGCCCACACATACAACACGCTGCATTTTCGTCTGCCATCCATGGTCCGAGATCGAGCCAGTATATCCAATCGCGAGATGAATGTGCCCTGCCTGCTTGACAGGGATGTCCGCGCGGCTACCCATTGTCACCCAACAGCGCGCCCAGATCGCGCCGCCCATGCACAACGCGCAAGATACGAACGTCGCCGCTCACGATGCGAGACACGATGACGTACCGACCGACCGGAAAGGTCCGGCGACCCGAACCAAGATCGTCCCGCACGCGGCCTAGCTGAGGATGATTGGCGAGCAGGAGAAAGCGTTCGGTGATGGCGTCGATCTGCTGATCGGCAACGGCTTCGCTATGGCTCTCCCGCGCAAGGAACTCCCAGATTGCGTCGAGGTCGGCGCGCGCGCTCGCCGCCAGGCGGTGTGCCATCAGGCGGGCTTCGGCTCCTCCGCTGCGACGCGCTCGCGACCGCGCCGCTTCACGTCCGCGGACAACGCCCGCATGGACTCCTCCGTGACTGGGACGCCTTCGCCCCTCTCCAGAGAGGCATCTGCCCCATCGAGGCTGGCCAGCAGATCTGCCCGCGCACGCTCGCGTTCCTGCCAAAGCACGAGGGCCTCGCTAACAACGTCTTCGGCATTGCGCAGTCTACCCGCGCTGACCGCCTGCCGAACGAGTTCGTCTTGCTCGGGAGTGAGAGTTATTTGCATACCGCGCTTTCCCGGCTGGATGTAGCATTCCGGCGTGTCTGGGCAAGATCCGTCCAAGTGCATGAACCGTCCAAATGCATGAACTACACCAGCCGCGCCTGCCGCACCGCCGCGGCGATGAACCCGGCGAACAGCGGATGCGGGTCGAACGGTTTCGACTTCAGCTCCGGATGGTACTGCACGCCGACGAACCATGGATGGTCCGGAAGCTCGATGATCTCCGGCAGCACGCCGTCAGGCGACATGCCGCAGAACCGCATGCCGGTTCGCTCCAGGCACTCCTTGTAGTAGACGTTCACTTCGTAACGATGCCGGTGGCGTTCCTCGATCCGCGCCACGCCGCCATATAATTCCGCCACCAGCGATCCCGGACTGAGCACGGCCGGATAGGCGCCCAGCCGCATCGTGCCGCCCAGATCGCCGCCTTCCATGCGCCGCTCGATCTCGTTGCCGCGCGCCCATTCGGTCAGCAACCCGACCACGGGTTCATCGCACGGCCCGAATTCGGTCGATGACGCGCAGCGCAGACCCACGAGATTGCGCGCCGCCTCGATCACCGCCATCTGCATACCGAAGCAGATGCCGAAGAACGGTACGTTCTTCTCGCGCGCGAACCGCACTGCCTCGATCTTGCCCGGCGTGCCGCGTTCGCCGAAGCCGCCGGGCACCAGGATGCCGTTGCATTCTTCCAGCCGGTGCACCGCACCGTCATGCTCGAAGATCTCGCTGTCCACCCAGTCGAGCCGCACCTTCACACGGTTGGCGATGCCGCCATGCGTCAGCGCCTCGGCCAGTGACTTATAGCTGTCCAGCAGATTGGTGTACTTGCCGACCACCGCGATGCGCACCTCGCCCTCCGGCGCGCGGACCGCCTCCACGATGTCCTGCCAACGCGACAGATCGGGTTCGCCATCCGCAGGCAGCCCGAAATGCCGCAGCACCTCGCGGTCCATGCCTTCGGCGTGATACGCGATCGGCACCGCATAGATCGTGTCGACATCGAGCGCGGCGATCACCGATTGCGGCCGCACGTTGCAGAACAGCGCGATCTTGCGGCGCTCGTTCTCCGGGATCGGCCGGTCGCAGCGGCACAGCAGCATCTGCGGCTGGATGCCGACGTTCAGCAGCTCCTTCACCGAGTGCTGCGTCGGCTTGGTCTTCAGTTCGCCGGCGGATGGAATGTACGGCACCAGCGTCAGGTGCACGAACATCGCCCGCTCCGGCCCAAGCTCATTGCCAAGCTGGCGGATCGCCTCGAGGAACGGCAGGCTCTCGATGTCGCCGACGGTGCCGCCGATCTCCACCAGCACGAAGTCGAGGCCGTTGGTGCCGCGGACGATGGCTTCCTTGATCGCGTCGGTGATGTGCGGGATCACCTGTACGGTCGCGCCCAGATAGTCGCCGTGCCGCTCCTTGGCGATCACCTCGGAGTAGATGCGCCCGGTGGTGGCGTTGTCGAACCGGTTGGCGGGCACGCCGGTAAAGCGCTCGTAGTGGCCCAGGTCCAGGTCGGTCTCGGCACCGTCGTCGGTCACGTAGACCTCGCCGTGCTGGTACGGCGACATCGTGCCCGGATCGACGTTCAGGTAGGGATCGAGCTTGCGCAGCCGCACCGAGAAGCCGCGGGTTTGCAGCAGGGCGCCGAGTGACGCCGAGGCAATGCCTTTGCCGAGGGAGGAGACCACGCCGCCGGTGATGAACACGTACCGCGTCATGGGAGGCCAGTATACCGAGCCGAATCGGGCCGAGGGAAGCCCGCTCATGTGGCATCACACATGCGTCACGGAAGGGTCAGTTGGTGGGGACCGCGGGACCCTTCGGCGCGGCGGGTTCTGGAGCGGGCGCCGGGGTGGCGGGCCCCGGGGCCGAGACCGGCGGCGGGCCTTCCAGCAGCGAGTGGCCGATCCCGGTGGTGCCGCGGTTCATCAGCGCCAGTGTCAGCGACAGCGCCATGAACGCAGTAGCCAGGATCGCGGTGGTGCGGGTCAGCAGATTGGCGGTGCCGCGACCTGACATGAAGGAGCCCATGCCCTGCGAGCTGCCGATCCCGAGCCCGCCGCCCTCGCTGCGCTGGATCAGCACGACGCCGATCAGCGCGAGCGTGACGAACAGGTGGATGATCAGCAGAACGGTGGTCATGTGGGGTTCCTCAGCGGCACGTGGCATCTACCCTTGCCGCGCGGCCCGGGCAATCGCCAGGAAGTCCTCCGCCTTCAGGCTCGCTCCGCCGATCAGCCCGCCACCGACATGCGGCACCGCCAGCAGCGACCCGGCATTCGCCGGCCGCATCGAGCCACCATACAGAATGCGGATCCCCTGCCCCGCGTCGCCGAACTGTCGCACCAGCTCCTCGCGGATGAAGGCGTGCATCGTGGCGACGTCCTGATCGGTGGCGGTGCGTCCGGTGCCGATCGCCCACACCGGCTCGTAGGCCACCACACCGGCGAACGGCTTCGGCAGGCTGCCGGCGATCTGCCAGCCGACCACCTCCGTCTCCTGGCCCGAGGTCCTTTGCTCGTCGGTCTCGCCGACGCACACGATCGGGGTCAGGCCGGCGTCCAACGCCGCCAGCACCTTCTCGCGCACCAGTTCGTCCGTCTCACCGTGGTTCTGCCGGCGCTCCGAATGGCCAAGGATCACCCAGCTCGCCCCGGCATCGCGCAGCATGGCGGCCGATACGTCCCCGGTATGCGCCCCCTGGCCCTTGGCATGGCAGTCCTGGCCACCCACCGCCACGTCGGATCCTGCCAGTGACCGGGCCACGACCTCGATGGCGGTAAACGGCGGACACACCAGCAGATCGCACGCCAGGCCCTGCGCACCGTCGCGCACGCCGGTGGCGAGTTCGGCTGCCGGAGCGCGCAGCATGTGCATCTTCCAATTGCCGGCGATCAGTTGCCGCATCGCGTACTCTCCTGTCGCGTCACTCTCACACCACCTGATTGCGCAAAACCGTCTCGCCGCGCCACATCCGTTCCAGATTCTCCAGCAGAATCTCGATCACGTTGGCCTCGTACTTGCGCGTCTCGCCGCCTGTGTGCGGCGTGATGAACACGTTCGGCATCACCCATAGCGGCGAGGTTTCCTCCGGCGGTTCGGGGTCGGTGCAATCCAGCGCGGCGCCGGCGATGCGCCCGGCATTCAATGCCTCGACCAGCGCATCCTCCACGACGCACGGTCCGCGCCCGACATTGACCAGAAACGCCGAACGCCGCATCAGCCCGAGCGCTTTCGCGTCGATCACACCACGCGTCTCCGGCACCAATGGACAGGTGAGCACGACAAAGTCGGCGCGCGGGAGGAACCTCGGCAGCTCCGCCAGCGTATGCACGGAATCCGCAGCCCCTCGCCCCGCGGCCGGATCGCGACGGAAGCCGAGTGCATTCATGTCGAACGCCTTGGCCAGCTGCGCCAGCCGGCCACCGATCCGACCGAGCCCTATGATCAGCACCGTCTTCCCGCTCAGCTCGTCCTCGCGCTGCGTCAGATCGCCGATCATGCCGCGCCAGACCTTGCGCGCCTGGTTGTCGCGCGCCTCCGGCAGCCGCCGCGCGAGCGCCAGTATCAGCGACATCGCGTGCTCCGCCACCGCACGCGCATTGACGCCCGCCGCGCTTGCCAGCCGGATGCCGCGGGCGGCCAGGGTCTCCTTGTCGAACTGGTCGGTACCCGAGCCGATCGACTGGATGAAGCGCAGCCGGCTCGCCAGCGGGATCAGCCCGTTGTGCCACATGCCGGATACAACGATCACGTCGGCCTCGTGCGCGCGCCGATCGAACGCGTCGCGGTCGCGCAGTTCGAAGTTTCCGATGCCGGTGTTCAGCGCATCGAAGCACGCCTGCATCTGATACGCGGCGTGCGCGAAGCAGACGACGAGTTGTTCCTTGGGCGGGATCATGCGCTGGTGGCCTTGCTGCGGCTGGAGCCGCAACAATAGACGGCACACGACGGCGCTGGAAAGCTTAGCCCTGGCGGGCCTTCATCCGCGGGTTCTTCTTGTTGATCACGTAGACACGCCCACGCCGGCGCACCACGCGGCAGTTCTTGTCGCGGACCTTCGCGGCCCTCAAGCTGTTGCGAATTCTCATCTCGGCGCCTCGTGAAGAGCGGGGTGGATAGGGGCGGCAGACGAACCTGTCAACCCGCCAGCGGCGGCGTCATCCGCCGGGAGAGATCGCGTTCCAGCGCACCTGGCGCAGCCTGCCCGCGCGCATCAGGTGGAAGCGTGCCAGCCACAGCTCTGCCTCGCGGATCACGACAGCGACCTGTCGCAGGGCCGGTCGCGCGCCTGCCATGGCCTGCACCGCGGTGCGCCATCCCTGCATGGCGTTCTGCATCTCGCGGCGGGACACGTCCTCGACGATGCGCACATCGAACCCGAGGCGCCCCAGCACCTCGGTGATCGCCAGTTCGGTCGGCGCGGCCGCGCGACGATGGTCCAGTTTCGCCCAGGTCGCGACCATCGGATCGGCCGGATCGAGCGGCAGGTCGGACACCGTCTCCAGCAGGACCAGCTGACCTCCCGGCTTCAGCGCCTTCGCCGCGGCGGCGAGCAGCGGTTCGGGGCTGGCGCCACGTAGCGCCTCCATCGCCAGACCGTGGTGGAAGTAGCGCCGGGGAAATTTCGGAGCCAACGGATCCCAGGGCTCCACCTGCGCGCGACGGCCCAGTCCGGCGCCCTGGCTGCGCGCATTGGCCAGCGCCGCGAGCCGCGCGTTGGCTTCATAACCGGTGACCCAGACGCCGAATTGCTCGGCGATGCGGCGCGGCGGACCACCGCTGCCGGCGCCGATCAGCAGCAGGCTCGAAGCCGCCGACAAACCGAGCGGTGCCGCGAGCCGCAGCACTTCCGCGCCACCTCCCGGCAACAGGAACCCCTCGCCCCACAACGCCTCCGCCACGCCCACCCGGGCGCTTGGCCAGATCGGGTCATCGTCTTCCGCCAGCGTTGCGTCCGGGACCGGCAATGAAACCGGCTCGACGGCCGCTGATGCCGCAGGCGCAGGCGGATGCCGTCCCAACAGATTCAGCACGCTGTCGAGCAGCATGGCGACACACCTCCATGCGGAAGCATGTGGCCATACGGTTGACGAACCGTTGAGACGTCAGCCGAACTCGGTCAGCACGTAGCGCACCACCGCGTCGCCCACCACACTCGGCCTGTGCCGATGCGCCGGGCCGGCCGGGATGTGCAGCATGTCGCCTGGTCCCGCCACGACGCTGTGGTCATCAAACGTGTAGCGGATGCACCCGGCCAGAATGAAGATGGAGTGACCCGTCTCGCACCACGCCGGTTCAGCGGCGCCCGGCGGATCGGGCGAGCGCTCCTGGTAGCGCAGTGCGATGCCGAACCTGGACATCGCCTCGCGTGCCTTCAGCCGGTCGCCGACGACCTGCAGCGGATGGTCGGCGGCGGGAAACAGGTAAGGACTGTCGGTCATCGTCCTACTTTGCCCCTGGTTGCGGCTGGGGTGAAGCCAGCGCATCGCGGTAGGTTTCGGACAGCAGCGGCACCAACGACCTGTACTCCGGCGCACGCGGCGCGTTCGGGCGCCACGCGACGCCGAGAGTACGCCAGGCGCCGGCGGCGGCCACCGGACGCAGTTCGATGTCGGTGCCCGCCGTCACGCCGGCGGCGACAGCCAGCCTGGGCAGCAGCGTCACGCCCAGTCCGCCGGCGACCATCTGCACCAGCGTGTACAGACTGGTCGCGGCGAACCGGTCCTGGCCCTCGCGGTCGCCGGCCAGCAGGCCGCAGACCGCGAGCGCCTGGTCGCGCAGGCAGTGACCGTCCTCCAGCAACAGCAGCCGCTCCCCGGCAAGGGCTGCGATCGGAATTCTGTCCTGCGCCGCCAGGGGATGCCCCTGCGGCAGGGCCACGAGAAACTCGTCACGCGCGACGGGCGCCGCGTCCGCGTCGCCGCAGTCGCAAGGCAGTGCCAGCAGCAGAGCGTCCAGCCGGTTGGTGTCCAGCCGCTCGACCAGATGGGCCGTCGTGTCCTCTCGCAGGAACAGGCGGAGCCGCGGAAAGGCGTGACGCAGCACCGGCATCAGGCGTGGCAGCAGGAACGGTCCGATTGTCGGGATCACGCCAAGGCGCAGCGGTCCGCTCATCGGGGTCCGGGCAGCATTGGCGGCTTCGGCAACCGCCTCCAGCGCCGCCAGCGCCGTGCCGGCGCGTTCGACCAGTTCGAGCCCGAGCGGCGTGAACACCACGTGCTTGCCGGCGGTGCGATCCAGGATCGCGGCATCGAGCTGTCGCTCCAGCGTCAGGATCCCGGCCGACAGCGTGGACTGGGTCACCGAACAGGCCAGTGCGGCACGGCCGAAATGGCGGCTATCGGCCAGAGTCGTGAGGTAGCGAAGCTGCTGTGGACTGGGCAAGGCAATCATCGTCCGTCTCGATCAAATTGCTCTATTTAATTCACTGGCACAGAATACTTCGCTACGCCACATGGTGCATTGCGCAATGGGAGCGCAAAAAATCGACAGCGATGCTGCGGGCGGCCTGACGCGTCAGCGCGACTCGGTGGCCCGGGGCGCTTCCGCCGCCACCCACGGATCGATGCATCCCCTGGCGGCACGGCGGTACACCACCAGGCCGTCGAACGCCGCAATCCGCCGATAACGGGACCAGGCGCGTGCGAACGCCGGATCCGAGGCGCTCAGCACGCCGACATAGTTGACCACCCCCTCGCGCGTATCGACCACGGCGATGTCGGGACAGCCGACGATGAAGTCGTGCGCGACCCAGTGGCGGATCGGCCATTCCCTGGCCGCGGCGGCATCGAAGCGGGCGCGCCAGAGTTCACCCTTCAGCGCCCACATCGAATCGAAGCGCGAGGCCCAGGCGACGCCGGTGTTGTTCACCACCGGGAAGCCCAGGGCGATCCACTCCGAGAACGCGATGTAGGTGCGCGCATGCTGCTGGCGGATCAGCCGCTCCAGCTTCGTGATGGTATTCTGCTCCGGCTCGACCGCGAGGGCCACCTGCGGCTCCAGCCGCTGAAACGCCGCGACTAGGAAGACGACGACGGCAACGGCGCCGGCGACCACCGGCAGGAAGGCCCTGCGGCGGTCGGCGCGGCGGTTGGTCAGCGCCGAGGCGGCCCAGCACAACAGCGCCAGCACGGTGGCAACGGTTGCCGGCAGGCGGTGGTAGAACCAGTCCTTGCCGTCCATGAAGCAGATCGCGGTGCTGGTGATCGCGAACACGACCAGGGTCAGCATCAGGTTGCCCTCGGGCGCCTGGCGCCGGCGATTCCACCACAGCAGCAGCGCCACCGCCTGGCCGAACATCAGGCGCAGACTGTCAGCCACCAGATGCCGCAACGGCACATCGGTCGCGCCATACAGTGCCAGGGCCAGCGGTACCGCGCGGCGCAGATAGGCAGGGCAGAACAGCGCGATCAGTCCGGCGTAGGCGAGCATCGTCGCCCCGGCAACCAGCGGCATGGTGCGGAACGGGTTCAGCCCGCGCAGCACCACGAGGCCTTCGAGCACCAGGAAGACCCCGGCGTAGCGGGGCTTGAGCGCACAGCCGAGACCGGCGAGCACGCCGGCGATCAGGGCATCGCGCGGCAGCGGCCGAACGCCGTCCAGCGAACGTGCGAACAGGGCGAGATAGGGCAGAATGGCAGCCACCAGCAGATGTTCGCGCTGGCCGAGATCGCCGGCGGGAACCACCAGCAGCACGGTGCCGATCGCGGCGAACACCGGCAGCCGGTCCGCGAACAGCCCGCCGCTGCCGCGCAGCAGCGAAGCGGTCCACCAGGCACAGGCGAGCACACTGGCGACGAAGAACGGAATGGCGGTGAACTGCGCATCGATGCCCAGCACGCCGGCGAGCCAGATCGGGATAGCCGAGATCCAGACGATCAGCGGCGGATTGACCTCCACCACGTCGACATAGAGCTCGCGTCCGGCAAGCCAGCGCCGCGCCACATACAGCAGCCAGGCGATGTCGTCCTTCAGTGGCGAGCGCAGCATGGTGAACAGCACGATGCCGAGTACGGCCAGCAGCAGCAGCAGGCTGGTCGTGGTGACCGCAGCGCGGACGAAGGACGGTGCCGGGCGGATCGCCCGGGCCTCAGTATGGCTCATTTGCGCTCGGTCAATAGTGCGTTCCGCTGCCCCATCGGCGGCGCAGAGAGCATGCCCTGCGACTCTTTATGTGGCATTTATATGATTGCCGGCGCGATTGCCACGACGTTATTTCGCGGCAATGTGGGTCAATGCGCCAGTTCAGCCTGCCTTGCGGTGATTTCGGCCAGGTAGCGCGACGGAATCTCCATGAACGGCGTACGCTGGCACAACCAGAGCGGATGGTCCTCGCCCGTATGCATCGCCTGACCTTCCGGCTGGGCCGGCCAGCCCGAAACCTTGAGCCAGAGCCGCAGCAGGTGACGGCGGCGGCCCATCGCGCGGTGGTCCTCGTAGCCGGTGCGACCGTGCAGCAGCATCCGGTTGTTGAGGAACTGGATGTCACCCTCGCCGATGTTCATGTCGAGATAGGTGTCGGGCGCGGCGGCGATGCGCTGCACCTCGTCCAGCGCCTCGCGCTGGATCGGGGTCATCACGGCGTCGCCGGCGGCAACGGCGCGGTTCGGATAGTCGCCGGAGAGGAAGACCGAGATTTCATCATCCGTCCGGGCGAACACCGAGATGCGGCGGACCAGCACGCCGCTGCCGTGTTCGGCGTCCACTTCGCGGCGGCGGAAGGTAAAGCCGTCGTACAGCACCTGGAGCAGGTCGGGACGTTCGCGCGCCAGGCGGCGGTGCACCGCGATCGCGCTGCAGACCCGGCTGGCGCCGCCGGCTTTTGCCGCCTGCAGGCACATCAGCGAGACGACATCGCAGGAATCGGTGTGGAAACGCTGCGCGCCACCGGCGTGATAGCCGCGCGCGCCGGGTTCGATGTCGCTCACATCGATGACGTGGCCGAGCAGTTCGCCCTGCCACGACTGCGGCAGCGGCGAGCCGATATGCGCGCCGAGACCGAAATAGATCCGCGCCATGTCGTCGGTGGAATAACGCGCGCGCGGGATGCCGCGCAGCAGGACGAAGCCACGGCCGAAACGCAGTTCGTCGCGGAGGCCGCGGCAGAAGGCGCCGAGGGTGGGAAGCGGGAAGGTATCCGGCGTGATCGCCGGGAAGTCGAGCTCGCCCTGGTCGCGCAGATGGGCAAGCGCCGCATCGATCTCCTTCACCTCGGCCGCGGCGAGCGTGTGCAGGCCGTCGCTGCGATAGTCCAGGGTGGCGCCGGTCCAGGCGGCGCGGTCCTGCAGTGTGCTCATGCGGTTGCCTCGTTGGCTGGTTGCGAGAGGTCCAGTCCGTCGTACAGTTCTGCAAGCGTCACTTCGATGCCGATTTCCGGCATCGCGAGCACGACGTCGCCGGTGAGCAGCGAGCCGACCCAGCGATCGCCCTCGCGCGCGAACACCGTTGCGGCCTGACTGTCCTGCTCCAGCATGACGTAGCGCGGGACAGAGGCGGTCGCACGGTACTCGGCATTCTTCGTCACGTGATCGACCCGGGCAGTGGTTTCCGAGAGCACTTCGAAGCTCACGACGGGATCAGCCACGACTTTGGCCTTGGGAGCTACGGGAGTAGCAAACGACGAAGCCATCCGGGTAGCGGATGCTGGCGGCAACTGCTATTTTCAACTCACTTCCAAATGGCTGACATGGTTTACCGCGCAATCGATTGGTCAGCGCGGCAATGAGGTTGCGTTGGACGACTGCGTGGGCCGCCGTCCCACCGACCATTCCTCAGGGCCGAAAACCGTCGAACTCATAACGCAGCTCCTGGCGTTCCTCCCAGTCGAGGAAATCGGCGAGGCTCATGCGGTGCCGCAACGCAACGTTCATGCCATTGGCTCCGTCGCCAATGTGGCCAGGCCGACGGTGCGGTGCAACCTCAATTCCGTCGATGGCCGCCTCCACCATCGTCACCGAGGCGATCACGACGATCCGCGGCATCAGTTCCGCAGCCAGACGTTGTACATGCGCGGATTGTAGAACGGCACATAGTGCTCGACATTGGCGCGCACCGCCTGCACCTTCGGCATCACCCCCATCGGGATCACCATCACGTCGTCCAGCGCGATCTTCTGCGCACGCGCGAAGGCCGCCTGGCGCACCTCCAGCGTGGCACCGTTGGCCACCTGCTCGAACGCCTTCATGAACTCCGGGTCGGTCTTGTTGTCGGGCGGGAAATAGACGGGATTGGGCTCCGCCATCGGCCGCAGCGTCTGCACACCGCCGACCGCGACATAGGTGATCCAGCCGGTGAAAAAATAGTTCCAGTCCGGCGTGGGCTTCATCGCCTTCTGCAATGCCGTCGGCCAGTCGAGCACCAGCAGCTCCGCGTTGATCCCCACCGCCTTCATCTGCTGCGCCACCACGAGCCCCGTGTTGTAAAGGCTCGGGTAGTCCTTGTTGGTCAGCAGCACGACCTTCTCGCCCTTGTAGCCGGCCTCCTTCAGAAGCTGCTTCGCCTTGTCCGGATCGTGCTGGTTGAGCAGTTCCTTGCCGACCTCGGTGTAGTAGTTGGTGCCGGGATACTGAAACGACGGGTTGTGCCTGAAGTCGCCGTCGTTCGCCGCGTCCATCACCTCATCGAAATCGAGTGCCGCCAACACCGCCTGACGGAATTTCAGGTTGTCCGTCGGCGGCGCCGACCAGTTGCCGTAGGTGACATTCAGCCAGAAGTTGTCCAGCTTCAGCAGGCGGATCTCCTGGTTCGCCTTGATCCGCTTCTGGGCAATGGTCGGCACATCCTCCACGCCCTGCAGTTCGCCAGTCTCCAGACCTGCCACGCGCGCTCCAGGCTCCGGCACCATGCGGAACGTCACCGTGTTCAGGCAGGCGACCTTGTAGCCGCCGAAACCCGACAGATCGTCGTATCGGGCATCAGGTGTGTAGCCGTCGAAACGCTTCAATTTCACATAGGCATCGGCGACGTACTGATCGAGCTGCCAGGGACCGGTCCCGATCGACGGCAACTGCTGCGGCGGCGCGTCCTTGTTCTCCTCCGGGATGACGATGATCGGCACGGTGATCGACGACATCGCCTCGATGAAGCTTGGCCGCGAGTCCTTCATCGCGATGACGAACGTGCCCGGATCGGGCGTGTCGTAGTGATCGACCGGCGCCAGTATGGATCGGTCGATGCCGACGCGGGCGTAGCGCTCGAACGAGGCACGCGCGTCGGCCGAAGTGAACAGCTTGCCGTTATGGAAATGCACCCCCTGGCGCAGCCTGAAGGTGTACACCTTGCTGTCCGGATCGGCATCCACCGACTGTGCGAGCTGCAGCAGCGGCTTCATGTTCTCGTCGCGGGTGACCAGCGTCTCATAGGTATTCATCGCGATGTCGCGCACCGAGGCGGCACCGTTCGCCTGCATGTCGAGCCCGGCGACATTCGCCTCCAGCCCGTAGGTGAAGTCGCCGCCGGTGCGGCCGCACTGGAATTTCTCCGCATGGGCCACCCCGGGGGCCGCGAACGCCGCCAGCAGCAACATGCGCCGGATGGTGTCCGACATGCGATGTCTCCTCGTGGTTCGGCAAATCATGATGCTGGCCTGCCAGATCGGCCGTCAATCGTCAGGTCGTGTACAGCCAGCGGCTGACCAGCGTCTCGACATCGTCGGTGAACTCGTCGCGCGGGCCCTCCGCGAACAGCGTGCCGGTGCGCATGACGTAGACATAGTCGGCGATGCCAAGAGCACCCTTGATGTTCTGATCCACCAGCAGAATCGCCTTGCCGTCGCGCGCCAGGCCGGCGATCAGCGCATAGATCTGGGCCGAGATACGCGGCTCGATGCTGGCGGTCGGTTCGTCGATCAGCATCACGGACGGATCGGTCAGCAACGCACGTGCGATCTCGAGCTGGCGCTGCTGGCCACCCGAGAGCGTCCCCGCTGCCTGGCGACGGCGCTCGGCCAGGATCGGGAATTGCGCGTAGGCGCGTTCGATCCGTTCGCGCGCCCGGGTGCGGTTGCGGCGGAACGACCACGTGCCGAGACGCAGGTTGACCTCGACCGAGAGGAACGGAAACACACTTGGCCGCTGCGGCAGATAGGTGATGCCGTGATCCGCCATGTCGTGCGATGCGACACCATGCAGGGACGTTGCGCCGAGATGCATGTCGCCCTGCTGCGCCGGCAGAAAGCCGAACAGCACCTTCAGCAGCGTCGATTTGCCGGTGCCGTTCGGGCCGAGCACGCAGCGCACCTGTCCGCGCAGCACGTCCACCGACATGCCGTTGAGGATGTTGATGCCGGGCAGATAGCCCGCGACCAGATTGCGCGCGGTGAGCACCGGTGCGGTGTCAGACACCGGCGTAGGCCCGCAGCACTTCCTGATCCTCGCGCACCTCGGCCACCGTTCCGTCAGCGATCTTTTCGCCGCGCGACATCACCACCATGCGCTGGACCAGGCGCTGCAACGCCTCGATGTCGTGATCCACGATGACAAAGGTGCGGCCGTCCGCGTGCAGCTTGCGGATCAGCTCGATGATCTGATCGCGCAGGAACGGGTTCACGCCGGCGAACGGTTCGTCGAGAAACAGGATCTCGGGGTCCAGCATCAGCGCGCGGCCGAGTTCCAGCAGCTTCTGCTGACCGCCGGACAGGTTCTTCGCCTGCAGCGCTTCCAGCGCGGCGAGGCCGAGGAAGTCGAGATGCTGGCGCGCGGTGCGGGTCGCCGCGGTCTTGTGCGAGTGCGGGCGCGCGAGACCGGGGACCAGCAGGTTCTCCAGCACGGTCATGCGGCTGAACAGCTGCGTGATCTGGAAGGTGCGGCCGACACGCAGGGCGGCGAATTCGCTCGGGGACCGACCATCGGCGCGATTGCCGCGCAGCAGGATATGTCCGGCGGCGGGAGCGAGATGGCCGGTCAGCATGTTGATCGTGGTGGTTTTGCCGGAACCGTTGGGACCGATCAGGCCGACGAGTTCGCCATGTTGGACGGCGAGGTTCAGGTTGCTCACGGCAACGATGCCGCCGAAGCGTTTGGTGAGGTCGCGGGTTTCGATGAGCGGAGGTGTGCCCCCAAGCACCTCGCCCGCCTGCGGGAGAGGTCGGCGCGAAGCGCCGGGTGATGGTGTCGGGACCGCAGACATAGACCCTCACCCGCCGCGCAACGCGCGGCGACCTCTCCCCCGAGCGGGAGAGGTGAATTTGAACCGCGCCACCTGCTGCCACGCCAGCGCCAGCAGCCCGTTGCGCGCGAACCGCATGGTCAGCAGCAACAGCGCGCCGAACAGCACCAGCCGCCACTGGCCATAGCTGCGCAGCGCCTCGACCAGAAACTCCAGGCCGAGCGCGCCGATCATTGCCGCGACGATGCTCTCGGCACCGCCGATCACCGCCATCGCGACCACCAGGCCCATCTGATCCACCGAACCGATGTCGGGTGTGAGGATGCCGATGTAGTGGCCGTAGAACCCGCCGGCGAGACCGGCGAAGCTCGAGGTGATGGCAAAGGCGAGGATGCGGAAGCGTACCACTTTGACCCCGGCCGCCGCCGCCGCGTCCTCGTTCTCGCGGATCGCACGGAAGAACAGGCCCCAGCGCGAAGTCACCAGCAGCAGCATGATGGCGAACGATCCGGCCAGCAGCGCCAGTCCCAGATAGTAGTACGGCGTGTCGGTACGGCCGTGGAACAGCGGTGTCACCTCGAGGCCGCCGGAACCGCCGGTGATCTGGTTCTCCGACACGATGACGATGCGCAACACTTCGGAGAACGCGACGGTGAATAGCGCGAGATAGGGACCACGCATGCGCAGGCAGATGAAGCCTATGCCGCTGCCGACGACAGCGCACATCAGGAC
>DASXNR010000433.1:0-5725 GCA_036494925.1 Acetobacteraceae bacterium
CGTTTGTCGTGCACGACGCGCTGGATGGCTCGCGCGCGCTATGGGGTCTGTATCGGGACGGTGTGCTTGGCGATGAGTACAAGGACTACAAGGTGCTCGCGCTGTTCGTGCACAACCCGGGCCTGATCCACACCGCCGACAAGCGGGTCATCGAGCCGGGCGACCTGCAGGATCAGCGGCTGCGCGCGCCCAACCAGACCGTCGCGGCGGCGTTGCGGGCGCTTGGCGCGACGCCGGTCATTCTGCAGGTGAACGACGTGATGCCGGCAGTGAAGGACCACAGCATCGACGGCATTGTCACCAACTGGGGCAATCCCCTGCCCGGGTTCAACGATTACATGAAGCACCACACCGACATCGCGTTCTACACCTCGGCATTCTTCGTCGTGATGAACCGGCAGAAGTTCGACAGCCTGCCCGCGGACATCCAGGCCGCGATCGATGATCTGTCGGGCGAGCGCCTGGTCACGCGCTTCGGCCTGTTGTGGAACAAGTGGGACCGCCCGGTGCGCGAGAGCGCCTCAGGTCCTGGCCAGGAGATCATCGTTCCGGATGAAGCGGCGATGGCGCAATGGCGCGATGCCTTGCGGCCGGTGACCGAGCGCTATCTCGATGCGATGGTTGCCGGTGGGTTCATCGCCGCACGGGCGGCCTACGCAAAGCTGCTAGCCGCTCAGCAGCATTAAGGCGCGAATGAGCGGCCCCCAATGCAGAACAGACGCGTTACAACCCTGGCGTTATTTGCGTGGGTTTGCGGTTCCAATTTCTTCTTGTGTTATGCAGGCGTGCCGCTGCTAACGGAGAGCGATGGCGCCGCACCTCACGTCGGCAGGCGCCGCAACGGCGAACTACAATTGCGACTCCGGCGACACCACCATGCAGCTCGTGCGGCCATGCGCGAGGCGCTGGCAGGCCTGCATTGCGGCTTCGCGCGACAGTCCGGTCCACCGCGCGCGATACAGCTGCCCACGTCCCTGATGCACACCGGAGACCGAGGTATGCGCCACCGCGAGCTCCGTCGGCGCGTGCTCGCGCGCAGTGCCGAGTGCGGCGTGAGCCATGCTCTCGCTGGAATAGGCGCCGACCTGGATCGCCCAGTGGCCGTTCGACGACCCGCCGTGACGCATCGGTATCGGCTCAGCTACGGCCTGCTGGATCAGCCTGAAGCCACCCCGCGGCGGCGGCGGGGGCGTGGCCAGCGCATATTGCTGCGGCAGCGGTTCGGCTCGCGACCGCGGAGGCTCGGGCAACTGCGCCACCTCGACCGGCCCGCGCGCCGGCGCGCGACCGCCGCCGTGGCTGCTGGCAAGCTGCACCGCGCGGCCGTAGCGCGTGCCCCGCGGGATCTCGATCGGCAGCGCGTTCATGGCGTAGTCCTCGGCGGGCGAACGGGTGTTCGGATAGACCCCGGCGATGTTGGGCCCGATCATCGCAACATAATGCCGCGTCTCGTCCGGCAGCGGCCGGTTGTTGCTCAGATAGTCGTCGAGCCGCCGTGGCCCCGCGTTGTACGCGGCGAGGAAGCCGGGCGAACCGTAGATGTCGTACATCTCGCGCAGATAGGCGGTGCCGGCGAGGATGTTGTCGTGCGGATCGTACGGATCGTCGCTCAGACTGTAGCGGCCGCGCAGCTCGTCATAGGTCTCCGGCATCACCTGCATCAGCCCCATGGCGCCGGCACCGGAGGTGATCAAGCCGCCGTTCTGGTACTCCTTGCCGCCTGACTCGACGCGCATCACCGAGCGGATCCAGGTGTCCGGCACGTCGAAGCGGTTGCTGGCCTCACGGATATACGGCCCCCACGGGTCCTCGGGCGGACCTGGCGGCACGTAGTTGCCGCGGGCACGAGCGGCATAGCGCGCCGCCTCCTGCGAGGAACTGATGTGCGTTCCCTGACCGGCACAGGCCGCCAACAGGGCGAGCAGCGTCAGGCTGCAAATGCCGCGCAGTACGGCGGCGTGGGGGAAAGCCGAACGATAATGACGTGTCATCCTAGGCAGGACCTCCCGTCGTCGTGGCGCGGCCGTAATAGCCGGAGGGCACGGCGGCCGGACGGCCGTCGCTCAGGTAAGTAGTCAGGAATCGAGCTTAAGCCCTTATCGCAGATCGCTGTTCGAGGCAAGATCATCTCGAATCACGGAATTGATGGTACCATGCCGCGTCACTCGGGGTAACAGGGTTTCGGCTCCGCATCGACGCGGACTACGCCGACGCCGCGAACAGCGAAGGTGAGGACGTTGCGACTGGCGATTTATCTGCTGAGTCTGGTGGCGCTGGCGCACCTTGCCGGATGCGCGCCCGCCAATCCGCCGAAACCGGCCGTACAACCTGCGCCGGTTGCCATGGGCTCGATTCTTTCGATGCGCGCGGTGGACCCGCGCTCCGGCAGCGACCCGGTGCGCGCCGCGCTGCTTGCCGGTGGCAGCGGGGCCGGAGACAACGATCGGCCGCTGGTGGAGTTCATCGTTCGCGCCGACGATGGCGCCACGCTGTCGATCGTGCAGACGAACGAACCCGGTTTCCGCAACGGCGACCGCGTCATCATACTGCGCGACGACCGAACGCGCCTGGCGCGGCCGGGCTGAAAGGATCGAGCTATGCTGGTTCGTGTGCTGACGATGCATGTGGTGCCGGAGCGCCTGGACGACTGGTTCCGCTTCACCCGCGACACCGGGTTTCCCGGCATGCGCAGCCAGCCCGGCTGTCGCGCCATCTGGCGGCTGCATGAACACGGCGCGGCGCATGATTATCAGGTCGTTACGCTATGGGACAGCGTGGCCGACCTCGAACGCTTCCGGGCCAGCGACGCGATGCGCGAACTGACCGCGGCGGCGGCAGGACTGACCGTGCCGCCATCCGGCGAGTCGGTGTTCGATCTGATCGAGGATGACTGAGCCATGGCGATCCTGCCGCTCGCCGACCTGACGGTGCTCGAATTCAGCCACACCGTGATGGGGCCGTCCTGCGGTGTGGTGCTGGCCGATCTCGGCGCCAATGTAATCCGCGTGGAACCGGCGCCGGACGGTGATCGCACCCGCCGGCTGCACGGCTTCGCCACCGGGTTCTTCGCCTATTTCAATCGCAACAAACGCTGCATCTGCATCGACGTGAAATCGCCCGAGGGATTGCAGGTGGCTCAGGACCTGGTGCGCCGCGCCGATGCGCTGATCGAGAATTTCGGTCCCGGCACGATGGATCGGCTGGGTCTGGGCTGGGATGCGGTGCACGCGCTGAACCCGCGGCTGATCTACTGCGCGCTGAAGGGCTTTCTGCCGGGACCGTACCAGCATCGCCCGTCGCTCGACGAGATCGCGCAGTACATGACCGGGCTTGCCTACATGACAGGGCCGCCGGGGCAGCCGCTGCGCGCCGGCTCGTCGGTGATCGACATCATGGGCGGCGTGATGGGCGCGCTCGCCATCCTCGCGGCGCTGCGGCAGCGCGACAAGGATGGCGACGGGCGCCACATCACCAGCGCGCTGTATGAGAGTTCGGCGTTCCTGGTGGGGCAGCACATGGCGGGCGAGGCCGCCACCGGCGTGCCGCCGCCACCGATGCCGGCGCGCAGCGGCGCGTGGGGGATCTACGAGACGTTTCCCACGCTGAACGGCGAGAAGCTGTTCATCGGCATCACCTCGGACAATCACTGGCGCTCGTTCTGCACGAAGTTCGCCCGCCCGGATCTGCTGGAGGACGAACGCTTCGGCAGCAATGCCGATCGGGTAAGGAACCGCCCTGTGCTGCGCGACATCGTCGCGGCGATTGTGCGGGACATTGCGATCGCGGACCTGGAACGCATCATGGACGAGGCGAATATACCGTTCTCGGCGGTGCGCACGCCGTCGGATCTGTTCGACGATCCGCAGCTCAACGCGTTCGGCCGCGCACTCGCGGTGCGGATGCCGAACGGCAGTGTGGCGAAGCTGCCGGGCCTGCCGTTCTGCATCGACGACGAGGCGCCGGCGTTGCGCATGCAGCCGCCGGCGGCGGGAGAGCATACCGACGCGATACTGACGGCGTTGGGTTATTCGGTGGAGCGGATCGCGGAACTTCGTGCCTTAAGGGCGATAAGTTGAAACCCATCGTCTCATGCCTCCACCACCACCTGTCCATGCATATGCGGATGCAGCCCGCAAAGGTAGTCGTAGGTTCCCGCCTGCTCGAACTTGTAGGCGAACGAGTCATCCGTATCCAGCGGATGCGACTTCACCTTCAGGTCCGGGCAGACGATGCTGTGCGGGATGTCGTCGTGATTCACCCACGTCACCGTGGTGCCGTTCTTCACCGTCAATGGTGTCGGCGAAAAGGTGAAATTGTCGATGACGATCTGCGCATCGGCCGCCGACGCCGTGCGGATGCCGATCGCCAACACAATGCCTGTGCCAAGCGCGCGGCGCAGCAGCAGGCGCCGGGCGAAACCGCCCGGTTCCAACATCTCGATCATGGTGCGTGCCTTCAGCTCGCGAGTGGGGTATCGACGATGGCGAGCGGCGCCTTCGATGATACCAGCTTGACGCTGGCGATGCCGAGATAGTGCTTCAGCTCGCCGGCCGGCACCGCCATCGGGCCGGGGCTCTTCGCCGCTCCGGGCGCCGGCTGCGGGAACGCGGTCGAGCGCGCGGTGTGGAACGCCACGTTGCCTTCCACCTTCTGCAGCGTCTGGTGGATGTGGCCGTTCAGCACCGTCACCGAGCCGAACTTCTTCAGGTAGGACAGCGCCTGTGCGCCGTCCGCCGTGCCCCAGCCCCAGTCCTGGTAGACAATCCACAGCGGCACGTGCGCGAACACCACGATCGGCGTGCTCGATGTCAGGTGAGCCACATCGTCCTCGAGCCACTCGAGCTGGTCATGCCCCAGATTGCCGAGCCCGTTCCCCTGCAGGTTCACCACGTTCACCAGGCCGATGAAGTGCACGCCGCCGGCGTCGAAGCTGTACCAGCCGTCGCCCTTGGTGCCTTTGCCGAAGCGGTTGAGGTAGCTCTTGCCGTCCTCCTCGAGGATATCGTGCTCGCCTGGCACGGTGTGCATGGTCAGTTTGGTCGCACCGCAGAGCTGTGCCGCGGTGTCGAACTGCGCCGGCTTGGAAAGATGTGTGATATCGCCGGTGTGGATCATGAATGCCGGCTGCATCGGCAGTTTGGTGACGTCGTCCAACGCCTCCTGCAACGTGGCGGTCACATTCGGATTGGCCGGCTTGTCGAAGCCGAGATGGCTGTCGCTGATCTGCACGAAGGTGAAGTCGTTGCCGGCCGCTTCGGCGCTGCCGATCAGGCGCGAACGCGGCACGCCGCCTGCCACGGTCCAGACCATGGCGGTGCCCGCCCAGGTCATGCACTTCAGGAAACCGCGGCGCTGCAGGTTGGGATCAAGGCTCATCGGGTGACCTCCGGTTGGTGTGCCGCCTCTACCGGCGCCGCCCGGGGGTTATTCCCGGCGTCGATCGGAATAAGATTGCGGGCAGCCGGGTATGGGACACGGCAGCCCGCAGTCAGGACCAAGGCCTTGCCCCAGGACGATCGACGCCGACGTTTCGAGTTGCTGGCGCTGCCGCATCTCGATGCCGCCTTCAACCTTGCCCGCTGGCTGGCGGGCAACACGACGGATGCCGAGGATGTGGTGCAGGACGCATATCTGCGCGCCTATCGCTATTTCGACGCCTTTCAGGGAGGGAATTTCCGCGTGTGGCTGCTGACCATCGTCCGCAACGCCTTCATGACCTGGGTGA
>DASXNR010000434.1:0-20006 GCA_036494925.1 Acetobacteraceae bacterium
TTCAACATTCTTGGTCGCACTTATCGGGTGACTGCGCAAGCAGACAACCGCTACCGGTTGAACTTGCAGGATATTGCAAATCTGAAGACCCGCAACGCATACGGAGAAATGGTGCCGATCGGCGCGACGGCGACGTTCAACGATACGACCGGGCCGTTTCGAGTGCCGCGGTATAATCTGTTTCCAGCCGCCGAGGTGCAATTGAACTTATCGCGTAACTTTTCTTCCGGCCAAGGAATCGCAGCGGTCGAGCAAATTGCAAAGGAACGCTTGCCGGCCGGCTTCGCGTTCGAGTGGACCGAGATCGCGCTGCAAGAAAAGCTCGCCGGCAACACGGCGGTGATCGCGTTCGGCCTGGCGGTGGTGTTCGTTTTCCTGCTGCTGGCGGCGCTGTACGAAAGCTGGCTGCTGCCGCTCGCGGTGGTGCTGATCGTGCCGATGTGCATCCTCGCCGCGATGCTGGGGGTGAACGCGCGCGGGCTGGACCGCAACATCCTGGTGGAGATCGGGCTCGTGGTGCTGGTCGGGCTGGCCGCCAAGAACGCGATCCTGATCGTGGAGTTCGCGCGGCAGGCCGAGGTGCAGGGCATGAACCGGTTCGAGGCGGCGGTTGCGGCGGCGCGGACGCGGTTGCGTCCGATCCTGATGACGTCGCTCGCCTTCATCTTCGGCGTGGTTCCGCTCGCTGTGGCAGTGGGTGCCGGAGCGGAGATGCGGCAGTCGCTGGGCACCGCGGTGTTCGCAGGTATGTTGGGCGTGACCCTGTTCGGGCTGCTGTTCACGCCGGTGTTCTATGTGCTCAGCCGGCGGGTAGCTCTGCTGTTCGGGGAGAGACGCGATCGGCCGCGGCAGACGCCGCGGCCAACCGACGAGGCGGAGCTAACCTAGGCCTGCGCGGGGGCCGGCGGCGGCTCCTGGGGTGCAGGCGGACGGTTGCGGCGTTCGGCCATGAACTGGTCGAACTCGGCCTTGTCCTTGGCGAAGCGCAGCCGGTCGAGGAAACCGGCGAACTCTTTCTGCTCGTCCTCCAACCGGCGCAGCGTCTCGGCGCGGTACTCGTCGAAGGCGTGGTTGCCGCTGGACGCCGGCTGGCGGTCGCGCTCGCCGCCGCACCAGAGGCTCTTCCACGCAACCCACGGCGGAGGCGGGCCGCCCTGCCAGTTGTTGCGCTGCCCGTCGCCCTGCCAGCCGCCGTGGCGGCCGAATCCCCAGAATGCCATTCGCTTGCTCCACATACCGAAGAACAGAAGGGCGAGGCCGACCGGCCACCAGAAGATGAACCCGAGCACCATCGCCGCGATCCATAGCGGCCTGGCGGTGTGCCAGGCGCGCCAATAGTCCCAACCGGGCTGTCCCCAGCCCGATCCCGGCCCCCAGGGTCCGTTGTGTGCGCTCGGGTTGCCGTATCCACCGTGATTTGCTGAGCCAGACATGGCGGCCCTCATGTGAATGTAAGATACATTTACATGATGGTAGTGCCGGCGTCCGCCGTCAAGAGGAATCGGCGACAGTCCCGCTACTGCGGCAGGCACGCGAATGCGGCGAGGTAAAAGTGCAGGTTCTGCCCGCCGTTTTCGATGATGACATCGCTGGTGCGATGGGCCGATTGCATATCCTGCTCGATCCAGGCCTTCAGTTTGTTGGCCTCCGCGGTCTTGCGCGGGATGCTGCGGATCGTCACACCCTGGGGGTGATCTGGTAGGGCGAGGTCTGGTTGACGATCTCAGGCAGCCGTCGCAGGCGGATCCGGCCCAGGTGTTCCTGCGGCTGGCGTGCGACCAGGCCGTTGAACAGGACTTCCGCCAGCTTCTCGCTGTCGTTGGTCTTCGAGAATGGCGTGTTGAACACGCACCAGAAGACGTCGTAGTTCCATCCGGTGACCTCGCCCGGCTGCGACGCTTCGCCGTTGACGATAGCCGGCGCCGGCGGCGCGACGGGGGCGCTCGCCGGAGCGGCGGCAGGGGTTGGCGGTTCGGCCGGCGCGGAGGCTTCCGGCTGCTGTGCGATCTGATCGCCGATGTATTTGCTCAGTTCCCGCGAATCGGATTGCGACAGCGCCGACGGCAGGGTGTTCAGCAGATCGCGGTAGAAGCGCTGCATGAAGGCTGTCCGCTCATCGTTGTCGTCGGTATAGCGCTGCAACAATGCCAGGATGAACGACACCTGCGCCGCGACCTTGCGCGAGAGGATCTGCTGATCCTTCGTGTCCATCGCGAGCATGGATTCGTGCAGGACGGAGGTGCCGATGTTGATCTCGCTCTGCTGTGCGGTGACGAGGCCCTTGAGGTCGTCCTGCGGCCTGCTGCACCTGGCCGATGCGCCAGCCGTTGAGCACGGAAAGTGCCGCGATGACGACCCCCAGTACAGCAATCAACAGCTGAAGACGCGCTGACCAATTGTGCTTCTCTGCGGCTTTTTCCGAGGCATCGCCGAGCTTTTCAAGCGAGGAACTTATCTCCTCGAGCTTCGGCTGGCTGTCCGACATGACCACATTCCCCTTGCCGCCACAGTCGGCGCCGCGTTGGCTTATACAGGCTTCCCGCTGCCACCGCCCACCAGCCCAAGGCTCTGCAGGTAGATCAGCACGCCCGCCTCCAGCAGTTCCTCGGGCGTCATCGGCAGTTTGCGCCGCGACGGATCCGCGCGCACGAACAGCGACGCGATCCCATGCGATAGCGCCCAGACGTGCAACGCCACCATCAGCGAGGGCGGGCGCTGCCCCGGCGGCACTCCAGCGGTCAGCCGTTCAGCGCCCTCGCGGAGGATAGCGAAGGCGCGGTCACTGGCCGCCAGCAGACCCGGATGGCTGTCGAACGCTATGCGCGTTTCGAACATTGCCGCGTAGTAGGCCGGTTCGTCGCGGGCGAACGCGAGATAGGCGCGGCCGAGATTTTCGAACGCGGCCAGCACATTCGGCCGGCCCCCGTTCCAGGCCGCGGTCAGCGCGGTGGCGAAACGCTCGAAGCCGCGCAGCGCGACCTCCGCCAGCAGCGCCTCCGCGTCGCGGAAGTGGCGGTATGGCGCACCGGGGCTGACACCGGCCAGCCGCGCCGCCTCGGCAATGGTGAAGCCGGCGGGCCCTTTTTCGGCGATCAGCGTCAGCGCCGCCTCGACCAGCGCCTCGCGCAGATTGCCGTGATGGTAGCCACGGCGCTCGAAACCACCCTGCCCGGACCAGCTCATGTTAATGAGCTTTACATTTGCTGGCGGCAGCGATCCAGCGGCGAACCATGGATCGAAGCTGCGCGCAGTGTGAAAGGGTTCATACCGTAGTGGCTTTTCCTGCCCGATATGCAGCTCCGGCACCGGCGGTGGTCGCCGATGCAAATGGCAAGAGGAGCACCTGAGATGGGTCCCTTCGAAGTCGACCCCAGCTGGTATGAGAAGTACTGGCTCAGCGAACGCCCGAGCCCGAAACAGCGGTCATTCGGCCGCCACATGGCACGGTTTGCGGTAGTGGTCGTGCTGCTCGCCGGCGGCGGACTGGTGTTGAGCGAGTTCCATACCGGCCATGGCAGCAGTGGCTACCAGGACTGGGAGCAGGAATGATCCAGCGCCTGGAACTGCACGAGCGGACCGGCGTGCCGCGTCCTGGCAGGCGTGGCATGTCGGTCGTGCCCGATTGATTATCTCACTCGGTCACAGGGTAGATGTCAGCGACATCAATGGTGATTCCGGGGGGATCGAGTACGATGCCGCCGATATTGATCACGCGGCTCGAAAGCTCGGAACCGGAACGCTTGTGGTGGATGACCTCGCGCACGGACAGCGTGATCGAGCGCGGCCCATATCCGGTTCTTGATCCGGACATGCTGCGCCATGCGTGCCTCCGGCGATGCTATCAGCCCTTCAGCACCTCGACCATCGTACTGCCCAAAGCGGCGGGGCTCTCGGCGACATGAATGCCGGCTTCGCGCATCGCCTCCATCTTCGCGGCGGCGGTGTCGCGTCCGCCGGAGATCACCGCCCCCGCATGGCCCATGCGCCGTCCCGGCGGCGCCGTCGCACCGGCAATGAAGCCCACGGTCGGCTTCTTCACCTTGTGGCGCGCCAGGAACTCCGCCGCCTCGATCTCACTCTGGCCGCCGATCTCGCCGATCAGCACGATCTGCTTCGTCTCGTCGTCGGCGAGGAACATCTCCAGCACCTCGACGAAGTCGGTGCCCTTCACCGGATCGCCGCCGATGCCGACGCAGCTGCTCTGCCCCAGCCCCACCGCCGTGGTCTGCGCCACCGCCTCATAGGTCAGGGTGCCGGAGCGCGACACGATGCCGACGCTGCCGCGGCGATGGATGTGGCCCGGCATGATCCCGATCTTGCACGCATCCGGCGTGATCACGCCCGGACAGTTCGGTCCGATCAGGCGCGAGCGCGATCCGGTCAGCGCGCGCTTCACCCGCACCATGTCGAGCACCGGGATGCCCTCGGTGATGCACACGATCAGCGGGATCTCTGCGTCGATCGCCTCCAGGATCGCATCGGCCGCGTAGGGCGGCGGCACGTAGATCGCGGTGGCCGTCGCACCGGTTTTTTCCCGCGCCTCCCATACGGTGTCGAACACCGGCAGGTCGAGATGCGTCGTACCGCCTTTGCCCGGCGTCACGCCACCGACCATTTTGGTGCCGTAGGCGATTGCCTGCTCGGAGTGGAACGTGCCCTGCGCGCCGGTGAAGCCCTGCGTCATGACGCGCGTCTCGGCATCGACCAGGATCGCCATGTCAGACGGCCTCCTGCACGGCGCGCACGATCTTCTCCGCCGCGTCGGCGAGATTGTCGGCAGCGATGATCGGCAGGTTGGACGTCGCCAGGATCTCCTTGCCGAGCGCCACGTTGGTGCCTTCCAGCCGTACCACCAGTGGCACCGACAATTTCACCTCGCGCGCCGCGGCGATCACGCCCTCGGCGATCACGTCGCAGCGCATGATGCCGCCGAAGATGTTGACCAGGATGCCCTCGACGTTCGGATCCGACAGGATGATCTTGAACGCCGCGGTAACGCGCTCCTTGGTGGCGCCGCCGCCGACGTCGAGGAAATTCGCCGGCGCCATGCCGAACAGCTTGATGATGTCCATCGTGGCCATCGCCAGCCCCGCGCCATTCACCAGGCAACCGATATTGCCCTCGAGCGCCACGTAGTTGAGGTTGTACTTGGCAGCTTCGAGTTCCTTCGGATCCTCCTCGCCCTCGTCGCGCAGCTTCTCCAGTTCCGGGTGACGGAACAGCGCGTTGTCGTCGAAGCTGATCTTCGCATCCAGCGCGATCACGTCGCCACCGCCGGTCACCACCAGCGGATTGATTTCGACCACCGAGCAGTCGAGCTCGGTGAAGGCACGATACAGCGCCGGCAGAAAGCGGCCGAACGCGGCGATCTGCGTGCCGGTGAGACCCAGCCCGTAGGCGAGGCGGCGCGCGTGGAAGCCGGACATGCCGCTGGCTGGATCGATCGCCACGCGGCTGATCTTGTCCGGAGTGTGTGCGGCGACCTCCTCGATCTCCATGCCGCCTTCGCTGGACGCGATCACGGTGACCCGCCCGCTGGTGCGGTCGACCAGCAGCGAGAGGTAAAGCTCGCGCGCGATATCGCAGCCGGCCTCGACATAGACGCGATGCACCGGCCGGCCAGTGGGTCCGGTCTGCTTCGTCACCAACGTATGACCGAGCATCGCCTCGGCCGCGGCACGCACCTCATCGATCGAGCGCGCGAGGCGCACGCCGCCCTTGCCGTGCGGATCGTCGGCGAAGCGGCCGGCGCCACGGCCGCCGGCATGGATCTGCGCCTTCACCACGTAGACCGGCCCGGGCAGCTTGGCCGCCGCGGCAGCGGCTTCGTCGGGCGTCCAGGCCACGAACCCGTCGGGCGCCGCCACGCCGCGGCGCTTGAGCAGCTCCTTGGCCTGGTATTCGTGGATGTTCATGGGCGTTCAGCCGATCAGCTTCTTCGCCGCCTCGACCAGCTCTCGCACCGCCGCACAGGACTTGTCGAACGCGGCCTTCTCCACGGCGTTCATCGCCACCTCGACGATCCGCTCGATCCCACCGGCGCCGATCACCACCGGCACGCCGACATACAGGTCCTTCACCCCGTATTCGCCGTTCAGCAGCGCCGCGCACGGCAGCACACGCTTCTTGTCCTTCAGATAGCTCTCGGCCATCGCCACCGCCGAAGCGGCCGGCGCATAGAACGCACTGCCACGCTCCAGCAGCTTGACGATCTCCCCGCCGCCGTCGCGCGTGCGCGCCACGATCGCGTCGATCTTCGCCTGCGTGCTCCAGCCCATCTTCACCAGGTCGGGCACCGGAATGCCTGCCACGGTAGAGTAGCGCGTCAGCGGCACCATCGTGTCGCCGTGGCCGCCGAGTACGAACGCGGTGACGTCCTCGACCGAGACGCCGAACTCGTGGGCCAGGAACAGCCGGAAGCGCGAGCTGTCCAGCATGCCGGCCATGCCGACCACGCGGTTCGCCGGCAGGCCCGATTTCTGCTGCATCACCCAGACCATCGCGTCGAGCGGATTGGTGATGCAGATCACGAACGCATCAGGGCAATTGGCGCGGATGCCGGCCGCCACCTCGGCGATCACGCCGGCGTTCTTGCCGATCAGGTCGTCGCGCGACATGCCCGGCGTGCGCGGGAACCCGGCGGTGACGATCACCACATCGGCGCCCTTGATCGCGCTGTAGTCGGAGCCGCCGGTCATCAGCGCGTCGAATCCGTCCACCGGACCGGACTGCATGATGTCGAGCGCCTTGCCGGCCGCGACCCCGCCGAACACGTCGAACAGCACGATGTCGCCGAGTTCCTTGAGGCCGATCAGGTGGCCGAGCGTGCCGCCGATGTTGCCGGCGCCGATCAGGGCGATCTTGTTGCGGGCCATGGAGGTGTCCTTACAGCGGGCCAGGGTTCAGCCGACCAACGCGTTGCTGTGCGCCGGGTGTCCGGCGCCCCGGGAGGCGGAGCGGTGCTAGCCTATCGCCCGCCGTCCGGCAAGTTGATGCGGCGCAGCGTCAGCCCCGATCGCGGCCGTGACAGACGGCGCTGTTCGTCACAGTGTTCGCTCAAGCATCCAGGCTGCCTCGCGGATCGGAGACTCCATGCTGACCATCGCCGACAACCGACGCATCACCGAAACCGGCCCCGGCACGCCCTGCGGCGCCCTGATGCGCCGCTACTGGCAGCCCGCTGCGCTCGTTGAGGAACTGGACACACCCCGCCCGGTGAAGCGCGTCCGGCTGCTGGGCGAAGACCTGGTGTTGTTCCGGGACCAGGCCGGCAGCATTGGCCTGCTCGACCGCCATTGCGCGCACCGTGGCGCCGATCTCGCGTTCGGCCGCTGCGAGGATGGCGGGCTGCGCTGTCCGTTCCACGGTTGGCTGTATGACACAACCGGTGCATGCCTCGAACAACCCGCCGAACCGGCGGGCAGCACGTTCCATCGCAAGGTGCGCCAGCCTGCTTATCCATGCGTCGAACGGAGCGGCATCGTCTGGGCCTACATGGGACCAGGGGAACCACCACCGTTCGCGGCGTTCGACTGTTTCACCGCACCGAACACGCATGTCTTCGCGTTCAAGGGACTTTGGTCGTGCAACTGGCTGCAGGCGCTGGAGGTCGGCATCGATCCCGGCCACGCCAGCTTCCTGCACCGCTTCTTCCAGGACGAGGACCCGTCGGACGCCGCCTATGGCCGCCAGTTCCGCGCCGCGACGATCGGCGCCGACATTCCGATGACGCGCCTGATGCGCGAGGCGCCCAACCCGCGTCTCGACTCGGAAGAAACGCCGTACGGCCTGCGCATCGTCACCCGGCGGCCAATCAACGATTCAGTCGTGCATCTGCGCATCACCAACATGGTGTTCCCGCACGCGTTCGTCATTCCGTTGAGCCGCGAGATGTCGATCACCCAGTGGCACGTGCCGATCGATGACACGCATTGCTACTGGTATGCGATCTTCACCAGCTTCGCCGCGCCGGTGGACAAGGCGACGATGCGGGCGCAGCGGCTGGCGACGCACGCGCTGCCGGATTACGCGCCGCACGCGAACCGCGGCAACGACTGGGGTTTCGATCCCGACGAGCAGCGCACCGCGACCTTCACCGGCATGGGCATGGACATCAACGTGCACGACCAGTGGGCGGTGGAGAGCATGGGCGCGATCCAGGACCGTACCAAGGAGCACCTCGGTTATTCCGATCGGATCATCACCGCCGCCCGCCGCAAGATCTTCCGCGCGATCGACGATGTGGCCGAGGGCCGCGACCCGCCGCTGACGCGTGGCGCGAATGCGGTGCGCGGTCCCGCCACGATCGATGCGGTGGGTCCGGTGGAAGGCCTGGACGAATACTGGCAGGCGCTGGAAGCGGAGCGGCGGCGCGCTACACCCTGGCTCGCCGCGACGCTGGAACCCGCGTGAGCGATTTCGTCGCGCGCCATGGGCTCTGGACCCAGGCGCAGACGGACGCGGCAGCCGAGGTCGCCGCGCGGATCGCGAAACTCGGTGTCGTGCGCTTTGCTTTTTCCGACGCGCATGGCGTGGTCCGCGGCAAGACTCTGATCGCTGCCGAGGCGGCGCGCGCGTTGCGGACCGGGGTCACCTGCACGGTCACCATGCTGCTGAAGGACCTGTCGGGGCGTACGGCGTTTCCGATCTTCAAGCCGGGCGGCGATGGCGCCGGCGACATGGTCATGGTCGCCGATCCCGCCACCTTCCGCGTGCTGCCCTGGGCTCCGCACAGCGGATGGATCCTGTGTGACCTGTATCGGACCAACGGCGAACCGCACCCGTTCTCCACGCGGGCGCTCATGCGCCACATGCTGGCGCAACTCGCTGAGCGCGGCCTCGCCTGGCGCGCCGGACTGGAGGTGGAATTCCATCTGCTCAAGAGCGACGACAATCTTGTTCCGCCGGATCATATCGCGATGCCGGGCCCGCCGCCGAAGGTCATGCCGCTTAATCACGGCTATCAGTATCTGACCGAGCTTCGTTACGATGCGATCGAACCGCTGATGGAAACGCTGCGCGGCAACCTTCAGGGGCTCGGCCTGCCGCTTCGTTCGCTCGAAATCGAGTTCGGCCCGAGCCAGGTCGAGGTCACATTCGGCGCCACGACCGGCATGGAACCCGCCGACCTGATGCTGCTGTTCCGCAATGCGACGAAGCAGATCTTCGCCCGGGAAGGCTATCTCGCCAGCTTCATGTGCCGGCCGCAGTTGCCGCACACCGCATCCTCGGGCTGGCATCTGCATCATTCGATCGAAGACTCCGCCACCGGACGCAATCTGTTTCCGCACGCCGGCGGCCTGTCCAAGCTGGCACGCGGCTGGCTAGGCGGGCTGTTGCGGCATGCGGCGCCGGCGGCCGCGTTCAGCACACCAACGATCAACGGCTACAAGCGCTACGTGCCGAACTCGATGGCCCCCGATCACGTCGTCTGGGCCTACGACAACCGTGCCGCGATGGTGCGCGTCGTCGGCCAGCCTGGCGATCCGGCAACCCGCCTGGAGAACCGCGTCGGCGAGCCGGGGGCGAACCCTTATCTGTATATGGCCTCGCAGATTGCCGCCGGTCTGGATGGAGTTGCGACGGACGTCGATCCCGGTCCCCCGGCCGACGCGCCGTACCGTGCCCATGCACCCACGCTGCCGCGGACGCTGATGGAGGCGATCGCTGCACTGCGTGAAAGTGGCTGCTTCCGCGCCGCATTCGGCGACCGGTTCATCGACTACTTCGTAACCCTGAAGCAGTTCGAGATCGGCCGCTTTCTGTCCGACGTGACCGACTGGGAGCATCGGGAGTATTTCGCGTTGCTGTGAGCGTCGGCTACTCGCCAGACTTCTGTTGTGCCGTCAAACCTTGAAGTCGCCGTACTCGAGGTACACCGAGGTGTCGGACTGCCGCTCTGCCATCGAGATGAACACGGTGCGGGTGGGATCATGCAGCGTGTCATACATTCGGATGAACCGGGCCGGCTGCACATCGCGGTACGATATCGGCGATCCGGCCGGCGGCGCGGCGCCAGCCCAACAGCTGGAGAACGACATCGTGCCGTAGTCAGGGAACGCGTAGAGGTCGGTACTGTGGAATTTCGTGGGTCGTTCGAGAATCCACTCCGCCGTGGCGCCGGAGATGGTCAGCGTCACGGCGCTGCCCTCGAAAATAACGGTGGGCGATGTCAACCCTACGACGGCCAGCTGGTTCGTTGAGATGTTGGCCAGATACCCAATGGCAAGGGTCGGAGTCGCGGCCCAGACCGCGCCGATCATGACGTCGCCCGGCTGCACGGGCAAACCGTTGAGCTGGAGGAAGGTGCCACCATTCTGTCTGTCCCACCATTGGAAGAAAGCCAGAGCCGACGCCGCGGGGGAGCCGCCGCCCGTCAAGCTCAGCGTCTGCATCGTGCCAATCTGCGGCAGCGACGAGTTGAGGTAGCGGCGCTGCCCGTCAAGACCGACCCAGGTTGAGCAGACATACTGATCCTCACCTGCCTCAATGAACGCAGGCGGAGGAAGCTGCACCATGGGGATGATCCAGATTCCCCCCACCAACACGAACATCGTGTCGTTCGTCGGGACGACGAACGCGCCCGACCAATTAGAGCTCTTCGCGCAGCGGGAGGTCTCGACGGCCAGTGTCGCCTGGTTCGTCACGTTAACGTTGAGCTGCCAGTCAGCGCGCACTTCCACCGGCTGCGGTTCAACAAACCCCATCGGCGGTGCAAAGATGCGCAGCCAGTGAGCATAGAGTTCGCGCTGAACCGCTGGATCCGGACGCGGCATGATACCGTATTGCAGCAGTTCGCTTGGCGACGCGGTCAGCAGGGCGAAGTCGGGCGGCGGAAGCGGGTAGGTTATCGTTCGCGTTTCCAGCGTTTGTTGGAAAGGCTGCTGGCCCCGCTGTGGCGCGGCTCGGTCGGGGTAATCGCTCATAGCCAATTCCATTCCCCGGTTGCGTCCCCAATCGCTGTTTTGTATAGCGAATTGGCGTCCATCCCGTTGAGCAGCTGCAGGATCGAGCCCGCGATCTTCACACCGGCCTGGGAATCGCTGGGATAGTGCAGACCTGCGATCTCGCGGTTGCGCGCGATGCGATCCGCCAGCGCCGCGAGATCGCGCCGCATCGGCATCGTGTTTGGCTGCTTCGCCGCAAGCAGTCCGTCGAACACCGCGCCCATGCACAAGGCCATCAGATGCGCCTGGGTGGAGTGACCGCTTGGGAACGATGCGTGGCCAGGCACGGCGATCGGCGGCAACAACGCCGGGCAGATCTGCGATGGCCTCGGCCGCATGTATTTGGCCTTCCACTCCATGGCGATGTAGAGCGCGATGAGGCTTGCCCCATGCAGCACACGGTTGGTGCGCGGATAGGAGGCCGGTGTCGCGGTCATGAGGTTCAGGTAATAGCTGACGAATTCGTCCGACTCGCTGACAATTTCACCCAGCGCGTCGGGGCGTTCGTCCTGCGCCGCCGTGACGAGATTGTCGATCTCATCGCCCACGCTGGTGAAGCCGGTCTGACTTGACCAGTTGCCCGGATCGGTGCCCGAGGCCAGCCCGTTCGTGGCGATGAACTCCAGCAGCAATCGCCAGGAGAACCACTCTACACTCCAGTTCTGGTCCGGAAAGGCAGATGGGTTTGCAGTTTGTTGCGCAATGTAGCCTCCGCCGCTGAACTCGGTGACGAAGGGCAGATCGATCCGGTCCGCGAAGAACCATCCGCTGCTGGTGCTGGTATTGTTGCCGGCATTTCCGGCGTTGCCTGCGTTCCCGGCATTGCCGGCGTTGCCGGCGTTGCCTGCGTTTCCTGCCATGCTCCCCTCCTAAGTATGTCTTGTTCGAGTATGCGTGCCGCAAGGCAGCCGGATCATTCCGGCAACCCGGCGGCTCGCAGCCGGTCAGCGAAACGATCCCGCACCTCGCCCGTCAGCGGGGTGCGGACGCGGAAGTTTCCCACCCGGAATGCCGGTTCCAGTTGCGACAGCCGCTGCGCCACGACGCGCGCTTCTACGCTGTTGCCGGCGGCCACCAGACTGGCGATCAGGCAGCGTAGATTCGAGGTCTGAGCGCCGCAGTGCGCGCTCGCCATGCGTCCCCAGGCGACCGCCTCGTCGTATCGCTCGCTCAGATAGAATGCTTGCGAAAGCACATGCTCATGGAAGAACGCGTCAGGACCAAGCGGCGACAAGCGCACCGCCTGCTCGGCATGCGTCAGGCATCGTGCATAGTCGCCGGTGTAGCCCAGCGTCAGACTGCTCATGCTGTGCGCCCAGGCACAACTCGGGCCTGCCGCCAGCGCTCGCTCCAGCAGGTCCATCGCGGCGACGTAGTCCTTCAGCAGGTAGGACTGCATGTGCCCGGAAAACGCCAGACCGAGCGCATCGTTGCGATCCCGTTCAACAGCCGCCCGCGCCGCCCGCGCCGCCGCGGCAGTATCCGCAGTGAGATCCTGCGACCACCCCTGTCCGATACAGAAAATGTGCCAGTATGCAGTGTACGAGTACGCCGGCGCGTAGCCGGGATCGTGCGACAGCGCCTCCCGCAGCAGCTCGCGAGCCCGGAAGAAGGCATCATACTCCATACGGTAGAGCTGATCGAACGCTTGGAGCGTGAGGTCATAGGCCGTCATGCTGCTGGGATGTTTCCGCATGCTGCGGTTGAGTTCACGCTCACGCACATGTGGCGCGACGGCGCCCACCACCCGTGTGGCGATTCGGTCCTGCAGTTCAAACAGGTCGGACAGTTCGCCGTCGAGCCGGTCGGCCCAGATCAGGTGGCCGGTCTCAGCCTCGCTCAGCTCCACCGCAATCCGCACCTTGTCCGCCAGGCGGCGCAGGCTGCCGTGCAGCACGTAGCGCACGTCGAGCTCGTGGCCAATGCGACGCAGATCGAGCGGTGCGCCCGCGAATCCGAGCGTCGAGCTGCGTGCGATGACAAGCAGCTCCTTCAGTCCGCCAAGCAAGCGGATGATGTCGTCCACCATGCCCTCGGCGAAATACGCATCCGCCCTGTCCTCCAGCAATGTGCGGAAAGGCAGGACGGCGAGCGACGGGCGATAGTCTTCGTCGGACGGCCTTGTCGAACGTGACTCGCGCCGCAACACCGTGGGCATACCGGCCCAGGACTGGCATGTCTCCGGCGCAATACGATAGACCATCACGGGTTGGCGGATATTCTTCAGGCGCCGATCACCGAGCTGATCATAGGTCGTCGTTACGACGCCGCTGACCTGCTCAAATACCGTTGCGGAAATGAAGATTCCGCCGGCGTCGGCGATCTGTTCCAGTCGCGCGGCGATATTCACAGCATTGCCGCCTGCGCGTCCTTGCTGCAGGACGATCTCGCCGGAGTTGATGCCCATGCGATGTTCGATGCGCTGTTCGGACGGCAGACGCGCGTTCCGCCTGGCCGCATCCGCCTGCACGCGAAGCGCGCACTTGAGCGCTTCGACGGCGCTCGGGAATTCGGCCATCAGTCCGTCGCCCGCGTGGGAGAAGACGCGCCCGTGCGACCTTTGAACCTCGCGCACAAGGCGATCCATTGCGGCATTGACGCGGCGATGCGTGTCTTCCTCGCTCGCCCCCATCAGGATGCCGTAGTTGCGAATGTCAGCACCCAGGATCGCGGCGAGCCGCCGCCGAATGCTCCGGCGCCCGGCGCCGGAGCCAAGCGGGAAAGGACTTTCTGCTGGTTCCGTCACCATGGCATTGGCCGCACGCCTGACAACGGACATGGCAGCGGATGGCAACGCTCGAGTGAACGATCCACCTGCCAGTCCTTCGTGTCGCTGTTCAAGCGTTGACATAGGCCACCGAATGAGCGTCCTGCAAGTCGACAAGCCACGAGCGCGGCCGCAGCGAGGCTGCGGTGTCACATCGGCGCGGGTCATCGCATGAGTCACGCCCACGCGTTTGCAGCGTTAATCTGTGCGATAAACCGGCGTTAAACTGTGAAGTATTTCACACCGCGCGCAGTAGTATTGACAACGGGGTCAAGACGATCCCGTGCACGGGCGAGATCCCGCTTTGTCCAGGATATCTTCTGCAGGCTGGCCGGTTCGATGCAGTGGCTGAAGACAAGCACGGTTCAATCGCCAGCCGCCTCCATCGCCTGATCCAGATCGGCGATCAGATCGTCCGCGGTCTCCAGTCCGATCGACAGGCGGATCACATCCGGCCCCGCGCCCGCGGCCAGCCGTTGTTCGTCGGTAAGCTGGCGGTGCGTGGTCGACGCGGGGTGCAGGATCAGGCTGCGTGTGTCGCCAATGTTTGCCAGATGCGAGAACAGCCGCACATTCTCTACCGCCTTCACGCCGGCATCGTAGCCACCGCGTACCCCGAAGGTGAACACCGCACCGGCACCGCGCGGCAGGTACTTCCGTGCCAGCTTGCGGTACGGGCTCGATTCCAGGCCGGCATAGGAAACCCACGCCACGCCTGGATGCTGTTCCAGGAACTCCGCCACCTTCTGCGCATTGGCGCAGTGCCGCTCCATCCGAACGTGCAGCGTCTCGATGCCGGTGATGGTCAGGAACGCGTTCATTGGCGCGAGCGTCGGACCATAGTCGCGCAAGGCGACCGCGCGTGCCTTGGTGGTAAACGCGAAGTCGCCAAAATTCTCGTAGAAGCGCAGGCCGTGGTAGGCGGGCTCCGGTTCGGTCAATGACGGGAACCGGCCGCCCTGCGACCAATCGAATCTGCCGCTCTCGACCACGACGCCGCCCAGTGAATTGCCGTGGCCGTCGAGGAACTTGGTGGTCGAGTGCACGATCAGGTCGGCGCCCCACTCGAACGGCCGGCACAGGTAGGGCGTGGCCAGCGTGTTGTCGACGATCAGCGGAATGCCGGCGTCGTGCGCGATCTTCGCCACCGCTTCCAGGTCAACGATGATGCCGCCGGGATTGGCCAGACTTTCCAGAAAGATCGCCTTGCAGCGCGGCGTCAGCGCGCGGCGGAAGTTCTCGGGATCGGTCGGATCAACGAAATGGCAGGTCCAGCCAAGCTTCTTGAACGACAGGCCGAACTGCGTCAGCGATCCCCCATAGAGGTTGCGTGAGGCAACGAACTCGTCGCCCTGCTCCATCATGGTGGCGAAGATCAGGAATTGCGCGGCATGACCCGACGCGGCGGCACAGGCAGCGCGGCCGCCTTCCAGATTGGCGACCCGCTCCTCCAGCACCGCGACCGTCGGATTGGTCAGGCGCGCATAGATGTAGCCGAAATTGTGCAGATTGAAGAGCGACGCTGCGTGGTCGACATCGTTGAAAACGTACGCAGTGGTCTGAAAGATCGGCGTGATACGTGCGCCGGTGGTGGGATCGGGTGACGCGCCGGCATGGATCGCACGCGTCTCGAAGCCGTAGCTGACATTGGCCGCCGGCTCCGTGTGTGGCTTCGCCTTGCGTTCCGTCGGCGGCTCCGCCGCGCGATTGCGGATGATGCCGGAATTGACGCCGCTCCATGACAGCTCGCCGCCAAGCCTGCCGAACTCGATCTTAGGGCAGCGGTTCATGATCACTTCGATGCCTGCGGCCTCGGCGCGCGCGGCGGCCTCGTCATTGCGGATGCCAAGCTGCATCCACACCACCTTGGCGCCGATCGCGATCGCATCATCGACGATCGGGCCGACCTGATCGGAGGCGCGGAAGATGTCGACCATGTCGATCTTGTCGGGAATCTCGCGCAGGCTGGCGTAGACCGTCTCGCCGAGCTGTTGATTGCCGGCCGTGCCTGGGTTCACCGGGATGACGCGGTAGCCTTTGTCTTGCAGATACTTCATCACGAAGTAGCTGGGACGGTTCCAGTTGGACGAGGCGCCGACCATGGCGATGGTGCGCACTGTCGAGAGGATGCGGCGGATCTTCGCATCGGAGTAAGGGATTGGATCAACTGCGGTCATCTGCTCGCTCCCTCGTCACACCCCACCGCTGTACCCCTATGGCCGGGCTTGACGATGCGCAGCGGTTACCGCGCCTGCTGGATCGCCGACAGAATCCACCGCCCGCCCGGCGCGCGGACGAAGGTCCACAGCTCGGTCGCGGTCACGTGCTCGCCTGGGCTGCCGTCGACGATGCGGCCGGACGCATCGCGCGTCACATCGATCATCGTGAAGCGCATGGCGACGGTGGCATATTCTCGGCTGCCCTCGCTCCACGCCTGCGACAGATCGCCCTGTAGCAGCCGCACATCGGTGACCTCGTTGCGCACACCCTGGCTGGCCTGCTCGGCAAGCTGCTCGCCGAAGTAGCTGAGCATTTCCGGCGTCACCAGCGCGCGTAGTGCGTTCAGGTCCTGGCGGCTCCACGCGGCCTGGATCGCCTGGAGAAGCTGCTCGAATGCCTGATAATCCTGCGGACCGATCTGGATCGGCGGCGGCCTCGCCTGCCCGCCGAAGCCGCCCACCGGGCTCGGGCCCGGCGCGCCGCCGCGGGCAAAGATGTTCGGCCCGCCGGCGAACGCTGGCGACGGCCCGCGGAACAGGCGGATCACAAAGCGCACCAGCAACACGAGCAGGAAGATCTGCAGCAGGAAGCCCAGGAACCCGCCGAAGCCCAACATGCCGCCGAAGAACCCGTGGCCCAGCAGCAGGCCGCCGATGCCGGCGCCGATCAGGCCCCCCATCAGGCCGGACATGAAGCCGGAGCGCGCACCGAAGCCGGCACCGGGCGCGGCGAAACCGCCACCGAATCCGGGTGAGGGATTGTTCGGTGTCATGCTGCGCTGCATGGGCGAGCCCGAGTAGGGTGCGCTGTTGGTGGACGGCGGTGCCGACCAGGTCATGCCGCCGCGGCTGCCGAACGAGCCGCCCCCGCCGGCGCGTGCGTCCGCGAGCCCCGGCGTCAACGCCAACGCAAGGGCGGCGCAGGCTGCCAATACGAAGCACGTACGACGCGTCGCTGTTCGCTTTTTTGTGCGCATGCGGACCATATGGTGTCGGGCCGGCTCAGGCGCCAGCCATTGTCATGCCGTCCACCCGGACCGTCGGCGAGTCGGTGCCGCGGCGGAAGCGCAGGTCATTCGCCGGCGTCAGATGGGCGAACATCTCCAGCAGGTTGCTGGCGATGGTGAGCTCGGCGACCGGCTCGGCGAGGGCGCCGTCACGGATCATGAAGCCGGCCGCGCCACGACTGTAGTCGCCGGTGACGCCGTTCACCCCCATGCCGATCAGTTCCGTCACGTAGATGCCCAGCCTGATGTCCGCCATCAGCTCCGCCGGCGTCAGGCTGCCGGCAGCGAGATACAGATTGCTCGGCGCCGGCGACGGCGGCCCACCGGTGCCCCGTGCGGCGTGTCCGGTAGAGCGCAGACCAAGCTGGCGCGCCGAGCGGCTGTCGAGCAGCCAGGTCATCAGGACGCCGTCGTCGATCAACGCACGGGGGGCGGTCGGGGTGCCCTCGCCGTCGAACACTCGGGACCGCAGCCCTCGCACTCGCCGCGGATCGTCGTGTACCGTGATCCCGGCAGCGAACAGGCGCTGGCCCATCTTGTCCTTCAGGAACGAGGTGCCGCGCGCCACCGAGGCGCCGTTGATCGCTCCGGCAAGATGGCCGAGCAGGCCACCGGCGACGCGCGGGTCATAGACCACGGGCAGCCTGGCAGTGGCCGGCCGAGTCGGGTTCAGCCTGACGACGGCGCGCTCGCCGGCGCTGCGCCCGATCGCCGCCGGATCGTCGAGGTCGGCCAGGTAGACGGTCGAATGGTAGTCATAGTCGCGCTGCATCGCCGTTCCGGTGCCCGCCAGTGCCGACGCCGAGACCGAATGGCCGCTGCGTTCCGCACTGCCGGCAAAGCCAGCCGAGGTGACCACGAACCCCGCGGTCCTGCTGAAGCCGGCTTCGGCGCCCTCCGAATTGGTGATACCCGGCACAGCGAGCGCCGCCTCCTCGGCCGCGGCGGCACGCGCGACCAGCTGTTCGGTGGTCGGCTCGGCAGCGTCCAGCAGATCGAGCGGGACCGGCTCCGGCGGCGCGGCGGTATCGGCGAGACCCGCGTACGGATCCTCGGGCACCACCCGCGCCATCGCCACGGCCCGCTCCGCCAGCTCCTTGAAGCTGGCGGGGTCCATGGTGCTGGAGGAGACCATGGCGGCCCGCTGCCCCAGGAACACCCGCAGCCCGAGATCGCGGCCTTCCGAGCGCTCGACGTGCTCGGTCTTGCCGAGCCGGCGCTGCACCGAAAGCGACGTGCCGGAAACCAGCACGGCGTCGGCCGCATCGGCACCGGCGGTACGGGCACGGGCGATCAGGTCGGCGAGGAGGTCGAGGGAATTGGCGGCCATGACTGCGGTTCCACGGTTACGCCGCGGGCTATGCCGGTCAGGCGAGCACAACCAGCGGCGAGTACTGCACGAGCTTTCGATCCACCGTATATAGATGGACAGGCTCGGTGATCGCCTGAGCCAAAAGAATGCGATCGAACGGATCCCGGTGATGCGGCGGCAGATCCGCAACCACCGCGGCGGACTGCCAACGGATCAGCAATTCGGCAAACCCCCGCACGAGGGCCTCCTCCGCAATGATCTCCGCTCGCACTGCGAAGTCAGGGCGGCCGAGCCGGGTCTTGATGGCAACCTCCCAAATGCTTGCGGAGCTGAACAGCACGTCATTGGACGGATCCTCGATGGCGTCGCGGGTCGCTTCGCTCAAGCGTTCCGGATCGTTAAGCGCCCACAGCAGCAGATGCGTATCCAACAGGAAGCGCATCAACGCCCTTCGAAGGCGTCCAATATCTCGTCTGGCAGTGGGTCGTCGAAGTCGTCCGGGACACGGAACTGCCCGGCAAGCGTCCCGAGCTTGCGGCGCTCCCTCTTCTCCTCGATCGGCACCAGGCGCGCGATGGGCTTCCCGGCCTTGGCGATGATGACTTCTTCGCCCGCCAGTGCTGCGTCGAGCAATCGGGAAAGCTGGCTCTTGGCTGCGTGAATGTTGACGGTGGGCATTCCGGTACTCGTATGACTTAGCTAAACTTAGCTCGTGGAGGGCCGACGTCAAGCGGCCAGCTTATCCGCGATCTCACCCAGCGCCGGCACTCTCTCGGCTGGCCCCATCGTCGCCAATGTCGGTGCCCCGCGGAACAGCCGGGCGGCGGCACGGCAGACATCGGCGGTGGTTACCGCGTTGATCTTCGCCACCGTCTCGGCGGTCGGCACGACGCGACCGAATACCTGCAACTGCCGGGCAAGCTGCTCGCAGCGGCTGCCGGTGCTCTCCAGCGACATCAGCAGGCTTGCCTTCACCTGTGCCCGCGCCCGCGCCAGCTCCACCTCGGTCACCTCGGTCTGCACCTTGCGCAGCTCCTCGAGCGTGATCGGCATCAGCTCCTCGGCCTCGCTCTCGCCGGTGCCGGCGTAAATGCCGAACAGCCCGCCATCCAGGAACGGCGCGCTGAACGAGTAGATCGAGTACACCAGCCCCCGCTTCTCCCGCACCTCCTGGAACAGCCGTGACGACATGCCGCCGCCAAGCAGGGTGGAGAGCAGCAGCGTCGGGTAATAGTCGCGGTCGCCATAGCCGACCGAGGGGAACCCCAGCACGATATGAACCTGGTCGAGGTCGCGCGCCTCGCGAAATTCGCCGCCGCCGTAGCGCGCCGCCACCATCGGCGGCACCCGATCAAGCGGCAGGTCGGCGAAGTGCACATTGACGAGGTCGAGCACCTGCTGGTGGGTCAGCGCGCCGGCAGCCGCCACGACCACATTGGGCGCGGAATAGTGCCGGCGCATGTAGCCAGTCAGCATGGTGCGCGGCATCGACCGGATGCCATGCTCGGAGCCGAGTACCGGCCGGCCGATCGGCTGGGCCGGGTAAGCGTGCTCCTGGAAGTGGTCGAAGATGATGTCGTCCGGCGTGTCGTTGGCCTGGCCGATCTCCTGCAGAATCACGCCGCGCTCGCGCTCCAGTTCCTCCGGTTCGAAGGTGGAGTGGGTGAGGATGTCGCCGATGATATCGGCGGCAAGGGCGGTGTCCTCCTTCAGCACCTTCACGTAGTAGGCGGTCTGCTCACGGGCGGTGTAGGC
>DASXNR010000435.1:0-19561 GCA_036494925.1 Acetobacteraceae bacterium
GGGAAATTTGCTGTCGTGCTCATGGTTCGCTCGATATCGTTGCCGGTCAGAACATGTTCAACTGCAGGCGCGCTTCTTCGGTCATCCTGCTAGGGTCCCAGGGCGGGTCCCACACCGTCTCCACGTCGCAGGAGGTGACACCGGGCACCGACATGGCGGCGTTGTGCACCAGTTCGGGCAGTTCCTGCGCCGAAGGGCAGGCCGGGGCGGTAAGCGTCATCTCGACCTTTACCGCGCCGTCGTCGGCGATCTCGATCGCGTAGATCAGACCGAGCTCATAGATGTTCACCGGGATCTCCGGATCGTACACCTCGGCGATGGCCGCGATGATGGCGTCCTCGGTCGGCTTCGGTTCCGTCTCGCCGTCGGGCGTCCAGGCGGTGTGGGTCTGGCCTATGTCATTCACTGCTCGCCTCCCTGCCCCCGTCCAATGCGGCGACCAATGCGTGCCAGGCGAGCGTCGCACACTTCACTCGCGACGGATATTCGTGCACGCCGGCCAGTGGCTCCAGCCGCTCCAGCGGCTCCGCCAGCGCATCACAATGCGGACAGGTGCCGGTGCGCGCCATCTCGCGGAACGCATCGAACAGCGCGTGGGTGTCGGCCTTGCTGCGGCCGATCACGGTTTCCGCCATCAGGTCGGCGGAGGCGACGCTGATCGCGCAGCCGCGGGCCTGGAAACCGGTGTCGGCGATGGTGCCGTCCGGGGCGTATTTCACCCACACCTCGATGCGGTCGCCGCACATCGGGTTGTCGCCCTTGGCGGTGGCGTCGAAGTTCTCCAGCCGGCGCGCGTGGCGCGGGCGGCGGCCGTGATCGAGGATCACTTCCTGGTAAAGGTCGCGCAGGTCGTCGAACGTGTCGGTCACTTGAAGAACTCCCGCACACGCGTGAGCGTATCGGCCAGGTAGTCGATCTCGTCATGCGTCGTATAGATCGCGAAGCTGGCGCGCGCGGTGCTTTCCAGGTCGAAACGGCGCATCAGCGGTTCGGCGCAATGATGACCGGCGCGCACCGCGATGCCCTGCCGGTCAAGCAGCGTCGCCACGTCGTGCGCATGCGCGCGATCCAGCGCGAACGACACCACGCCACCCCGATCCTGCGCCCGTCCCAGGATGTGCACGCCCTCGATCGCGCCAAGCCGCGCCAGCGCATGATCGATCAGCGACGCCTCATGCGCGGCGATCGCGTCATAGCCGATCGCCTGCACGTAATCGATCGCCGCCTTCAGGCCGATACCTTCCAGGATCGGCGGTGTGCCGGCCTCGAACTTGTGCGGCACTTCTGCCCAGGTGGAGCGTTCGTACGACACCGACGAGATCATCTCGCCGCCACCCAGGAACGGCGGCATCGCATCGAGCAGCCCGCGCCGGCCCCACAGCACGCCGATCCCGGTCGGCCCATACAGCTTGTGACCGGTGAACGCGTAGAAATCGCAGTCCAGCGCCTGCACATCGACACGCCGGTGCACCACCGCCTGCGCACCGTCAAACAGCACCTTGGCGCCGTGCGCATGTGCGATCCGCACGATCCGCTCCGCCGGCGTGTAGGTACCCAGCACGTTGGACATATGCGTCATCGACACCAGGCCGACGCGGCCGTCGGCCAGCAGAGCCTCGAACGCCGCCATGTCGAGTTCGCCCGCGTCGGTGATCGGCGCCACACGCAGCTCGATGCCGCGCGCGTCGCGCAGCAACTGCCAGGGCACGATATTGGAGTGGTGCTCCATCCCCGAGATCAGCACCGCCTGGCCAGGCTTCAGCACGCCGTGGCCGTAGCTGTGCGCCATCAGGTTCAGCGATTCGGTGACGTTGCGGGTGAACACCACCTCGTGGCGATCGCGCGCGTTCAACAACGCCGCGACGGCGTCGCGCGCCGCCTCGTACGCGTCGGTGGTGCGCTCGCTCATCCAGTGCAGGCCGCGATGCACGTTGGCGTACTGCGTCTCCATCGCCTCGCGCATCGCGTCGATCACCACACGCGGCTTCTGCGCCGAGGCTGCGCTGTCCAAAAACACCAGCGGTTTGCCGCGGATCGTCTGGCGCAGGATTGGAAAATCCTCGCGAATGCGCGCGACATCCAGGACGGCAGAGCGGCCGAGGGGGAATTTCGACTCGACGTTCATGCGGCCTGCCTCGCCCACCAGCTCTCAACGGCGCGTTCCAGCACGCCGCGTACCGTTTCATGGGAAACCAAATCCATCGCCTCGGCGAGGAACGCGCGCACCAGCATCGAGCGCGCCTCGCCATCGGGAATGCCGCGGCTGCGCAAATAGAACAGCTGGTCCGCATCCAGCTCGCCCACCGTCGCGCCGTGACTGCACTTCACATCGTCGGCGAAGATCTCCAGCTCCGGCTTGGTGTCGATCTCGGCATCCGGCGACAGCAGCAGGGCCTGGTTCATCTGGTACCCGTCGGTCTTCTGTGCTGCGCGCGCGACCTCGATGCGGCCCTGGAACACGCCCTGCGAACGGCCGCCCAGCACGTTCTTCACCGTCTGGCGCGAGATGCAGGAAGGCGCATCGTGCCGCACCACCGTGGTGAAGTCGGCGTGCTGCACGCCACCAAGCAGCTGCGCGCCATTCAGATGTGCAACCCCTTTCGCACCGGTCAGCCTGACATGCGCCTCGGTGCGAGCGATACGCGCACCGAGGTTCAGTCCAAAGCTGTCATAGGTGCCGCGCGCGGCAATCTCGGCATACACCGTCGACAGGTGGAATGCCCCCGGCGACTCGTTCTGCAGCCTGACATGCGTGAACACGGCATCCTCGGCCACCTGCACCTCGAACACCGGATTATGCAGATAGATGCCGTCGCCGCACGACAGTTCCAGCAGGGTCAGCTGTGCACCGCGCGCGAGACCGATCGCGTGGCGCGGATGGAAGGCGGCACGGTCGGTCGCAACGTTGATGAGCAACAGCAGACCGGCATCGACGCCGGCGGCCACCGACAGCAGCGCACCGTCCTCCGCCAACATCGTATTCAGCGCGACGAGCGGCTCGGTGTCGGGCCGTGCGAGCGTGCCGAATTCGCCGCGATCGGCGAAGCGCGCGAACGCGACATGCGTCGGCAGCGCCGACAGGTCCGCCCGGAACTCGCCGTCGACGAACACGATGCGCGCCGCCTCGATCCGCGGCAGGTGGCTGTCGTCGATCGGGCGCGGCACCGGTTGCTGAAAGGCGGCGTCAGCGACCGGCCGCAGGACGGTATATTTCCAAGCCTCCTCGCGGCGTCCCGATGTGGCCCCTGGCAGGCCGGCGCGACGGAACGCATCGGCGGCGGCATCGCGCGCCCGCAGGTCGCCGGGCAGCCGATCGCGCATCGCATCGTAACGCGCGAGGAAACCCGCGCTGCCGGAATGAGCGAGTGCGGTCACTAGGCTGCCTCCGCGACCATGCCGGCGTAGCCCTTGGCCTCGAGCTCGTGCGCCAGTTCCGGTCCGCCGGAACGGACGATGCGGCCGGCGGCCAGTACGTGCACGCGGTTCGGCACCAGGTGGTTCAGCAACCGCTGATGATGCGTGATCACCAGCGCGGAAAACTCCGGTCCGCGCAACGCATTCACCCCGTCGGCGACGATCTTCAGCGCGTCGATGTCGAGGCCGCTGTCGGTCTCGTCGAGGATCGCCAGCCGCGGCCGCAGGATCGACATCTGCAGCACCTCGTTGCGCTTCTTCTCGCCGCCGGAGAAGCCGACATTGACGTTGCGCCGCAGCATGTCCTCGGGCATCGCCAGCCGCTTGGTCTCGGCGCGCGCCAAACGCAGGAACTGCACCGCATCCAGCTCCGGCTCGCCGCGCGCACGCCGCACCGCGTTCAGCGCGGTACGCAGGAAATTCGCATTCCCCACACCGGGCAATTCGATCGGCGCCTGGAACGCCAGGAATATGCCGGCGACCGCGCGCTCCTCCGGCGCCATCGCCAGCAGATCGCGGCCGTCGAACGTGACCGAACCCGCGGTCACCGCGTAGTCCTCGCGCCCCGACAGCACATAGGCAAGCGTGGACTTACCGGAGCCGTTCGGCCCCATGATCGCGTGCACCTCACCCTGCGGCACCGTGAGGTCGATGCCCTGCAGAATTGGCTTGTCACCGATAGTTGCGGAAAGGCCGCGGATTTCCAGCATGCAATGCGTCCCTTTAACCAACGGAGCCTTCCAGGCTCACCGCCAGGAGCTTCTGCGCCTCGACGGCGAACTCCATCGGCAGTTCCTTCAACACCTCCTTGCAGAAGCCATTGACGATCAGGTTCACCGCGTCCTCTTCCGACAGCCCCCGTTGGCGGCAATAGAACAACTGATCGTCGGCAATCTTCGAGGTGGTCGCCTCGTGCTCGACCTTCGCGGTCGGATTGCGGCTTTCGATGTACGGCACGGTATGCGCGCCGCACTGATCGCCGATCAGCAGGCTGTCGCACTGCGTGTGATTGCGCGCAGCGGACGCCTGCGGCAGCACGCGCACCAGACCGCGATAGGTATTGTTCGATCGGCCCGCACTGATGCCCTTCGACACGATCGTGCTCTTGGTCCGCTTGCCGATATGGATCATCTTGGTGCCGGTATCGGCCTGCTGGCGGTTGTTGGTCACCGCCACCGAGTAGAACTCGCCGACGCTGTCGTCGCCCTGCAGCACGCAGGACGGATACTTCCAGGTGATCGCCGAGCCGGTCTCCACCTGGGTCCAGGAAATCTTGGACCGCGCGCCGCGACAGGCGCCGCGCTTGGTCACGAAGTTGTAGATCCCGCCGCGGCCTTCGGCGTCGCCCGGGTACCAGTTCTGCACCGTGGAATACTTGATCTGCGCATCGTCGTGCGCCACCAGCTCGACCACCGCGGCGTGCAGCTGGTTCTCGTCGCGCATCGGCGCGGTGCAGCCCTCCAGGTAGCTCACGTAGCTGCCGGCGTCGGCAATGATCAGCGTGCGCTCGAACTGGCCGGTGCTGCGGGCGTTGATGCGAAAATAGGTGGACAGCTCCATCGGGCAGCGCACGCCCTTCGGCACGTAGACGAAGCTGCCGTCGGTGAACACCGCGGAGTTGAGCGCGGCGAAGAAGTTGTCCGAGGTCGGCACGACCGTGCCGAGGTACTGCTGCACCAACTCCGGGTGGTCGCGCACTGCCTCGGAGATCGGGCAGAAGATCACGCCGGCCTTTTGCAGCGTCGCGCGGAACGTGGTCGCCACCGAGACGCTGTCGAACACGGCGTCCACCGCGACCTGGCCGCCGCCTTCGACCGAGGCCGGGTCGACGCCCGCGAGAATGGCCCGCTCCTTAAGCGGGATGCCCAGCTTCTCGTAGGTGCGCAACAGTTCCGGATCGACCTCGTCCAGACTCTTTGGCCCGGGCTTCCTTTTCGGCGCCGCATAATAGTGCAGGTCCTGGTAGTCGATCGCGGCGTGCTCGACGCGCGCCCAGTGCGGCTCGGTCATCTGCTGCCAGGCGGCGAACGCCTTCAACCGCCACTCCAGCAGCCAGCCGGGCTCCTGCTTGCGCGCCGAGATCAACCGGATGGTGTCCTCGTTCAGCCCCTTGGGCGCGAGGTCCATCTCGATGTCGGTCTCCCAGCCCCACTTGTAGCCGGACTGGGTGACGGACTGAACGGTATCAAGCGTTTGGGTCGCGGCAGACATCAAATCGTCCCTATTCGGCGGCGGGCAACGAGACGGTGACCGGAACACGGAACGCGCGCGGGATGGCGGCTTCCTGCATGTCGGCCAGCGTTATGGTAGTCAACGCCTGTTGGATCGCCTCGTTCACCGGGTCCCAACGGCCGCGCATCGGACACATACCCTGGGATTCGCATTCCACGGCAGAGCCTTCCACGCAGGCGGTCAACGCAATCGGGCCATCCACCACTGCGATCACGTCGGCCACCGGGATGGCGGCGAGCGGCCGCAACAGCCGGTAGCCGCCGCGTGCGCCGCGCTGTGAGGCGACCAGCCCGCCGGCCGCCAGCGTCTTCAGCACCTTGGCAACTGTCGGCTCCGGGATGCCGGTGGACGTGGCGATGCCCGGCGAGGTCTGCACTCCCGCCTCGCGCGACAGCCGGACCAACACCACAACCGCGTAATCGGTCAGCTTCGACAGCCTGAGCATGGTCTGCGAAACCCCTTGAACCTCTGGCGTTCAGCTAATCGGACCATTTGGGTCCTGATTGACCGGAAATGGAGTATCCGAAGGTAACCGTCAAGGGGTTTGGGAGCAGAGCCTCGATGGCTTGGCTTCGCGGCGCCGCACTAAGCGTATGTGGACCATGCAAGCCGATACCAGACAGCAGTCCAGGCCCGCGACCAAGACGACATCCCACTCCTTCGGCTTCCGGACGGGCATCGATCTCGACAAGCTGGGCCAGCTCGCGGACGAGCTGGAAGCGCAAGCCCTCGCGGAAGCGACCCATGATCTTACCCCACGTAAGCGTCCTCGTTCACGCCCACAACGCTGACTCCGCGGTCCACGAACGGGCCAGGCTGTGGTGGGCCTCCTGTTTCTCGGTTGCGGAGGGCATCGGACTGGCCGGGCGGCAAAGCTCGGCTTCGTGCGCATCATCACCAATTGCCAAGTGGTGGCGCGTCCGCTTCCGGTGGTGGACGTCACGGCGCAGCTTGAGGCTTGGCTGTCGTTACCGCATGTTCACATCGCGCAGCCGTCGGACACCCACATCGGCAGGCTGCGGGCTGAACTCCAGCGTCTCGGGACCGCCGGCAACCTCACCACGGATGCCCATTTGGCGGTACTCGCCATGGAGCGCGGCTATGTTCTGTATTCGACCGATACGGATTTCGCCCGATTCAGCAGTCTTCGCTGGGTCAATCCATGCAAGGACGCCAGAGGGGCGGTGACACGGTGAGGGTTGTGCCCGGGTGAGTCCGTGGGTTGACAGTTCAATTGTCAGGATGAATTGACAAGTCACCCACGAGCACCCAATCGTGACGATCCAGAGGGAGCGCATCGACTTTGGATAGCTGGCAGGCGGCAACGGCATGGCATCGCTTTTCCGAACTGGTTGACGCCGCTGTCGAGGGGCGGCCGCAATTCGTCCGCCGCCGGGACGGCCGTGAGGTCGTCGTGGTGTCGAGAGAGTATTACGAGCAGACACGACCCAGCTTGAAGAGCGTCCTGTTGTCGCACCGATTCGGCGAACGCGGCGATTCCTTTGACCAGGCGTTGCAGGATGCGGGCGCCTCGATGGGGGCCGCCTTCACGCCGCACGACCTGGAGCGGGCCGGTGATCGTACTGGACACCAACGTCGTAAGTGAACTGCGCCTGCCGAACCCGGACCCCAGCGTCGCCACCTGGTTCGCCGCGCAGACGGAGACCGATCTGGCGATTGCCTCCTACTCGGTGGCGGAAATCGAGTATGGCATCGCGATCGCTGCGCGGAACCTGGCGGCACAGCTTACCGCGTGGCTCGATGCGATCCTGACGACCCAGCGTGTGCTGCCGCTCGACGCTGACGCCGCCGCACGCCTGCAAGGCCGCCTCCATGCAGTGCCGGCATTGCGCAATCTGATCACTTCGCCGCCGCTGGCGCGCAAGCCGCGGTTCGCCGGGGATCTGCCACGGTCATCGCGCATGGCTGTTCCATAGCAACCCGCAACGTCGCCGATTTCCGGCTTATCGCCGCGCATTGCCCCGGCCTGACTGGCGCCGATCCGTGGTCAGGCCAGACTTTCTGACCGGCGTTCAGGGGCTTGCCGCCCTCCCTACTCGCCAGTAGGGAAAGACCTGCACTGTAGGAGGACGGCATGGCGGGCATGATGGACGGCAAGGTCGTGGTGGTGACCGGTTCGGGCGGCGGCATCGGCCGCGAGATCGCGTTGGCGATGGCTGCCGCCGGCGCCCGCGTCATCGTCGCCGACATCGGCGCCTCGCTGTCCGGCGAGGGCGGCTCGGCCACTCCCGCCCAGCAGACCAAGCAGCTGATCGAGCAGAAGGGTGGAGCGGCCGAAATCTGCACCGAGTCAGTCGCCGAATGGGGCTCGGCGCAGAAGATCATCCAGGCGGCGCTCGATCACTACGGCCGGATCGACGGCGTGGTGAACAACGCCGGCATCCTCCGGGACGTGATCTTCCACCGGATGTCGCCGGAGGAGTGGCTGGCGGTGATCGGGGTGCACCTCAACGGCTGCTTCTTCGTGTCGCGCGCCGCGGCCGAGCATTACCGCAAGCAGGAGAGCGGCACGTTCGTGCACATCTCGTCCACTTCAGGGCTGATCGGCAATTTCGGCCAGGCCAACTACTCGGCCGCCAAGCTCGGCATCACCGCGCTATCGAAGTCGATCGCGCTGGACATGAAGCGCTACAACGTGCGCTCCAACTGCATCGCGCCGTTCGCCTGGAGCCGCATGACGCAATCGATCCCGGCCACCACGCCCGAGCAGCAGGCGCGACTGGCAAAAATCCAGGCGATGACGCCGGACAAGAACGCGCCGATGGCGGTGTTCCTGTCGTCCGACGCGGCGAAGGACGTGACCGGGCAGGTGTTCGGCACGCGCATGAACGAGATCATCCTGTTCAGTTCGCCGCGACCGATCCGCATCGTGCATCGCGCCGACGGCTGGACGCCCGAGAGCATCGCCACCCATGCCGCACCGGCGATGAAGGCGGCGTTTATGCCGCTCGACCGATCCGGTGAGGTGTTCGACTGGGATCCGCTCTGAGCGTCACCGTCTGCGACGCATTCCGGGAGGCTGCGCGCAAGGACCGAACATGACAGGTTACGGTGACGTCGTGGTCTGTGCGCCGGTCACCGTGCCGTATGTGCGTCGCTCGGACCGGGGCGCCGCATGGTGGCTGGGCAGCGCATTGCGCAAGCTGCTGGAAACCAGCGGTCTGGCGAAGCGGCAGGTGGATGGGTTGTGCCTGTCCAGCTTCACGCTGGCGCCGGACGGACCCGCGCCGTTCGTGCAATACGTCGGATTGTCGCCGCGCTTTTTGGAATTCCTGCCGACTGGCGGCGCCTGCGGTATCATGGCGCTGCGCCGCGCCGCCCGCGCGGTGCAGTGCGGCGACGCCGAGGTGGTGGCCTGCATCGCCGGCGACACCAACGGTGCCGACAGCTTTCACGATCTGGTCGCGCGGTTCAGCAGCTTCTCGCGCGACTACGTCTGGCCGTATGGCGCCGGCGGCCCGAATCAAAGCTTCGCATTGCTCACCGACCATGCCATGCGCCGCACCGGCGCGACGCGCTCGGACTTCGGCAAGCTGTGCGTGGCGCAGCGGCAATGGGCCCAGCGCAATCCGCTCGCTTTGCTGCGCGGCGAGTTGACGCTGGAGGGGTATCTTGCCGCCCGCCCGATTGCCTCGCCGCTGCATTTGTTCGATTGCGTGATGCCGTGCGCCGGAGCAGATGGCGTTCTGGTGATGCGCCGCGCTCGCGCCGAGGCGCTCGGGCTGCCGTGTGCGCGCATCCTCGCCACGATCGAACGGCACAACGCGTTTCTGGACGATCCGGTCCAGTGGCGCGGCGGCTGGGCGATGGACGCCGAAACGCTGTGGCGTCAGGCGGCGATCGGGCCGGATGCGGTCGACGTGGTGCAAACCTATGACGACTATCCGGTGATATCTCTGCTGCAGTTCGAGGACCTTGGATTCTGCACCAAGGATGACGGCGCGGATTTCATCCGGCGCAACGAGTTCGGCCCCGGCGGCAACCTGCCCCACAACACCGGTGGCGGGCAGCTTTCCTGCGGCCAGGCGGGAGCGGCCGGCGGCTTCCTCGGCCTGGTGGAAGCCGTGCGGCAACTCACCGGTGGAGCGGAGGGACGCGGTGTGGCGCGCGCGCGCCATGCGCTGGTCAGCGGCTTCGGCATGATCAACTACGATCGCGGAATTTGCACCGCGGCCGCGGTACTGGCGCCATGAGGCTGCAGTGCTGCACTGCATGCGGCACCGTGCAGTATCCGCCGCGCGAACTCTGCGCCGCTTGTCTGGCAGACACGCTGGAGTGGCGCGTGACCGATGCCGAACCCGGCGAGGTGCTGGCTCACACCGTGCTGCACCACAGCCACGAACCGGCATTCTGTGCGATGCTGCCGTTACGCGTCGGGCTGGTCCGTCTCGATGCGGGAGCGACTGTGGTCTGCTTCCTGGCTGAGCGCTGTTGCGCCGGAACGCGCGTCAGCGTTGCGACATGCCTCGACGGCGAGGGCCGGACGGCCTTGTCCGCAGTATGTGAAGCGTCATGACGCCCGCAGGCCCGCGTCGCGCAGCAGAGGCAGTACTGACTCCATGAAATACGGCAGCTCGTCACGGAAATTCACGAACGAAACGGTGGTGCCGGCAAAGCCGGCCTCGCTCATCCGCACCATCTCCTCGGCGATCCTTTGCGGCGTGCCGATCAGCGGATAGGTGCCGGCGCCGCCGACGAACCGCTTCCGGTGCAGTCGATACGCCTCCGGATCGTGTGACGAGGAGAACTTCTCCTTGGTGCCCATGTAGAAATCCACGCTCGCGGTATCCTCCATGTGCACCGCGTAGTGCTCGTAATAGTCCTCGGCCTCCGCCTGCGTCGAACGGCATACGACGTGGCACGTGGTGAACACGCCCACTTCGCGCCCGGCCGCACGGGCACGCGCCGCCATGTCGGCGATATGCGGACGGCCGCCTTCGATATCGACGAAGGTGGTGAACAGGAAGTCCGCCGTCTTCGCCGCGAAGTCGCGGCCTACCGGGGAGAACGCCGCATTCAGCGTCACCGGCCGCGGCCGCTGCAGCGGCGTCGGCTGACCTGAGACACCCTTCAGTTGATAGAACCGACCCTGGTAATCGAACGGCGGCCCGCCGGCGAAGATGCGTTCCATGATCTCCGTCCATTCCAGGCCCTGGGCATAGCGGTCCTCGATCATGGTCAGACCGAACAGCGCGAACTCCTGCGGGCTCCAGCCACAGACGATGTTGAGCCCGGCGCGGCCGCCCGAGGCATGGTCCACGGTCGCGAGTGCCTTCGCCGCGAACACCGGATGCACCATCGGCACGTGCACGGTGGAGAACAGCGCGATCCGCTGCGTGACCCCGGCAAGCGCCGCGGCATAGGTCAGCGTTTCAAAGCTCCATTCCCGGCTGTTCACCTCGCCGCCGAAGCCCTTCCAGCGTGCGATCGGCAGGAAGAACTCGATGCCCGCCCGGTCCGCCATCTGCGCGACCTCGACCACCTCGTTCCAGCGCGCCGGCCAGCGCTCGGGCACGCGCGTCAAGGTCAAACCGCCGTCGGCGTTGGCCGAGAAGATTCCCAGCTTGAACCGGTTCGGGCCGTACATCGGATGGACCAAGAGCGTCTCCGCGGGCACTATGACGCGGCCAACGTACCGCCTGCGATGCGGAGGGAGCAATGACCCAGCCAGGAACCGTGAATGGGGCGGAGGCCCTGCTCGAACTGTTTCGGGCGCAGGGCACCGATTACATCTTCTGCTCGCCGATCGCGGCCTGGGCGCCGTTATGGGAAGCGCTCGCCAAGCGCAAGGCCACAACGAACATCGAGACACCGCAGTACCTGAACTGCCGCCACGAGATTCTCGCGGTCGGCCTGGCTGCCGGCTACTGGAAGGCGACCGGCCGAACCCAGGCGGTGCTGCTGCCCACCGGGCTCGGCGTGTTGCATGGCGCCATGGCGATGCGCTCGGCGTACCACGAACACATTCCGATGGTCATCGTCTCACCCGATACGCTGACCCATGGCGCGGTGCCTGGTCTCGATCCTGGCCCGGAATGGCCGACGCTGCTGGTGGATCTCGCCGGCCCGGTGCGCAATGCCGAGACCGTGACCAAATGGGCGAAGGAGGTGAAGACCGGCGGCGATCTGGCCGCCGATGTCCGCCGCGCCTGGTACTTCGCGGAGAGCGTGCCGCGTGGGCCGACGCTGCTCGGTGTGCCGTTCGACATCCTGATGAGCCAGGTGACGGCGCCGCAGGGGGAGAAGACCAAGGCCTCGCCCCTGGTCGCGCCGGCCGACAGCCTGCGCGAGGTCGCGGAACTGCTGACGCGCAGTCATGCGCCGCTGATCGTCACCGAGCATGCGGCGCGCACACCGCAGGACCAGGCTGCGCTGGTGGCGATTGCCGAACATGTCGGTGCGCCGGTATTCGAGTACTGGATGCCGATGTACGTGAACTTCCCGCGCGCGCATCCGCTCTACGCGACCGATCCGATCGAGGCCCACCTGAGCGACGCCGACTGCATTCTTGTCATCGGCGCGCACGGTCCGTGGCATCCGCAGGAAACGCCGCTGCCGGACGGTTGCACGGTGATCCACATCGAGGAGGATCCGCTGCGGCCGCGCGCGCCGTATTGGGGCTTCCGCACCGACTACTGCATCGCCGGCGACATCGGCAGCAACCTGGCGCAGCTCGCCGCGCTGCTTCAGGCGCAGCCGCGCGCCGCGGAGGTCGCCGGCCGAACCGAACGCTGGCACGCGCACAACGCCGCGAGCAACGCGCAGGCGGCGAAGGAGCGCGAGACGGCTCGCACCGGCGAGCGCATCCACGCGGCGCTGCTGTTCGACACGCTGCACAGGCTGCTGCCGGACCAGTCGGTGATCGTCGATGAGATCATCGCCCAGGTCCCCCCGATGATCCATCACCTGTTCCGCGAACGCGACTTCAGCCACATTCGCGGCTGGGCGGGTGCACTCGGCACCGGACTGCCGACCGCACTCGGCGTTAAGCTCGCGCGACCGAAGGATGTGGTCGTGTGCGTGATCGGGGACGGCGCATTCAACTACAATCCGGTTCCCGCCTGCCTGGGGCTGGCGCAGCAATACGGCGTGCCGGTGCTGGTGATCATCTGCAACAACCAGGGCTATGTTTCGCAGGAGTGGAATCTGTACAAGTATTTCCCTTCGGGCTACGCATTGCGCGACAACAATCCGTACGGCCGGGTGATCGAACCGACCCCGGACTACGCAGCGATCGCACCGGCGTTCGGCGCCCACGGCGAGTGCGTGACGGAACCCGGTCAACTGGAACCGGCGATCAGCCGCGCCATCGACGCGGTGCAACAAGGACGCCTTGCGTTACTGGACGTTCGGCTCGAACCGTGAGGCCGGCATGGCCGACGTCGTACTCCGGCCTGGGCAGACCACTCTGGCGGAGTGGCGCGCGATCTATCGTGGCGCACAGGTAACGCTTGATCCCGCCAGCGACTCTGCGGTCGTTGCGGGCGCGCGGTCAATCGAAGCCATTCTGGCCAGAGGCGAACCGGTCTACGGCATCAACACCGGATTCGGCCGGCTGGCGAGCATCCGCATCGCGCCGGCGGACCTCGCCACGCTCCAGCGCAATCTCGTGCTGTCGCATGCGGCCGGCGTTGGCGAGCCGATGCCGCCGGCGCTGGTGCGGCTCATGCTGGCTTTGAAGCTGGCCAGCCTGGCGCAGGGCGCCTCGGGTGCACGGCTGGAAACAGTGCAGTTCCTGGCTGCGATGTTGTCGCGCGATCTGCTGCCGATCGTGCCGACACAGGGTTCGGTCGGCGCGTCGGGCGATCTGGCGCCGCTGGCCCACATGGCGGCGGCAATGATCGGCGTCGGCGAGATGATGCAGGCCGGCGAACGCCTGCCGGCCGCCGTTGCATTGGCACGGGCCGGCGTGCAGCCGATCGTGCTGGGCGCCAAGGAAGGACTGGCGCTGCTGAACGGCACACAGTTCTCCACCGCCTATGCGCTCGCCGGACTGTTCGAGGCGGAAACACTGCTGCAGGCCGGCCTGGTCACCGGGGCGCTGTCTACCGACGCCGCACGCGGCTCCGATGCGCCGTTCGATCCGCGCATCCACTCGTTGCGCGGCCATCGCGGACAGATCGATATCGCCCGCACCCTGCGCGCACTGATCTCAGGCAGCGCGATCCGTGCGTCGCATCTGACCGGCGATGATCGCGTGCAGGATCCCTATTGCCTGCGCTGCCAGCCGCAGGTCATGGGCGCCGCGCTGGATATTCTCCGTCATGCGGCAACCACGTTGCGGATCGAAGCGAATGGCGTGTCCGACAATCCGCTGATCTGCGGCGATCCGCCGGAAGCGCTGTCGGGCGGCAATTTTCATGGCGAGCCGGTTGCCTTCGCCGCCGACATCATCGCGCTCGCCTTGTGCGAGATCGGCGCCATCGCCGAACGCCGCATTGCCATGCTGATCGACCCGGCGCTGTCGCGCCTGCCGGCGTTCCTGACGCCGAAGCCTGGATTGAACTCGGGCTTCATGGTGCCGCAGGTCACCGCGGCCGCGCTGGTCGCGGAGAATCGCCAGCGCGCCACGCCGGCCAGCGTCGATTCGATTCCGACCTCGGCCAATCAGGAGGATCACGTGTCGATGTCGGCGCATGCCGCGCGGCGGCTGCTGCCGATGGCGGACAATGTCGCCGCGGTGCTCGGCATCGAGTTGCTGGCCGCGGCGCAGGGCTGCGACTTCCATGCGCCGCTGGCGTCCGGCGTGATGCTCGAGCGTATCCGTGGGTTGCTGCGCGCGGAGGTGCCGCATCTGGACGAGGATCGCGCAATGGCGCCGGACATCGCCAGGGCGATCGCGCTGGTGCGTTCCGGCCGGCTTGCCCACGCGGCTGAGCAGGCCGATCTGCCGGAGGTGACATGACACGGATCAGCAACACCCGCACCATACGTTCGCCGCGCGGCACCGAGATCACCGCGAAATCGTGGCTCACCGAAGCGCCGATGCGCATGCTGATGAACAACCTCGATCCCGAGGTGGCGGAGCATCCCGGCGAGCTGATCGTCTAGGGCGGTATCGGGCGCGCCGCCCGCGACTGGGAGAGCTACGACCGCATCGTCGCCACGCTGCGCCGTCTGGAGGCAGACCAGACGCTGCTGGTGCAGTCCGGCAAGCCGGTCGGCGTGTTCCGCACGCACGAAGACGCGCCGCGCGTGCTGATCGCGAACTCGAACCTGGTACCGCACTGGGCAACCTGGGAGCATTTCAACGAACTCGACCGCAAGGGGCTGATGATGTTCGGCCAGATGACGGCGGGTTCGTGGATCTATATCGGCAGTCAGGGCATCGTCCAGGGCACGTATGAGACATTCGTCGAGATCGGGCGGCGCCACTACGGCGGCAGCCTCGCGGGACGCTGGATTCTGACCGCCGGCCTGGGCGGCATGGGCGGGGCACAGCCGCTGGCCGCGACCATGGCCGGTGCATCGCTGCTCGCGGTCGAATGCCAGGCCAGCCGGATCGAGATGCGGCTGCAGACCGGCTATCTCGATCTGCGTGCCGACACTCTGGACGAGGCGCTGACAGCGATCGAGCGGTCGTGCCGCGAACGCAAACCGGTGTCGGTCGGGCTGCTGGGGAACGCGGCCGAGGTGTTGCCGGAGCTGGTGCGTCGCGGTGTTCGCCCCGATGTGGTGACCGACCAGACATCATCGCACGATCCGGCCAACGGCTATCTGCCGAAAGGCTGGAGCGTCGCCGAATGGGAGCGCCGCCGCGAAACCGCGCCGAGCGAGGTCGCCGTAGCGGCGCGGGCGTCGATCGCCGAACACGTGCGCGCCATGCTGGCGTTCCATGCGCTCGGCGTGCCGACGCTGGACTACGGCAACAACATCCGGCAGGTCGCGAAAGACGAAGGCGTAGTCGAGGCTTTTGCCTTTCCGGGATTCGTGCCGGCGTATATCCGGCCACTGTTCTGCCGCGGCATCGGGCCATTCCGCTGGGCGGCGCTGTCGGGCGACCCGGAGGACATCTTCCGCACCGACGCCAAGGTCAAGGAACTGCTGCCCAATCATGCGCACCTGCATCACTGGCTCGACATGGCGCGCTCGCGGATCCGGTTCCAGGGACTGCCCGCGCGGATCTGCTGGGTCGGGTTGGGCGATCGGCATCGGCTTGGGCTGGCATTCAACGCAATGGTCGCCAGCGGAGAACTGAAGGCGCCGATCGTCATCGGCCGTGATCACCTCGATGCCGGTTCCGTTGCGTCACCGAACCGGGAGACCGAGGCGATGGCCGATGGTTCGGACGCGGTGTCCGACTGGCCGATGCTGAACGCGCTGCTGAACTGCGCGTCGGGTGCGACCTGGGTGTCGCTGCATCATGGCGGCGGTGTCGGCATGGGTTATTCCCAGCACGCCGGCATGGTGATCGTGTGCGACGGCACCGAGACCGCGGCGCGGCGGATCGAACGCGTGTTGTGGAACGATCCTGCCAGCGGCGTGATGCGGCATGCCGATGCGGGTTACGATGTCGCGCTCGATTGCGCGCGCGAACATGGGCTCGATTTGCCGGGGATTATCGGGGCAGCGTGACAGAACGTTTCAATGCCGAAAGTGTCGCATGCCGGTGAACACCATCGCGACACCGGCGGAGTCCGCCGCCGCGATCACCTCGTTGTCGCGTACTGACCCGCCGGGCTGAATAGCCGCCGTCGCGCCGGCGGCGATCGCGGCTTCAAGCCCATCGGCAAACGGGAAAAACGCATCCGACGCCACCACGCTGTTTCGGGTCAGCGGCACATCGAGGCCAGCCGCCTTCGCCGCAGCCTCCGCCTTCCATGCGCCGATGCGTGCGCTATCGACGCGGCTCGGTTGACCGGCACCGATGCCGACCGTGGCACCGTCCTTGGCGTAAACGATGGCGTTCGACTTCACGTGCTTGCAGACCCGGAAGGCGAACAGCAGGTCGGCGAGTTCCGCATCGGCCGGCGCGCGCCGCGTCACAACACGCAGGTCCTGTCGGCCGATCCTGCCATCATCCCGCGTCTGCGCCAGGAAACCACCCGACAGGCTGCGAAATGTCAGTCCGGCGGCGGACGGATCCGGCATGCCCCCGGTCAGCAGCAGCCGCAGATTCCGCTTGCGCGCGAGGACCTGCTTTGCCGCATCATCGGCGTCCGGCGCAATGATCACCTCGGTAAGGATCGCCGCGATCTTCTCTGCCGCGGCAACGTCGAGCCTGCGATTCACCGCGACGATGCCGCCGAACGCTGAGACCGGATCGCAGCGAAGCGCCCAGTCCCACGCTTCTGCCAGCGTCGCCGCACTGGCCACGCCGCACGGGTTGGCATGCTTGATGATCGCCACCGTCGGCGCGTCGAACTCCGCCACGCATTCGAACGCCGCATCGGTGTCGTTCAGGTTGTTGTAGGACAGCTCCTTGCCTTGCACTTGCACGGCAGTGGCGACGCCGGGCCGCTCGCCGGTGGCGTAGAACGCCGCCGCCTGGTGCGGGTTCTCGCCGTAGCGAAGCGTCTGACGCAGCGTGCCGGCGATCGCGCGTCGCCGCGGGAAGGCCTCGCCGCGACGCTCGGCAAACCAGGCAGCGATCGCCGCATCGTAGGCGGCCGTCCGCGCGTATGCTTCGCCGGCCAGGCGCTGCCGCAACGCGAACGTGGTACCGCCGTGCCGCACGATCTCATCGAGCACTGCTTCGTACTGGTCGGGCTCGGTCAGCACAGTGACGAAATCGTGGTTCTTCGCTGCGCCGCGGATCAGCGCCGGGCCGCCGATGTCGATGTTCTCGATGCCCGGCGCCGTTTCGAACGGATACAGATTGACCGCGACCAGATCGATCGGCGCGATGCCGTGCGCCGCCATCTGCGCCACGTGGTCAGCGTTGTCGCGCCGCCCAAGAATGCCGCCATGAATCTGCGGCACCAACGTCTTCACCCGCCCGTCCAGGATCTCCGGAAATCCGGAATACTCGGACACCTCCTGCACCGGCACGCCGGACTCGCGCAGCGACCTGGCAGACCCGCCGGTGGACAGGATCGCCACGCCGCTTGCCACCAACGCACGTGCGAACGGCACCAGGCCCGCCTTATCGGAAACCGAGATCAGCGCGCGGCGGATCGGGACGATGTCGGTCATGCGGGCGGGATAGCCCTACAATCCCAAGAGGTCCAGCGTGCGCACCAGCACCTTAGCCTCGTCATAGCGCTCCACCGCGCGCGCGCGGCCAGCCTCGCCCATAGAAGCCCGCAGTGACGCATCGCCCGCCAGTCTTTGCAACGCTGCGGCAAGTGCCGACGCATCGCCCGGCGGCACCAGCAGGCCCGTCAGCTCCGGCACTACCTGCTCCGCCGGGCCGCGTATGTCCGTGGCGACCACCGGCAGGCCGGTGAGCATCGCCTCGATCACCGACATCGGCAAACCCTCGAAGCGGCTTGGCAATGCAAAGATATCGGCCGCCGCCATCAGCCCCGGCACGTCCTCCCGGTAGCCCAGCAGCCGAAGCCGTTCACCCAGACCGGCGTCACGCAGCAAGGCCGCCATGTCTGGCCCGCGATCGGAGGTCAGCCGCTCGCCCGCGACCCACAGCGCCGCGCCCGGGACCATCCGCATCGCGGCCGCCAGCTCTGGATAGCCCTTGTGCCAGACCAGGCGCGACACCGCGAGCACCACCACCTGCCCGTCCGGTACCCCGAGCGCGGCCCGTATCCGCTCGCGCGCGGCGGGGTCGGGACGGAAGCGTGCCGGATCGCGGCCGTTGCCGACCGCGACCGCGCCGCGGTGGATGTGCAGCCGCCTGGCGTCGTGTGCCTCGGCCTCGCTGACAGTGAGAAACGTGCCGGTCACCCGGGCCGCCAGCCATTCCATCGCGAAACCGATGACGCTGCGCGGCCAGGAGCCCGGGAAATTGAACCAGAAGCCATGACCCGTGTAGGCGATCCGCGGCACGCCGGCCCACCAGGCGGCCATGCGTGCAAGAAAGCCGCTGATCGGCATATGTGCGTGCACGAGATCGGGCCGCTCGGCACGGAACAGCCGCACCAGGGCGCGAAACGCCCGCCAATGCGCTGCCAGCGACACGCTGCGCTCCAGCTTCAACGCCTCGATCCGGAAGCCCTCGGCGCGCGGCACGTCCAGGAACGGACCATCGGCGCAGACGCCGATCACCTCGTGCCCGCGGGCCCGCATCGCCCGCATCAACGGCAGCAGGAACTGCCGCAGCGAGAAATCGACGTTGGTGATCTCGACAATCTTCAACCGACCTTGCTGATCGCCCATTTCACCTGCTGCGGGCCATCGGCATAGCCGGTCAGCACCACCTGCTCCGTGCGGCGCGGCTCTTGTCCGCCGAGGTAGACGCTTTCCTCCAGGCTCATTCGGGCGCCGTCGGCGCGCAGCCGCCAGCCGCCGGCCGAACGCAGCCGCAGCAGCACGGCCTCGCCATCCTGCTGCAGACTGGCGTTCACGTCGGGGTGCAGGTGAAAGCGCAGCGTGAACGGCTGCGGGGTCGGGGCTTCCACAACATCCTCGCCGCGCACATCCTCGCCGCTTTCCGCCAGATAAAGTCGGCGGCGATGCACCGCGCCGAACAGCCGCTTCCAGCCGTCATGGCTCGCTTCCAGCCAATGCGCGCCGTTGGCCTCCTGGCGCTGCGCCTCCACCACCACCGGACGGCGGCCGAGCCCGTCGGGCTTTAGTTCCGACGAATTGACGTCGGCGATCACCAGGGTCGAGTGGGCAGCCGTGGCGCGCGTCGCATCGCGCCACTCCGAGGTGCCACCGGGAACGTCGCCGCAGTTAACGATCATGCGGTCGCGGCCGACCGACAGCTCCATGGACAGGGTACCGGCATGCGCATGGCGATCGACGCCGGGCGGCGGCGGCGCACCGCAATCGA
>DASXNR010000436.1:0-8943 GCA_036494925.1 Acetobacteraceae bacterium
TTTCTGGCGACCCTCGATCTTCTCCGACCAGCGCTCAATCAGGCCCGGGATGGCGCCGGGGATCAGGGTGTACTGGCGGATCTCGAACAGGGGGCCGACCTGGCGCGGTTCGAGCGGCGGAGAGACTGGGGCGGGGTGGAAGATCTCGTTCTGCATGTTGACGATGAATTCGCCGGTGTTGGGGGGCCAGCCGGGTTCCTTCATCGCGGCGGCGCGGATGGCGGTGCGGTGCTCGAAATTGTCGTAGGCCCAGACGTGGATGATCTGGTTCAGCGGGCCGACCTCGGTGTGCCAGAAGGCGGCGAGCTTGGAGTGTTTTTCGCGGCCGGGCAGTCCCTCGGCGAAGCGTTTTTCGACCTCGACGAGCGTGCCGGGGCGCAGGGTGTAGGTGCGCATTTCGATGATCATCGTGGTTCTCCTCCCGCCTGAGGCGGACATGCTACGGCAGAAGCTGGGGAGGTGGAATGGTGGGGGTGGACGGCGCTCCAGAGCAATCGGGTGAATGACCCAGCGCCGGTGTAGAGGGCGCGAAAGCAAGGTTTCACACGGAGTTCACCGCGACGCAAAGCCACCGAGGAACCGTACTGCGCCTTGGGCGAAGCGCAGAGGCTCGGGCTACAGCACCGTGATCGACCGAATTCTGCGTGAAAAGATGCTCAGCGAGGTATGATCCTCAGCGCAGCAATGCCACCACGACGGTGACAATGCCCAACACGAGATTGACCGCGATCAGCTTGCGGATGCGATCCATGCTGGCGACGATGGTGGCGCGGTCGGTGCTGCGACGGAATCGCGCGTAAGGGCCGAACACGATCATGAGGAATATCGCGCTCATGATCAGGCCGAGCAGCATCATGACGCTGATGTTCCATGGTGCGGTCGCCGGGCCGCCGAAGAGACCGAAGAGGGCTGCGAAACCCGACAGCAGGATCAGCGGCATGACGTGCCACACGATCAGGAAGAAGCGGCGAAACACCTGCGTGTGGAGCGCGATGCGCTGGATCGGTTCCAGGACCGACAGGCTGGGCCGCAGCACGACGTAGGCGAAGAACATGCCACCGACCCAGATGACCGCGCACAGCACGTGCACGGCGAGCACCCATCTGTCCCACGTCATCCCGTCAACTCCTGCAGTTCGGCGAGCAGCGCGCGCAGCTCCGCGGCGGCGGTGGAGCGCGGCGCGGCCTCGGTGACGCCGAGACCGGCGGCGAAGGCATGCGCGAAGCCGGCGCGGTTGCCAAGGGTCGAGCGCAGCAGGGGAAGCCGGCGGTCAGCGAGATCCGTGGCGATGGCGTCGCGCAGCCGCGAGGTGGGCGGCGCGCGGTTGAACATCAGGTGCGCGCGGCGCCGCTCGTCGGCCGCCAGCTTCAGCGTCCCTTCCGCGGCCCAGACGTCCGGCATGCTGGGCTGGATCGGCACCAGCACGAGGTCGGCGGCGCGCACCGCGACGCGTGCGTCGGTGTCGAGCTGCGGCGGGCTGTCGATCAGCACCACGTCGTGGTCGCGCTTCAGCCGCTCCAGTTCCGCCGGCAGTCGCCAGCCCGCGATGTCGGAGAACGCCAGCGCGGCCGCCTGTCCCAGCCGCGCGCGGCGCAGGCTGTGCCAGCGGCCGAGGCTCTTCTGCGGATCGATGTCGAGCAGCGCCACGCGCCGCGATGGCGCGAAGCCGGCCGCGAGATTGGCGGCCAGCGTGGTCTTGCCGGTGCCGCCCTTCTGCTGCGCGACCGTGATCACCACCGCCATGGCGTGCGACTCCGCTGCTGCGGTGCAGTATAGCCGATCGGTGTGGCGTCACGTCCCCGCTTCGGGCGATCCATCCACAGGGTCCGGACGCTGTTCTCGACCGTTTCAGGGGTGATCGCCGTCATGCATTTCAGCTCGAACGGGCACGGCGTGGGCAGCCAGCAGGGTGCGCAGGGCACGTCGGTCGCCAGTGCGATGTTCCCGGCATAGTGGGTGCAGAAGGTGGGCAGGTATCCGCCATACAGAATGACGCACGGCGTGTTGGCTGCCGCGGCGATGTGCATGGGACCCGACTCCGGCCCGACATGCAGATCGGCGGCCGCGAGCGCAGCCGCCATTTCGGTGACCGAGGTACGGCCGCGCAGGTCGACATAGCTGTTGCCCGGACGCTCGGGCGCCGGCCGGCGCGACGCACCGATCTCGATGACGGTGGCGCGGCGCGCCAGCCGCTCGATCAGCGCGGTCCAGCAATGTGCCGGCCACTCCTTGTTGGGGGTCCATTCGCCGCCGTGCCGGCTGATCACGATGTGAGGCCGCGGCAGCGACCGCCACGCGTCCTGGTAACCCGCGACAAGGTTTGGATTGATGATGCAATCGACCCGCTGATCGGTGATCCTCAGCCCCAGCCGGTCGCCCAGCAAGGAGATCAGGCGGCCGCGGAGCGGGACCGGGTTCCGATCGTCGTCCCAGTAGTTCACTTCGAGCGCCGGGTACGGACAGAACTCGCGCTGCAGTGCTTCGTCGATATAGGGCAGGCCGGCGACCAACGGGCTGTACTTGGAATAGAACCGGATCCGGCAGGCGGGGTTGCGGCGGCGCAATTCCCGCAGCACGGGCGTGCACATGATGACATCGCCGACCCCGCCATGGCTGATGATGTCGAGCTGCGCGCGCCGCCACGGAGCATTGGATGGATTGGGGAAGCGCACCCATCGGGACAGCGCGCCGGAGTATGGCGCGGCCCGGCGCAGCAGTGCCTTGTGCAATCGATCGACCCCGAGCTTCATGTGCGGTCGAGACCTCGCGGGAACGCCAATGACCCTCAAGCTCTACGCCTTCACCTGCGGCACCGTCACCGGTGAGTTCGGACGCCTGATGGAAGGCGGCGAGGGCGACATCACCGTACCGATCCCGGTGTTCCTGATCGAGCATCCCAAGGGCAGGGCGCTGTTCGACACCGGACTGCACCCCGATTGCCGGCACGACCCCGCTGGGCGGCTCGGCGCGCGGATCGCCGGTCTGTTCCGCATCGCGCTCGCGCCCGGCGAGGAGGTAAGCGAGCGGCTGGCCGCGATCGGCCGCGATCCCGGCCGGATCGACCTGGTCATCAACTCGCATTTCCACTTCGACCACGTCGGCGGCAACGCCCTGATCCCCAACGCCACCATGCTGGTGCAGCGCCGCGAGTGGGATGCCGGCATGGATTCCGACACCGCTGCGCGCCATGGCTACAACCCGCGAGATTTCGACCTCGGCCATACGCTGCACCTGGTCGATGGTGAGCACGATGTGTTCGGCGACGGCTCGGTGGTATGTCTGCCGACCTACGGGCACACGGCCGGGCATCAGTCGCTGCGGCTGCGGCTCGAGGGCGGCGACGTCGTGCTGGCGGCCGATGCCTGCTATTTCTGCCGGACGCTGCGCGAGCGGCGGCTGCCGAGCCGCGTGCATGACCGTGCGGCGATGCTGGCCTCGCTCGACCGGCTCGCGGCGCTGGAACAGGGCGGCGCGCGCATCGTGTTCGGCCATGACCCGGAGTTCTGGCGTACCGTGCCGCGGGCGCCCGACATGCTCACGGCAACAGGGTGACACGGTTGCGCGCGATCGCCTGCACGGCGCGGTACGCATCCAGCGCGCGTTCCAGCGGATAACAGGCGCTTTCCGCTACCGGCAACGGCCGCAGCTGCCGGCTGGCGAAGCCGGGCAGCAGTTCGCGCAGCAGCACGGCCGAAGCGGTCGCATCGAGTGCCAGCGAGTCGACGCCGAAGAAGCTGTGCTCGCCGCGGTAGAAGGCGAAGATGTCGAACGGCACCGGTCGTTCCACGGTGGAGATCAGGATCTGCCGCCCGCCATGCGCCATCGCCTGGTTCGCCGCCGCGAAGTACGGGCTGCCCACCGTGTTGTAGACGATGTCGGCGCCGTGGCCGGCGGTTTCGTCGCGCACCACCGCCGCGGTGTCGGCGCTCGATCCGTCGATCATGCGCACGGCGATATGTGGTTGGGCGAACGCCTCCGCGCGCCGGGTCACGCCGAACACCCGCGCGCCGTGCATCGCGGCGATCTGCGCCGCGGCCTGACCGACCATGCCGTTCACCGCGGTGACCAGCACCACATCGCCGGGCTTCGGCATCTCCGCGCGGCGAAGCCCCTGAAGCGCGGTGACGAACGGCACGCCGAGTGCCCCGGCCTCGGTCGGCGTCAGCGTGGCCGGCATCGCAACCACGGCGTCACGCGGCAACAGCAGATGTGTCGCATGCGTGCCGTCGCGGGTGATGCCGAGATCGCCGCCGGCGCCGAATACCTCGCGGCCGATCATGTCGGATGGGCCGTCGACCACTACGCCGGCCCAGTCGCGGCCCGGCGTGCGCGGCCACGCCGCCTGCGGCATGCGGCCGAGCGCCGCAGCCACGTCACTGCGGTTCACCCCGGCGGCGCGCACCTCCACCAGCAGCTCGTCCTTGGCGCGGCACGGCGGATCACAGGTCTCAAGCCGCAGGTCGATGGCGTCCACCATGTCGGCAATACGCAGCAGGCGCAGCCGTTGCATGGTCATCGGCCGATGCCCGCGTAGTAGATCGCGAGCAGCTGGATCTCGCGCGGCGTCAACCGGGAGGCGACACCGCGCATGCGGTGATAGATGTCGTTGTGTCGCTGGCCGTTCGCGAACGCCTCAAGCTGAGCCTGCAGATAGTCCTGGTGTTGGTCGGTGAGTGTGGGGACCTCGATCGGTCCTCCAACGCCTGCGCCATGGCAGGCGATGCAGGGCGGCAGCCCGCGGGCGACGTCACCGTTGACCACGAGGTTCTCGACCTCCGATGGCACGAATGAGGGGTTCTGCAGATCGGAACTGCCGCGTTCCAGATGGCCGTAATATACCGCAACATCCGCGATCGACCTGTCATCAAGTCCCGTCACCTGGGCGGACATGATCTCATTCGTCCGCGAGCCCGACCGGAAATCATGCAGCTGCTTGTAGATCGCGAACCAGGACTGACCCGCCATCCGTGGAATCGTCGGTCCCGCCGAGCTGCCGTCGGGGAGATGGCACACCACGCATCGCTCCTGCGCCACCTCAGCGCCGTGTTTGGGATCGGCGCCCTCGATCGCCGCGAGCGTCGCAACGGTCCACGCGACCTGCGTCACCGGCTGAGGCGTGGCACGCGAGACTGGCGTTGGATGTGCCGGCGAGCCCGGCAGGATGCCGAAGGCGCGGCAGATCGCCGTGAAACCGTCGATGCCGGCGGCGCGGCCCTGCACCAGCGGGATGATGATGAAGGCCAGCAGGGCACCGACCAGGAGCAGCGTCCCGACCACCAGCCAGGTGCGCATGCGCAGCGCCGTATCGCGGGTGGCCGCATCGTCGGACATGACTCAGCCCGTCCCGAACATGCGATGAGCCACCGCACCCGGGGACGGCGTCACCAGGAACTGGGCGATCGGCCAGCCATAGGCGAGCAGCATCAGGACGAGCAGCACGAGATTCCAGGTGCGAAAACCGTTCAGTACAGCGGGCACGTGCGGCGTGGGATACAGGCTTGTTGCGTAGCGTTGCGGCCCTGGCGCCGATCCGGTCACCGCCGGTATATGCAGGCTGGCGAGATTCCAGACGAACATATACGCGCTCGTGAGCAGCATCAGGCCGCCAAGGACGGAGACCACGACCCAGGGACCCCACCACGCCAGTACTGGGTCGGAGTAGTCGAAATGAGCGACGCGCCGCCATTGCCCGTTCAGACCAAGCCAATGCCAGGGCAGCGTCGTCACCATCATGCCAATGAACCACAGCCAGAGCTGCCGGCGCTGCCAAACGACCGATCCCACAACGCGGCCGGTCAGCCGTGGCCAGATTTCGTAGGCGATGGCGAAATACATGATCACCGTCGTGCCGCCAAAGATCAGGTGGAAATGAGCGGTCACCCACGAGGTGTTATGGATCAGCGCGTTCATGCCATAGCTCATGTTGACCAGCCCACCGCCGCCGCCGAACCAGAGCATGATGAAGGAGAGCCCGGTCGCCAGCACCATTGGCCGGTCCCAGGGTATGGCGCGCAGCCAGCCGAGCCGGCCCGTGCCGCCGCGCAGCCGCCCCGCGATCTCGAAAGAGGCGCTGATGGTGAAGATGGTCAGCAAGGTCGGGATGGTGACGAGGGCGGTCAGAAAGCTCACCAGATATTTGAAGCCGGTCGATTGCTCGGGATCCATGAACAGATGGTGGATGCCGACCGGCACGCTGTAGATGAGCAGCAGCGCGAAGCTGAGCCGGCCCATCGTATCGCTGTAGAGACGCCCGCCGGCAGCCTGCGGCGATAGCGTGTAGAAAGCGATATAGGCGGGGAACAGCCAGAAATAGACGATCGCGTGCAGCGTCCAGGAGAACAGCGTGCGCGCGAGGCCGGCATCCACGGTGTCGGTCCAGCCGAGCGATGCCGGGATCACCTGGAACAGCAATTCGGCAGCGACGCCGGCGGTGGTCCACAGCCACATGCAGGCGTTGGCGACGGTACCGAAATGCACCAGCGGCACCGGCTGGCCGGGATTGGCGCGTTTCCATTGCAGCATCGCCACGATCATCAACACGCACCACACCCAGGATGCGGCGACCACCAGAACCAGGCCGATATAATAGGTCGCGTCGCCGGTGAGCGGCGGATAGAAGGTGTAAAGCACCGTCGCGCGCCCCGCGAGCACGGTCGCGAGCGCCATCACCGTCCCCGCCACCCCGACCACGAATGCGCCCCATGCCAGTATCAAGCCGGGCACCGCGCGACCGAGTGCGGTCTCGGCGACGTAGTAGCCGAAGCCCATGATGAAGAACGTGCTCATCACATAGGCCATCGACGTGCCGTGCGCGGTAACCGAGATGAAATAGGTCTGCGGGTTGGAGAACGGCGCGTGCAACGGGCTGCGCACCCACATCTGCCAAGCCCCAAGCGTCGCGGCGGCCGCGAAGATCAGGAACGAGAACCACAGATGCGCGAGCACCAGCTGCTTATTGCGCGGCACAGCTTGCCCTTCCCTGCGCGTCCGGATGGAACTGCTCGGTAGGCACCACCTGCACGCGTGCCAGCATCTGGCTGTGGCCAAGACCGCAGAACTCGTGGCATGGCATCAGCAGGTCACCGGTGGTGCGGAACACGGTGTGGACCTGACTGACGTAGCCGGGCACGACCATCGTATTGACATTGGTGCCGGTGACCAGGATGCCGTGGATCACGTCGGGCGTGGACAGCCGCAGCGTCACCGGCTGGTTCTCCGGCACGATGACACAGCTCGGCACGAACACGAACTGCGTCATCACGATCCGCACCACCACATGTCCGTCCTCGACTGCGGTGCCCAGATTGCCCTCGGTGAATTCGCCGGTCAGGTGCAGTGTCTTCGGATCGATGCGCTCCAGATTACTCGGCGGATTGCGATGCAGCGCGAGCGCCGAGAACAGGGTCGCAGCCACGATAAGCGCGACGGAGCCGGCAACCACCATGCCCCACCTGGCTTCCGATCGCTGAACCGAGGCTTCGTTTTCCGCCATGCCTCAGCCGATCGGGCCGCGCGGGAGGTAGATCAGCAACCAGATGAGGAACCACGCGATCAGCAGCAGCGCGACGGCAGTGCCGGCGAGCCAGGCCGCGCCCATGGGCACCGGAGCCAGCAGCTTCGCTTCGGTATCGGTAAGGTCACTGTCGTCGTTGCTCGCCATGTTTCCCCCTGATGGCAAAGCAGCAGCATCGTTCAGCGCGATCGATACAATTGTGCCACGACGCCCGTCGCTGGCAAGGCGATATCCTTTACACGTGATCGTGAGGATCGTGCGTCGGCGCGGTGGAATCGTATCGGCCTTCCGCAGCACGCGCAGGCGTCGCATGGTAATGATCCTTCCGTCGCTGGAGCATTGCGCATGAACACCCCGCTGGCAGGCATCACCGTGCTGGACTTCGGTCAGATCTTCCAAGGCCCCTATGCCACGCTGCTGATGGCGAAGGCGGGTGCCGACGTGATCAAGATCGAGCCGACGCACGGCGAGCCGGCCCGTCGCCGCGCCGTTCCCGGCAAACACACCACGCTGCCGGTGGCGATGCTGAACGCCAACAAGCGGGCGATCACGCTGAACCTGAAATCCGAACGTGGCCGGGAGTTGTTGCGGGAAATGGTGGCACGCGCCGACGTGCTGCTGGAGAATTTCTCGCCCGGCACCATGGACGATCTCGGCGTCGGCTACGACACGCTGAAGGCGGTCAATCCGCAGCTGGTGTATGCGACCGGTTCCGGCTTCGGCATCACCGGGCCGGATCGCGACAACCTGGCGATGGACTTCACCATCCAGGCGCAGTCCGGCATCATGAGCGTCACCGGTTTTCCCGATGGTCCGCCGGTGAAGGCCGGCCCGACGCTGGTGGATTTCATGGGCGGCATCCATCTCTACGCAGCCGTTGTTACCGCGCTGTTGCAGCGCGAACGCACCGGCGTGGGGCAACTGGTCGAAGTGGCGATGCAGGAGACGGTGTATTCGTCGCTCGCCTCCAGCATGGAATACCATGTCCGCACCGGCGAGGTCCCGCCGCGTACCGGCAATCGCCAATCGGCGCTGGCCAGTGCGCCGTACAACGCGTTCCCCACCGCCGATGGCTGGGTCGCGGTTCATGTGGTGACCGAGGCCCACTGGAAGAACCTGGCCAAGGCGATGGGTCGCGCAGAACTCGCGGACGATCCGCGCTTCGCCACCAACGCCGCGCGTGTCGCCAATCTGGCGGCGACCGACGATGCCGTCGCCGCATGGACGCGGACGCTCGGGAAGATGGAGGTGTTCGCGGCAGCGAAACGCTACCGCATTCCGTGTGCGCCGGTGCGCACCGTCCCCGAGGTGATGAACGATCCGCACATGCACGGCCGCGGCATGCTGGAGTGGATCGACCATCCCGAGCTGGGCAACATCGTCGTGCCGACCTCGCCGCTGCGCCTGCATGGCGCCGAGCGCGTCAAGAC
>DASXNR010000437.1:0-1511 GCA_036494925.1 Acetobacteraceae bacterium
GCCGCCGCCGAAGTGGCCGCCCTGTATTCGTGGCTGATGACCTCCCTAACGAAGAAGGAGGCGACCCGGCGAAAGCATCGCTTAAGACCCTCGCCCGAGGCGTGAAGGCCGACACGACCCCGCCGCTTATCGCCGCTGCGATTGCCAGCGGCAAGAAGTCTTATCCGATTTGACGTTGCCCCCGCCGATTAATCCAGGTTGAAGTGGAGTCTGGCCCTTTAGGAGAGGACCAGAGGATGAAGCGGAAGAGGTTCAGCGAGGAGCAGATCATCGGTGTGCTGAAGGAGCACGAGGCCGGGATGAAGACCGCCGATCTGTGCCGCAGGCACGGGATCAGCGAGGCGACGTTCTACAACTGGAAGAGCAAGTACGGCGGTCTGGACGTGTCGGAGGCTCGGCGGCTGCGGGGGCTGGAGAGCGAGAACGCCAGGCTGAAGAAGCTGCTGGCCGAGGCGCACCTGGACAACGCGGCGCTGAAGGATCTGCTGACAAAAAAATGGTGACGCCCGCTGCCAGGCGAGAGGCGGTCGCTCATCTCAAGGGTAGTCATGAGATGAGTGAGCGGCGGGCGTGCCGGGTGATCGGCTGTCAGCGCATGACGGTGCGGTACCGCAGCCGACGGCCGGATGACGCCCGGCTGCGCGAACGTCTGGTGGCGCTGGCGCGCGAACGGCGGCGGTTCGGCTACCGGCGCCTGCTGATCTTTCTGCGCCGGGAAGGCTTCGCGGTGAACCACAAGCGCCTGTTCCGGGTCTATCGCGAGGAACGGCTGATGGTGCGCAAGCGTGGCGGACGCAAGCGGGCTTTGGGCAGCCGGACGCCGATGCCGGTGCCGGCTCAGCCGAACGAGCTGTGGGTGCTGGACTTCGTCGCCGACCAGTTGGTCGGTGGGCGTCGGTTCCGCATCCTGGCGATCTACGACGTCTGCATCCGACGCTGCCTGGCGGCGATCGCCGACTTCTCGCTGTCGGGCAAGCGTGTGGCGCGCGAGCTCGACCGGTTGATCGCCGTGCATGGCAAGCCCACGGGGATCGGCAGCGACAACGGCACCGAGCTGACCAGCAACGCCATCCTGACCTGGACGGCCGACAGCGGCGTCGCCTGGCACTACATCGCGCCGGGAAAGCCGGTGCAGAACGCCTTCATCGAGAGCTTCAATGGCCGGCTGCGCGACGAGTTCCTGAACGAGACGACGTTCACCTCGCTCGCCCAGGCTCGCGCCCTGCTCGAGGACTGGCGGCGCGACTACAACAGTGTTCGTCCGCACTCCAGCATCGGCTGGCTGACGCCCGATGCCTATGCGGCCCGGTTCATCGCGCAACGGGGCCAAGCCGCTGCGCTCGCGGATGGCTCCGCGTCTTGGCCCCTTGCCACCGATATGACTGAGGAGTTCAACCGCCGGACTCTAATCCCAACTGGATAAAAGTTGGGGGCAACGTCAGAGCGCGTACGCTCTGGAGAGCGTTTGGCATCAGTGCATCCGGGCCGCGATAGGGCGCCAGTCCCTCCAC
>DASXNR010000438.1:0-9380 GCA_036494925.1 Acetobacteraceae bacterium
CGTCGCCGGTCACAAAGTCCGCATGTGCCGAGGCGATCACCTCGCCCACGGTCTCACCGGTCATCACCTCGCCGGGGTTGATCGGTTGCGCGTAGGTCTGCTGTTCGCGCAATCGGCCACGCATATACGGATCGATCGACAGCCAGATCGTGCGCGTCACCACTTCGCCGGCGGCTGGCTGCGGGACGACATCCTCACGGATCTCGAAGTCCTCGCGGCTCGGCGCGCCGTCCGGGCGGCGTTTCAGTACCACCGAGCGGCAGATCGACGCATTCTGGCTCATCGCAGGCTCCATGTTCCTGACGGGCAATGCGCGATATTGCGCCACGCGGGCGTGCGCGTCGATTTCCGTACGGAGATTTCCGAATATCGCCGGACGCACAGTGCGTGCTGCATTGCTGTGGTGCCCCGGATCGGAGTTCGCACCATGCGTCGCATCAATGCTCCTCGCTCCATCGCAATTGCCCGCAGGACCGATGACATTCAGCCGACGGCGGTCTTCGGCGCGATCGGCATGATCGCGACGTTGATGCTGATGTGGATCGGCTTGGTTCTGTAGGCCGTCAGGCTGCCTCGGATCGCAGCACCAGCCGCCCCGTCACCTTGCCGTCGCGCAGCCGCATCAGCGCGTCGTTGGCCTGGCTTTGCGGCACGGTTGCGACAGGCAGCGCCGCCAGTGTTCCCTCCTGTGCCAGCTTCACCAGCTCGCGCAGTTCCTTCGGATTGCCGACATAGGTTCCCTGCACCGTCAATGCGCGAATCGCCATCAACGGCAGCGGCACCGTGAGCTCGCCGCCGAACAGGCCGACCTGGATCAGCTTGCCGCCCTTGCGCAGCGCCTCGAAGGCAAAGCGCGCAGTCTGCGTGCCGTTCACCAGATCGATCACTGCCAGCACGGGACCGCCGGCGGCATCGATGATGCGCTTCGTCACACCGTCGCCGCTCGCATCGACTACCTTGTGCGCGCCGGCCTTCAGTGCGGCCGCGCGCTTCTCGGCGCTGATGTCGACCACCACGATGTGCCGATGCTTCATCGCGCACAGCACGGCGATCGCATTCAGCCCGAGACCGCCGGCACCGACCACGACGATGGCTTCGTCCGGCGGGATCGGCATCACCTTGCGGATCGCGGAATAGACCGTGATGCCGGAACAGGCATAGGTGGCCGCCACAGCTGGATCCAGCGTGCCGGGATCCACCAGATGGCGCGGATGCGGCGCGATCACGTGGGTGCCGTAACCGCCGTTGGCATAGACGCCGAGACTGCGCGGCGTGAGGCACATGTTGTCCTCCTCGGCCAGACACTTCTCGCAGGTGCCGCAGCCGAGCCAGGGGAACACGATGCGCAGGTCGCCGACCTCGACACCCTGGGCATCGGGTCCGAGCCTGGCGACACGGCCGACGATTTCGTGGCCCATGGCGAGCGGAAGCACGACGCCGCGATCTTTCAACGACATCCGCTTGCCGCCGCCGATATCGTAATAGCCTTCCCAGATATGCAGGTCGGAGTGACAGACGCCGCAATGCGTCACCTCGACCAGCACCTCCGTACCCTTGGGTTCCGGTGTCGGCAGTTCCAGCTCCTGTAACGGCTTACCATTCTCAACCACGGCCCAGGCGCGCATGAAGGGATCTCCTGTATCAGTTGAGGGATGGAATAAGCCGGCAGTGTAGCGTGGTCAGTCCGCCTCCCTGGCAGCATCCCACCAAGGGCAGACCCCTCGCATGGGCTGATAGTTGCCGGCGATGACCTGCACGGGCTCGCGCATTCCGTCGCGCGCCGCCTTCAGTCGCATCTCACGCGCCTGCGTGCGCTGCTCTTCAGGTAGCCAGGTGCGGTCGTGGCCCCACAGGCTAGGGCCGACAGTCACTTCCGTTGCCTGCCAATTTCCGGGTGTCACGTCCTTCCCGCCCCAGCCGTATTCCACCATGAAGCCCGATGGTGACTTCAGGTAATACGATGTCACGCAATCGTTCGGATGGCGGCCCAGCGTGGTGGCGATCCGCTGCGGGTCGCCCAAAGCGATGTCGTAGCCCTGCCCCACATCGTCCAGCGAATACAGTTCCATCATCAGGTGATGCAGGTCCTGCTTTCCGGTCTCGATCAGGGCCACGGTGTGATGGCGCGGATTGACGTGCAGGAAATAGGCGCGGAACGGAGTCAGGATGTAGTCACTGACGCCGAAGCCCAGCACGTCACGATAGAAGCTGAGCAGGTGGTCGATGTTCTTCACGTGGAACACGGCGTGGCCCATGCCCAATGGTCCGGTTCGGAAGCCCGAGATCGAACGACCAGGCCGGAACGGTGTGTCGGCGACCGCGGCACCCCAGAACGCCTCCAGCCGATTGCCGCCCGGATCGGTGAAGCTGATCAGCCCACGCACGCAGCGCTGATCCGCCAACGCCGCCGGCTCCCGCCGCACCAGCACGGCGTGCGCCTCCAGCCGTGCCGCCAGCCCATCGAGCGCTGCCGCGTCCGCCACCTCGAAGCCGAAATAGCGTTCCCCATCGGCCAGGGAGCGATCGACCACTAGCCGCTGGCTGCGGTCATCCATACGGAAGGCACGGCAGGCGTTGCCGCGCTCGACCATCTGCATGCCGAGCCAGTTGGTGGCGAAATCCGTCCAGTCGGTGAGGTCAGACGCGCCGATCCCTACATAACCGAGTGCCTGCACTTCCATCGCGGTGCCCTCCAGGTCGGCCCATAGCATAGCTGAAGGGATCAGCAGCTAGGAATATGGCAACGCCGGACGCGGCACACCGTGCCCGCCATCCGCGCGGTCAGCTGGCCCGCGGCATACCGGTGCGATCCCCCGCCGGTTCATCCAGTGGCAGACGATGACATCCGGAGCCTGTTCCGTGGTCCCGCGCCCCGCCCGCGCGGTGCTTCGAGGAGCTTTTTCAGCAGCAGCGAAGCACCCTCCAGCTGGTGCCCCGCTGCAACCAGCCCGCCCTCGACGTCCGGTGCACCGCCATGCACGAGGCTGCGCACAGCCTGACACCCGTGACGCTGTGCCAAACCGTCCAGCTCCTCGACCAGTGCTGCCAGGACGGCTGCCGGCTCGAGCAGGTCGACGGCGACAAAATGATCCGCGACCAATACCTTGCCCAGCTTCAGGTCGTCCTCGACGCGATAGCAGAACAATCCGCATGGGAACGCCCTGCCTTCGCGACGCGCCGCAACGATCCCGCATTGCCCGCTGCGGCGAGGTCCGGTGAGCTGCCGGGAGAAGCGGAGCCAGGTGGACAGGTCAAGCGTGGGGAATGCCTCCCGCACCAGCGGATAGACCGACCGGATCTGATCGCGTGACAGCACCTCAATGATGAAATCCGCCATGATGCGCCTGCCATGTCCTTGAGGTGGCGAGCTTGCCTCAACGTGTGGTCGTGGATCGTTGACCTAGATCAATGCGCGTGCGGGCAGGTCGAATTTTAACGCTTGGTGGCGAAAATAGCGCCACGTCCGGTCGTCCGGACGATCGGTGTCGGGCCCGCGCGGATGGAGTCGATGATGGCATCGCAGATTGCACGTCCGCATCTCCTCGACCCGCGTGGTGCCGTCGATCCATGCATAGCTTGCGAGGCGCGCCCGTTCAGCGTGTGCAATGCCATCCCCGATGCGGACCTGGCCCGGCTCGCGGCCATCGCGGTGGTAACCGAGGTGGCCGCCGGGCAATGCTTCATCGGCGAGGGCGAGCCGGCCAATAGCTTCTTCAATGTAACCGCCGGCGCCGCCAAGCTGTTCAAGCTGCTGCCCGATGGGCGACGACAGATCACTGGTTTCGTCACCGCTGGCCATTTTCTCGGCCTCGCGGTCTCGGATACCTACGCCTTCGGCGCCGAGGCGATCGAACGCGTACGCTACTGCCGGTTCCCACGCGCGAAGCTGCGCACCCTGCTGGATGACTTCCCGTTGATGGAGAAACGCCTGCTCGAGGTCGCCGCCAATGAGCTGGTGGCGGCGCAGGAGCAGATGCTGCTGCTGGGACGCAAGACGGCGCGCGAACGGTTGGCTTCGTTCCTGGTGACGCAGAGCCGCCAAGGGATGCCGTGTGGCCATTTGCGTCAGCGGTTCAGGCTGCCGATGACGCGCAGTGACATCGCTGACTACCTGGGACTGACGATCGAGACCGTCAGCCGCACGCTCACGCGGCTGCGCGCCGAGGGGTTGGTCACCATCATGTCGCAGAGCGAGCTGGCAATCCGAGACCCTGTCGCGCTGGAGGGGCTGGCAGGCGGACTGCGCTGAGCAGCGCAGCCGGGAATGCGCGAGGCCGGACTCGAACCGGCAAGGAGTTTCCTCCGGGGGTTTTTGAGACCCCTGCGGTTACCATTTCGCCACTCGCGCGTCGCGGCGGAACCTAGGCCATCGGCACGACCGGCCGCAACCGGCTCGGCACGAAGCTGGAGGACTCGGCGAATGGCGCGCCTTTGGGCACAGTGCAGCCGGCATAGGCGCCGTCCGCGTCGTGGTACAGTTCGCGGTGTGCCGCCAGCGAGGTCCATTCCAGGCCGACCTGATGGTAGTGGAACTGCAACGCCCGTCGGCGTCGCTCAGAGCCGTTGGCGGCGGTGTAGTGGTGGATCAGGCTATGGAACACCAGGGCATCGCCCGGATCCATCGGCAGGGCGACACGGTCCTCCAGTCGCACCAAATCGGGCCGGATCGCGCAAAGATTGATGTCCTCGGCCGGCACGTGCGGGATGGGCCCGCGGAGATGAGAACCCGGGATCACCTCCATGCAGCCGTTTTGGCGTGTCGCCGGATCGAGCGCGATCCAGACGCCGAACATCAGATTGGGGTCGCTGCCCCGAAAATAGGCAGCATCCTGATGCCAGGGCTTCGCGCCGCTGATTTTCGGCGGTTTCACCAGCGCCATCTCCTGCATCAACACCCGCCCCTGTCCCATCAGTGTGTCGAGCGCTGTCTGCAGACGCACCGACATCGCCGCGCGGAGCAGCGCCGGCGAGGTGTCGGTGAAGTCGCCGAACTTACGGATCAGGTCGGCGCGGGTCGCCGCGGTGACGGTGGCAGGATCGGCAGCCGGTTCCAGGGCGATGAAGGCGCCGCTGGCCGTGCGTTGATCTGGCGCCAGTCCGGGATCGGCGGCGAGATGATCCAGGGCAGCAAGACAGGCCTCGACGTGATGTTGCGACAGAACCTGGCGCAGCACGATATAACCATCGCGGCGATATTGGCCCTTGGCGTCCAGATCAACCCCTGCTGTCAAATCCTGCTCCCCATGCACGTCCATCCGTTATATCCTTCCGACCCGAGAAAACCGTATGCCATGACGGTCCGGGTGCGCCCAGGGCCGACGTTATCCGCGCAGTTGCGTTGACCCATCCATGCCAGCCGACTAGATACGCGCTCTGCCACTGGTCGGGCGTAGCTCAGCGGTAGAGCAATCGGCTGTTAACCGATTGGTCGTAGGTTCGAATCCTACCGCCCGAGCCACATTTGCAATCGCCCCTTGTTAAGCCGGACGGAGTCGGTTCAGCCGGGCTGGAAGCCACAACGCATGGCTTTGCGCAGCTAGACTGGTAAGGCGCGAAAATTGCTTGCGGCTATCGGGAGGCGGGATCTGCCGCCCAAGCCGCAGGCGGGCAACCAACGTCACCTGGACGGGGATTGCAGCATGTCGCCTCGGCGGTCCTCGGAGAGGTGCTGGATGGCTGCGGTTTGGTGGCTGATGCTGATCCTTGGTCTTGCAACGGCAACCCCAACGTCCGCGAGCCCCTGCAACTTCACGGGCAAGTCCGGTAATATGATCGATACAGCGCCAGAGGTCGCGCCTGACCAGCTTGCAGGTTGGCTCCCGGCAAATAACAGTGTGCAGAATAGTGTCGGGCAGGACGTAGTTGGCCTTCTGCCCGCGTCACCGGCCTTGTTCATCGGTATCCCCGTCATTCCGCCTCCTGAGGAGAACGAGGACTTCCGTAATTGGCTTGAGGATGAGTGGCTCCCTTAGGGTGCATGGCAACCAGCGTTTCAATCCGGGTGAACACACGAGGCGCCAACTCGGCGCAGCTGACCATGTGGAGGAGTTGAAACGGAGAAGGCCGGCGTTCAGCCGGCCTTCTCCGCATCAATCACGGATGATCAGTTGTTGCCGTTCTGGGCTGGCGGAAACAGCTGAGTCTGCGCAGCCTGCACCGCAGGGCTCAGTGCGGCCGCGCCGGTTGCGATGCCGAGGACAGCTGCCAGGGCAATGATCAGGGTTTTCATTTCTCTCTCCTCGTGTTCGGCCTCACGTGGGTGGGCCTGTTTTGCAACGGCGGGGAGATGGAGCTTGTCGGTCGGAACGATAATTCGGCGCGCCAGCATATGATTTATGCAGTGCCTGCTGGAATAGATGTGGCCTTTTCAATCAACGGCCGGCCTGTTCGGCGGTGTTCCCGTGGGTATGACGCGCCGGGTTGCCGTCGCCCGCACGGCGAATTCTCGGTCCTTCCCGACCAGAGCGCCCGGATGGTCCGAACTCTTGCGTCTGCGATTGACGGCGGCCTGATCAAGTCCGGCAATATGCTCGACATCGATACGGGACATGCCTTTCATCCGCGGCACCGGCCCGAGCGGCCTGATGGCGAAGCGTCCTCGCGGAGTCAATTTCGCGCTGATCGTCGCGATTTTTGTACCGAGGCCTCCAGTGCCAATGTTGCGTCAAATCCCTGCGACGGGACGATGGTTGCCGGACTCCCTTGTCGCCTAGTAGGGTGCCACCGGCACAGCAAGAACACAGCATGAACGATCTCTTCAGTGGGAAAGGCTCGGAGGGTTACTCGGCCAAGGACATCGAGGTCCTGGAGGGGCTTGAGCCGGTTCGGCGCCGGCCCGGCATGTATATCGGTGGCACCGACGAGACCGCTCTGCACCATTTGGCGGCGGAGTTGCTGGACAATGCAATGGACGAGGCGGTGGCCGGCCACGCCAGCTTCATCGAGGTTACGCTGGAGCCTGATAACTGGCTGACCGTACGGGACAATGGCCGCGGAATACCGGTGGACCCGCATCCGAAATTCAAGCATCTCAGCGCGTTGGAGGTCATTCTAACCACCCTGCATTCGGGTGGAAAGTTCGGTGGCAAGGTCTACGCCACATCCGGGGGCCTGCACGGCGTCGGCAGCTCGGTGGTGAACGCGCTGTCCGCGGCGATGCAGGTGGAGGTGGCGCGTGACCGTGTGCTGTGGAAGCAGAGCTATGCGCGCGGCAAGCCAACCACCAAATTGCTCAACGCGGGGCCGGTGCACAACCGCCGCGGCACTTCGGTCCGCTTTACCCCGGACCGCAGCGTGTTCGGCGCTGTCGGGTTCAGCCCGGCTCGGCTGTACCGTCTGTGCCGCTCCAAGGCGTATCTGTTCCGCGGCGTGCAGATCCGCTGGGCGTGCGATCAGTCGCTGCTGCGCGGCACCAAGGACGACACGCCGGCCGAGGCGGTACTCCATTTCCCGGGTGGCCTTCGCGACAGTCTGGCAGCGGAGATCGGCGAGCAGGCCGTGGTGTTGCCGCAGCCGTGGGCGGGCGAGGCGGACCTGCCCAGTGAATCCGGTCGGGTTGAATGGGCGGCATCGTGGCTGGAGGAAGGCGAGGGGTTTACCCACTCCTATTGCAACACCATTCCAACGACCTTGGGCGGCACGCATGAGGCCGGGTTCCGCGCGGCGCTGCTGAAGGGCCTGCGCGCCTGGGGCGAGCAGCGCGGCAACCGTCGCGCCGCGCAGGTGGTCCCAGAGGACCTGTGGGCGCCGATCGCGGCCAAGCTGTCGGTGTTCCTGCGCGAGCCGCAGTTTCAGGGGCAGACCAAGGAAAAGCTCACCAGCACCGAGGCGACGCGGCTGGTCGAGACCGCGCTGCGCGACCGCTTTGACCACTGGCTGGCCGGTGATCCGACCCAGGCGGACAACCTGCTCGCCTTCGTGATCGAGCGGGCGGAGGAACGGCTACGGCGGCGCGAGAGCAAGGACACTGTGCGCAAGTCCGCCACGAGGCGCCTGCGCCTGCCTGGTAAACTCACCGATTGCACGCGTGAGAATGCCTCGGAAACGGAAATCTTCCTTGTGGAGGGGGATTCCGCTGGCGGTTCAGCCAAGCAGGCGCGCAACCGCGACACCCAGGCGGTACTGCCGCTGCGCGGCAAGATCCTCAACGTCGCCAGTGCCTCGGCCGATAAGCTGCGACAAAACCAGGAGCTGAAGGACCTGATCGAAGCGCTCGGCTGCGGTGTCGGGGATCGCTTCGATCTCACCAAGCTCCGCTACGGTCGGGTCATCATCATGACGGATGCCGACGTGGACGGCGCGCACATCGCCTCGCTGCTGATGACATTCTTCTACCGCGAGCTGCCGGAGTTGGTGCGGCACGGCCACGTCTACCTGGCACAACCGCCGCTGTATCGGCTGACGCAGGGCGCCAAGTCGGTCTACGCGATGGACGATGCCGACCGGGAGGCGAAGACCAGGCGGGAGTTCAAGGCCGGGGCGAAAGTGGAGGTGAGCCGGTTCAAGGGCCTGGGCGAGATGCCGCCGTCGCAGTTAAAGGAGACCACGATGGATCCGGCGAAGCGCACGCTGCTGAAGGTGGTGGCGCTGCCAGAGGAGCGGGCGGCGACCGCGGAGCTGGTGGAGAGCCTGATGGGGCGGCGGCCGGAACTCCGGTTCGCGTTCATCCAGGAACGGGCGAAAACGGTGGAAGAGGTCGACGTCTGATTCACGCTTGCCGGCCACCCCGCGCGACCCGGTGAACCGGGGGCTTGGCGGTGGCGGATGCAATCCTGGCGCAGCTGCATCGCGTTCCCGACCTGACCACTCCGGTCGGTTCGCTCGAATGGGGCCGCGCAGACGTCGGATCCCGGCGGAACGGCCGGGGAGCGGCCGGTCAGCCGTTGATCACGGTGCCGCCGTTGGGATGCAGCACCTGGCCGGACATATAGGATGCGTCCTGCGACGCCAGAAAGATGTAGCAGGGCGCCACCTCGTCCGGTTGACCGGGCCGCTCCATCGGAGCGTTGCTGCCGTGTTTCGCGGTCTTCTCCGCCGGATAGCTCGCAGGGATCAGCGGCGTCCAGATTGGACCGGGTGCCACACCGTTGACCCGGATGCCCCGCGGCAACAGCTGCTTCGACAGCGAGCGCGTGAAGGCGACGATGGCTCCCTTGGTGGACGCGTAATCCAGCAGGGTCGGATTTCCCTGATAGGCGGTGACCGATGTCGTGTTGATGATGGCGCCGCCGTCCGGCATGTGCGGCAGAGCCGCGCGAGTCAAATAGAACTGGCTGAAGATATTGGTGCGGAACGTGCGCTCGAGCTGCTCGTCGGGCAGGTCCTCCAGGCGTTCGCACACATGCTGTTCGGCGGCATTGTTCACCAGCACGTCGATGCGG
>DASXNR010000439.1:0-29531 GCA_036494925.1 Acetobacteraceae bacterium
ACCCGCGCGACCGGCGCATCGTAGGTGCGCTCCAGATGGAAGGTCGCATGTACCACCGAGCGGACGCCGATCTCATCCCCACCCTGCACGCGCACGACCTCCTGCTCCAGCTTGTCGAGCGTGGTGCGCCAGCCGTCCGGCGCACCCGTCACCATCCATGCCGTCGACGGATCGATGAGGGTGTAGGTCTGCACCACATCCATACGCGTCCCGCCAAGTGCGTCGGCGAAGTCGACCTCGGTATAGGCACGGAACAGCTGCTTTCCGGCGCTGTCGGTGCAGTGCATGTCGATCACCAGCCTGCTGTACGGCGAGACTTCGACGAACCTGCCGCGGACCCAGTGCTCCTCGCCGGCCGGCGAGCGCATGCGAACGTCGAATGGGCCTCCGACATGCATCTGTACCCTGGCGTCCGGAACCGTGAAGGTAGCCGGGCTGAACCAGCGCTTCACGTGGTCAGTGGAACTCCAGGCTTTGAACACCGTCTCGCGCCGGGCGTGGAAGACCCGCGACAGCCTGAGCGGCGCCGGTTGCTGCAGGATTGCATCCTTGTCTGCCTCAAACGCCTGAGCCATCGTCTTCTCCTTCGTTGTCCAGGGTTTTCAGGTAGTCGCCCAACCGGTCCAGGCGGTGCTGCCATTCGGTCCGCCGGGCGTTGATCCACTGCTCGGCCTGACTGAGTGCCTGGGGCTCGATCGCGCAGGTGCGTACCCGGCCAACCTTTTCCGACCGCACCAGGCCCGCCGCCTCCAGAACGCCCAGGTGCTGCATGGCCGCGGGCAGCGACATGGGCAGCGGCTTGGCCAGCTCGCTGACCGGCGCCGGCCCGTGGCTCAGCCGCTCCACGATCGCCCGGCGCGCCGGATCAGCGAGGGCGTGGAACAGGCGGTCCAATTCGGCCGGTTGGTTAAGCATACACCTAAGTATGGTCGCCGCGGACGGTTAAGCAAGGGCTTTAGTATTGAGGAAATAACACGTTGCCGTGACCCGGCAGACAGTCTCAGTTGGAAAACCGTGGGGCTTCAGCCTGGCGTGCCGTCCGTCATTACCGCGTGCTGAGCCATCAGCGCGTCGATCTCGCTCGGCGTGCAGCCTGCCTCCGCGAGCACCTCTCGCGTGTGCTGGCCGAGACGGGGAGCGAAGCGGCCGGTGGGCGGCTCGGTCTCCGACCATCTGCTGGGCTCGCGCATGGTGCGGATGCGGCCTTCGGACGGATGCTTCTCGATGCGAAAGAATTCGACGTCGGCAAGGTGCGGATCCTCGAGCAGGCTCTCCAGCGTGTGCGGACGGATGCAGGGAATGTCGTTGCGCTGGAGCAGATCGAGCCACTCGTCGGTGGTGCGATGCCGCAGTTCCTCGCCGAGCATCGCGTAGAGCGCATCGATGTTCGCTGTGCGGGAAGCGATGTCGGCAAAGCGTGGGTCGGTTTCCACGACATGCGACTTGCCGATCGCCTCGAAGAAACGGCGCCATTGACCGTCGTTGTAGGGGAGCACCGCGATGAAGCCGTCCTTGGTCGGGTACGGACGGCGATGTTGCGACAGAGTGCGCGCGTAGCCGGCAGGACCGGTGGGCGGATCGAAGGTGCGGCCTTGCATGTGCTCGGCGAGCACGAACTGCGCCATGGTTTCGAACATCGGTACTTCGATGCACTGGCCGATGCCGGTGCGCGCGCGTGCCAGCAGTCCGGCCAACAGCGCATTGGCGGCCGCCGAACCGACGATACGGTCGATCGCCGCCATCGGGATAAAGCGCGGCTCGCCGGTGGAGCGTTGCAGCAGCATCGGAATGCCCGAGGCCGCCTGGATCAGGTCGTCGTAGGCCGGGCGCCCGGCGTAACGCCCGCCGCTGCCGTAGCCGACCATGCTGAGATAGACGATGGCAGGGTTGCGCTGCTTCACCGCCTCATAGTCGAGCCCGAGGCGCGCGAGCGCCTGCGGACGGATGTTCGAGGCAAGCGCATCGACGGTGGGCACCAGTCGCAACAGTGCCTCGCGGGCCGCCGGCTGCTTGAGGTCCATGGCGATGCTGCGCTTGCCGCGCGCGTTGTGCTGAAAGCTGCCGCTCATGCCGCGATGGCACGGCACGCCGGTATAGCGGGACGAGTCACCCTCCGGCGCTTCGACCTTGATCATGTCGGCGCCATAGTCGGCGAGGATGCGGGTACACCATGGGCCCATCTGCACCGTTGTCAGATCGAGCACACGAATGCCGGCAAGGGGTCCGCTCATGGATTGAACCGATGCACCAGAATGAGGCTCACCATTGTCGATGTATGACGCATCATCGCGACGCCCGAAGTCATCAATGCGCTCCGCCACGAACCGGCGTGGCCTTTTGCTCGAAGTCAATGTGCTGATCGCCATGATCGGCCAGACCCACGTCGACCATAACGCCGCTCACAGTTGGTTTCACACGACGAGCGTCGGCGTCGCCTCTTCAGCGTGGCGAAGTCCGATTTTGCCGTCACGTCCCGGTGCGGTACTTGTTCAGGTCGGGCACGTTGCTGGCCGAGGCGCTCAACATTGGCGACCGCGTGACCGCCAACGCGGCGACGGCGGCCTCATTCTCGCTGATCTTGGCCATGATCGCTTCGCGCGAGCGCTCGAACACGCCACGGTTGTTGGTGACAAAGTCCTGCGACTTCCGCAGCCCGGCCAGATAGCCATTGATCTCCGGCACGACATAGCGCGCCACCATGTCCCAGCTTCGCATGGTGTTCTCAGGATTGGCCCAGTCGTGCACGAAGCCGACCACCGTGCCGAACCCGCCGCTCAGCTCCAGCACCGACTTGATCCGCTCCACCAGGTCGTCCGGCGTGCCGATCGTGGACACGGCGCCATCCGAGAACGCGGTCTTGTCCACCGCCTCGTCCGGCGTCTTGAACGGACGTGAGCCAGGGCGCTGCAACGTACCGGTGATGTACTCGTTGTGATGACGCAGCAGGCCGTCGCGGGCCTCGGCGCGCGCCTTCTCGCGGGTTTCGGCGATATGCCAGCTCAGCAGCACGCGCCAGTTCCTGCGATCCACCGTCTTGCCATGCTTGACGGCGGCGGATTCGGCAAAACCCCATTGCGTCGGCAGCGCGTTCAGGCCTTCCTCCGACAGTGACCCGATCGAGATGATGCCAATGCCGTGCTTGCCGGCCAGCGTCATGCCGGACGGGCTTATCTGCGACGCGACGGCGAATTCCATCTCCTCCTGCAACGGCAGCAATTGCAGGGCTGCATCCTGCAGCGTGAACCATTCGGAGCGGGCGGTGACGCGCTCGCCGTTGAACAGTCGGCGAATGACGGCGATCGCCTCGTCCTGGCGGTCGCGCAGCACCATCGGATCGATCCCGAGCGTGTGCGCGTCGGACGCCAGCGCGCCGGGTCCCGAGCCAAAGATCGCGCGCCCACCGGTCATGTGGTCGAGCTGCACCATGCGCTGCGCGACATTGAAAGGATGGTGGTAGGGCAGCGAGACCACGCCGGTCGCCAGCATGATGCGTTTGGTGCGCTCGCCGGCGGCGGCGAGGAACATCTCCGGCGACCCGATCATCTCCCAGTCGCTGGAATGGTGCTCGCCGCACCAGAATTCGTCGTAGCCCAGCTTGTCCAGCAACTCGACGAGATCGAGGTCGCGTCGGAACTGCAACATCGGATGCTCGCCGACCGGATGGTGCGGGGCGAGGAACGCGCCGAAACGTAGCCGTGGCATGGGGTGGGTGCTCCTGTGTCTTCCGGCTACCGATAGTTCCTTTTCGCCCGCGGTGGAACTGGTCGGCCGGCGTGCGCTGTCAGTGGCTCGGCTTGGTCGAAAACGGCGTGAGCTGAAGTTCATGCGTCCAGCACGACCGGTCCTGGGTGTGCAGGTAGTAGAACGCCTCGGCGATCTTGACCGGATTGATCACGAGCTCGGGGCGGTTCTGTACCTTCGGGAGTGCCCGCGTTCCGGGTGAATCGATGGTCCCGTCGATCACCACGTTGGCCACGTGCACGCCGTGCTCGGAGTATTCCTCGGTGAGCACCTGTGCGAGCGCGCGCATCATGACCCGCGGGTAGTAAAGCGACTCTCCGGTGTTTCGCTTGGTCCCGCGCAGCGACTTGGAGTTGTTCGAGAACAAGAATGACCCGGCTCCCTTCCTGCGCATCGCCGGCAAGACTTCCTTGGCGACCAGGAATGGCCCACGGCTGGCGATGTGTTGTGCGGTATCGAACATCTCCACCGGAATGTACTCGAGCAGTTCCTTCCCTGGGGGAAGATCGCGTCCCTCAAGATAGCCCGCATTATAGATCAGCACGTCCGGGTCGCCGGCGTCGCGACGGATAGCGGCGAATGCCGCCGCGACCGAGTCTTCCAAGGAGAGATCAAGCTCCACGATCGTGCATTCGCCACCCTGCTCCCTGATGGCCGCCGCCAGTGTTGAGGCGTTGGCAGCGGTGCGCGTCGTCAGCACGACGAAAAGACCCTCCTGGGCGAACTTCTGCGCGATGGCGCCCCCGACCCCCCAGCGCACGCCGACCGGCAGGTCGCTGTCGTCCAGTGGCCGGCCGTGCGCCAGCAAGGTATTGCGCCCATCCGACTGCCACTTGGAGGTGGCGCCGACCACCACGGCGACCTCCTTACCCTTGGTGTTCGTCTTGTGATGCTCGCTCATTCGGACGTGTTTCCTTTGTCGTTCGTGGAATTCGAGGTCACGCTGCCCGCTGCCATCCCCACCATGCGCAAAGCGCATCGCCCATGATGAGCCGCCTGTCGTCATCGCCTAGCCACGGCAATTCCTCAGTGAACATCGTCACGCACTGACGCCACGAGCAGGGCATCTTTGTGATGTCGGTGCCCCAGAACATTCGATGCGGACCGAACGCGTCGTAGGTTTGTCGCAGATATGTGTGCATCTTGGGAAACGGATAGGCCTCGCCGGAATAGCCCGGCGCGCCGGTCGCCTTGACGGCCACATTGGGTAACCTCGCCAGCGCCAGAAGCTCCGGCATGTGAGTCATGGCCGCCGCGTCTTTCAATGTGGTCAGCCCGCCGCGACCGCCCAGGTGATCGATCGTCAACCGAAGCCCGGGGTGGCGTTCGGCAATCCGGCCAAGCTCTGCAAGCGAATCGGTCGCCAGCGCCGCAATCGGGACACCGGCATCTTCGGCTGCCGCCCAAAGCCAGTCGATCGTGCCATCGTGCAGCCACTGCCGCGCTGGATCGCTCAAGAACCCGTAGCGCAGGCCGAGCATTCCCGGTTGCCGCCGCCAATCCGCGATGCGTGTGCGAGACTCCGGCTGGTCGAGCGGCACCGCGCCCATGATCGCGAACCTGCCCGGATAGTTCTGCACGGCCTTGAATGCCATGTCGGTCGATTCCGGGTCCCAGCCGGGTGGATGGATGACCGCGGCATCGACACCGCCTTCATCCATCAGGACGACGGCCTCCTCGGGGGTGAAGTGCGTGACCTGGCGATGCGAGAGGTTGCTCGGCAATCCGGAGCCCCAAAGGTGGATCTGGGCATCGACTATCTGCATCGCGGACCTTCCCTTGAATCTTGTGCATCGGGCAGAAGTGCCGTCGCGGCGTTGGCGGAAATTAGCGTAACGGCGTCGCAAGCGGTGTGAGGGTATCGCCTCATGCGGTCAGGTCAATGCAGCGCTCCTTGATCACTCGTGGGTAGTGTGCGACGCTGCCAATGGACTCGCCGATAATCGTATCCATCCCCTTTCTTCTGCTGCTTTGGTGCCGCGATGCTGGGGATCTTCCGGCGGTGTGCGAAAGATTTGTTGAGCTGGTGAAGAGCCACCGACGCGCAAGCTTTCATCGCTTTGTCACAGAGTGTGCCGCTATCCGTGGCTATTCAATTTTGGTCAATCCCCCAGCTGTCGTCAGCCTGCAGCTATTGTCGATTCCGCATCGTCGATGTACCGATTTCACTGCGAGGCTTGAGCATCACCGTGGGCGTCGTGTAACTACCACGACGCCGCAAAGCACAACAACGGAGACAGCGGATGATCGCGAGGTCCAGGTTCATTAGGGTTCTCGGTGCGTTCGTTGTCGGGGCCGTACTGGCCGCCACGACATTGGTTGGCCCTCACGCGCAAGCTCAGACGCCGGCACGAAAGCCCAATATCCTCGTCATCATGGGCGACGATGTCGGCTGGTTCAACGTCGGCGCCTACCACCGCGGAATCATGTCGGGCAAGACGCCCAACCTCGACAAGCTGGCTTCCGAAGGCATGATGTTCACCGACTATTATGCCGAGGCAAGCTGCACGGCCGGCCGCGCCAACTTCATCACCGGCGAGTTGCCGCTGCGCACCGGCCTTACCACGGTCGGTCAGGCCGGCGCGGACGTCGGCATGCCAGACGAGGCAGTGACGCTCGCCACCGTGCTGAAGTCGCTCGGCTACGAGACCGGGCAGTTCGGTAAGAACCATCTGGGCGATCTGAACAAGTTCCTGCCAACGGTACACGGGTTCGATGAGTTCTTCGGCTACCTGTACCACCTCGATGCGATGTCCGATCCGTACTGGTTCGACTACCCGCAGGACTGGATCGACAAGTATGGACCGCGCGACCTGATCCATTCCTACGCGACCGACGTGGACGACCCCGCGGTGCAGCCCCGCTGGGGCAAGGTCGGCAGGCAGCGGATTGTCGACGAGGGTCCCCTGGCGCCGTTCCCGGACATGGCCGGTCGGCAGAACTGGCAGGAAGGCCGCAAAGCCCGCTACGACATGGAGACCTTCGACAGCGTGCTGGTGAAGGCCAGTTCGGACTTCATGGACAAGGCGAAGCAGGACGGCAAGCCGTTCTTCATCTGGCACAACACCACGCGCATGCACGTGTTCACCTACATCCCGCCCAAGTACCAGGCGAAGATGAACTACCAGAGCAACTACGGCCTGGAAGAGGCCGGCATGGCGCAGATGGACGACAGCATCGGCGATCTGTTGAAGCACCTGCAGGACATCGGCGAGGCCGACAACACCATCGTCATCTTCACCACCGACAACGGCGCGGAGGTATTCACCTGGCCCGATGGCGGCATGACGCCGTTCAGGGCCACCAAGGGCACGGTGTTCGAAGGCGGCTTCCGCGTGCCGGCGATCATCCGCTGGCCGGGAAAGGTCAAGCCGGGCGCGGTGGAGAACGGTATCTTTTCCGGCCTCGACTGGCTGCCGACGCTCGCCGATGCGGCGGGGAATCCCAACATCACGACCCAGCTCCTGTCCGGCGTGAAGCTGGGTGACCGCACCTACAAGAACCATCTCGACGGCTATGACCAGACCGAACTGCTGCTGGGCAAGGGGCCGTCGACACGACATGAGCTGTTCTACTTTGGCGGGCCGAAGCTGGGCGCTCCGCATCGACGACTTCAAGTTCCAGTTCTATCAGCAGCCCTACGGCTGGCCTGGCGAGAAGGTGACGACCGACATGCCGACGATCGTCAATATCCGGCAGGATCCGTTTGAACGCACGCCGTCGATCCGCGGCGAAAATCTGAACACAATGGGCGGCGGCTACATGAACGAGTTCTATGCCCGTGAGTTCTGGCGCTTTGTGTTGGTGCAGCAGACGGTCGCGGGACTGGCGAAAACGGCGATCGACTATCCGCCGATGCAGGCTCCCGCGTCATTCAATCTCGACGCGGTCAAGGCTCAGGTCGACGAGATGATCAAGGAACACGAGGGGCAGTAGCGAACAGCGACCGATGCAGGCAGGGAGTGGCTGCGCTTGCCGCCACCTGCCTGCAGCGGAGCCACAACGTTCAGCAGACCACACCCGGTAGGGAATAATCTTTGCCCATCGTCACGCGTCGATCTGCACTCCTCGGTCTCGCAGCCGTTGTGGCGACGCCGGCAGGTCGCGTGCTCGGCGCGGACGACGCGCTGCCGTCGTGGCGTGACGGTTCGGCCCGACAGGCGATCATCAGCTTCGTGCATCAGACCACGGACCAGTCGAGTCCAAACTTTGTGCCGGCAGAGGAACGTATCGCCGCCTTCGACCAGGACGGCACGCTGTGGGTCGAGCAGCCGATGTACTCGCAGCTGGTGTACTGTCTGGCTCGCGTCCCGGCCGTCGTGCGGGCAAAGCCTGAGCTCGCCAATGTCGAGCCGTTCAAGACCGTCTTGTCGGGCAATCGCACGGCGATGGCGAGGTTCTCGATGGACGATCTCCGCAAAATCGTCGGCGCTACGCTCAGCGGCATGGATGTCGACGAATTTCGCACCAAGGTGACCGATTGGCTCCGGACCGCCCGTGATCCGCGATGGAGCCGGCCATACACGGAGCTGACCTACCTGCCGATGATCGAGCTGCTGAAATACCTGCGAGCCAGTGGCTACAAGACCTACATCGTGACCGGCGGCGGCCAGGATTTCGTTCGGGCATACGCCGAGCAGACGTACGGCATCCCGCCTGAGCAGGTGGTCGGCAGCGCCCTCGGCCTGAGCTACAGCTACGCCAAGGACGGGCGGCCGGTCCTGACCAAAGAGCCTAAGCTGTTCCTGAATGACGACAATGCCGGCAAACCGGAAGGCATCCATCTCATGATCGGACGCAGGCCGTATTTCGCCGCCGGCAACTCGGTCGGCGACCGGCAGATGCTGGAGTACACCAAGGCCGGCGACGGTGCGCGCCTTGCGATGCTCGTGCTGCACGACGATGCAGCGCGCGAGTATGTCTATGGTCCAGCGCAAGGGCTGGCGACCAGCAAGGTGGGCACCTTTACGCAGCCGTTGTACGACGAAGCGATGAAGCAGGGGTGGATCGTCGTCAGCATGAAGCGAGACTGGGGACGCATCTTCGCCTTCGAGCCATAGCACGGTGACCGCTGAACCGACTGAGGTTAGGTTGAGCGGCACATGAGCACTGTTTGCCGTACCGGACTGTGGCTGTGGATCGTGATGCTCGTGGCCTCCACTGGCGCGCGCGCCGACGAGGCGGCCGGCTTCGTAGGCGGCCAGGCCTGCGCCAATTGCCACTCCGCGGAAACCGTTGCCTGGAAGGCTTCGCACCATGCACTCGCAATGCAACCCGCCACCGCAGCGACTGTGCTGGGCGACTTTTCCGGCGCGCAGATCGAGCATTTCGGAGTTACCACGACATTCTCGCGCGTCGGTGACAGGTTCGTCGTGCGCACCGACGGTCCCGACGGTGCGGTCCATGATTTCGAGATCGCCTACACTTTCGGCCGCTATCCCCTGCAGCAATACCTGATCGGGTTGCCCGGCGGCCGTTATCAGGCGCTCGGCGTCGCGTGGGACAGCCGCCCGAAGGAACAAGGCGGGCAGCGGTGGTTTCATCTGTATCCGGATCAGAAATTGCCGGCCGGCGATCGGCTGCACTGGACCGGGATCGATCAGACCTGGAACTACATGTGCGCCGACTGCCACTCCACCAATTTGCGGAAGAACTACGACCCGGCCTCGAACAGCTACGCGACCAGCTGGACCGATGTCGATGTGTCCTGCGAAGCCTGTCACGGGCCCGGTTCGCGTCATGTCGCGGCGATGCAATCGCCGTCGCCCGGGCTTTCCGATCAGGACAGGAAGGGCCTGGTGGCCTGGCTGAAGGCGACCGATAACGGCCGCTGGGAGATGAACCCCGCGACCGGCATCGCGCGCCGCACCGAGCCGCTGGTTTCCGGGGAACTCGATGCCTGTGCCGCCTGCCATTCTCGACGCAAGGTGATCGCCACGAACAAGGCCCCTGACGCGCCGTTGCTTGACTCGTATTTGCCGGCATATCTGGAGCCCGGTCTCTATTACGCCGACGGCCAGATCGACGGCGAGGTCTACGAGTACGCCTCGTTCCTGCAAAGCCGCATGCACGCGGCCGGCGTGACCTGCTCCAACTGCCATGACCCGCACAGCCTGAAGCTTCGCGCAGCGGATAACGCGCTCTGCGCGCAGTGTCATATGCCGGAAAAATTCGACGTCGCCTCGCACCACCATCATGCGTCAGGCAGTGCCGGTGCACAGTGCGTGAACTGTCACATGCCGACCAAAACCTACATGGTCGTCGATGCCCGTCGTGACCACAGCTTCAGGGTGCCGCGCCCCGATCTGTCCAAGGCGGTCGGCACGCCGAACGCCTGTACGCAATGCCATACCGACCGCACCGCGGACTGGGCAGCGCAAAAGGTTGCGGAATGGTTCCCCCAGGGACGGCAGACCACGTCACACTACGGGGTCGCGCTCAATGCGGGCCGGGTCGGCGCCGTGGACGCCGAACGCCAACTCGATCAGTTGATCATGGACCAGAGTCAGCCGGCAATCGCGCGTGGCAGCGCGCTGCTGATGCTTCCGGCCTATCCGTCCGCGGCATCCGCAGCCGCCATCAAGACCGCAATCTTCGACGCTGATCCCTTGGTGCGTGCGGCGGCGCCACGAGCGCTGCCGACGTCGCCTTCGCCGGCGCTCATCCAGGTGGTTGTGCGGCTGCTGACCGATCCGGTGCGTGCCGTTCGCATCGAGGCAGCGCGCGCACTGGCAGGCACCGACCCACGGTCGATGCCCCCGGAACAGCGAACCGCCTTCGCTGCCGCCTACCAGGAACTGGTTGCGGCCGAAACCTTGGATGCCGACCGTCCGGAAGCCCACCTGAACCTCGGACTGTTGGATGTCAGGCAGAGGCAAGGCGATCAGGCCGAAGCGGAATACCGCGCGGCACTGCGGATCGATCCCAGGTTCGTGCCGGCGCTGGCCAATTTGGCCGATCTCGACCGGATGCGGGGAATGGACCAGTGGGGCGCCGAACTGCTGCGCCGTGCACTGGAGATTGAGCCGAACAACGCCGATGTCCGGCATTCGCTCGGCTTGCTGCTGGTGCGCCAGCATGACTACGTCGGTGCGCTGGCGCTCCTGCGGCAGGCGCATGAGCTTGCTCCCGGCGATGCGCGCTACGCCTACGTCTACGCTGTCGCGCTGAACTCGACCGGCGCATCCGATCAGGCGGTGTCGTTGCTCGAGGCAACCCATGAACAACACCCGGCCAATCGGGATGTTCTGATCGCGCTCATATCGATTGCCCGCGACCGCGGGGATTCCGGGGTCGCGCTGCAACACGCGCGAGAGCTGGAGCGTCTCGACCCATCGAACGCGGAGCTTCGCGGACTGGTTACCGAACTGCAGAAGCAGCAGGTTCGCTAGTCGAGAGCGGTTTCACGCAAAGTGGAATCGCGATGGGGTGATGGGTTTCGCTGCGCTCTACCCATCCTACGGCAACGAGCGCGCAGCAACTCGTAGGATGGGTAGAGCGCAGCGAAACCTATCAAGCCAAGTGATCGCGTGAGTTTCCGGTCAGGCTGAAGATGCTCTGGCTCGACACCTGGGTTCCGGCTTTCCGCTGGTATGACGTGATTTGCAGCGTTGTCGCGCCGCAAGTCAGGCGGTCGCGCCGCCATCGACCGGGAGCGCCACACCGGTGATGTACGACGCCTCGTCCGAAATCAGGAACAGTGCGGCGTTGGCGATCTCCTCCGGCTGTGCCGGCCGTCCCATCGGCACTTGGCCGCCGCGCTTCATCACCAGCGTCTCAGGCGTTTCCCCCGGCGGCAACTGGCTGTCGGGGCGCGCCACGAACACGCGCAGCATCGGCGTGTCGGTCGGGCCGGGGCACACCGCGTTCACCCGGATCCTTTCGCGTGCATAACGCTTCGCCAGACCGTGGACCAGTCCCACCACGCCGAACTTGGCGATGTTGTACACCGGGCTGAACTGGGATCCGGTCAGCCCCGAGGTGGACGCGGTATACAGCAGCGCCCCGCCGCCACGTGCGCGCAGTTCCGGGATCGCCGCCTCGGTGGTGACCAGAACCGTTCGGACGTTCAGGTCCATCGCGAGTTCGAAATCCTTCCAGTCGATGCCCTCGATCGCCGCCGGACCGGGATGGCCGACATGGTTCCAGACGAAATCAAGTCCGCCGAATGTGTTGGCGGTACGGCGCACGATCTCGCGGGCGAACACGTCCTGCCGCAGATCGCCGGCCAGCGCGATCGCCTTGCCGCCGCGATCGGCGATCTCCTTGACCACCGCGTTGGCGCCGTCCTCGTCCAGATCGACCACGCCGACCGCCGCACCCTCCTGTGCGAAGCGCAGCGCACCGGCGCGACCCATACCAGACGCCGCCGCGGTGACGATCCCGATCTTGTTTGCCAGGCGCATCTTCTCCCCCTCCTTCAGCGCTGCGCGTTCAGCCAGCCCAGCATGATGCGGTTGAACGTGTCGGGATGTTCGACATTGGGGAAATGCAGCGCATTGGCGATCTCCTCATAACGACCACCAGGCACCAGCCCGGCGAGCCGCCGGTTGTCCGCCGCCGGCGTGCCCGCATCGTCCGACCCGCACACCACCAGTACCGGCAGCTTCACACTCGGCAGCCGCGCGACGAAGTCAAAGTTGCGGATCGCCGCGACGCAGCCGAGATAGCCCGCCGGCGTGGTGCCGACGATGGTGTCGCGGATCTGCCTCCAGCGTCCTGGTCGGCTCTGCTTCACCGCAGCGGTCAGCCAGCGCTCGATGGTCGGATCGGCCAGCGGTGCCAGCGAATTCGCACCGCGCACCGTATCGACGCGCTGCTGCCAGACCTCTGGCGCCCCGGGCGGCGTCGAGGGCAGCGTGTCGCACCACATCGCCGATGCCAACTTGCCGCCGTACTCCAGTGCGAAAGCCTGGCCCAGCATGCCGCCGATCGACAGCCCGATGAAATGCACACGCGGAAGCGAAAGCGCGTCCAGCACGGCGGCGACATCCGCCGCCAGCACGCTCATCGTGTAGTCACCGGCAACCGGCCCACTGCCGCCGTGACCACGCATGTCGATGCGCAGCACGCGAAAGCCCGCTTGCAGCAGCGGCGGCACCTGCTCGGTCCACATGCCGCCATCCGAAGCCAGCGAGTGCGTCATGCAGACCACCGGACCGGCCTCCGGTCCGACCAGGTCATAGGCGATGTTGCGTCCATCGAGGGGCACCAGCATGACCGTTCTCCTCAACCGGTTTCCATCGGCAGCGTCGGATCCTTCGCCCACTCGGACAGCGAGGCGTCGTAGAGCTTGACATCATTGTGCCCGAGCATGACCAGCGCCAGTGCATCGGCACTCGCCGCGATGCCGCCGCCGCAATAGTTGATTACCTGGCGGTCCATCGCGCCGATCGCTTCGAAGCGTTTCCGCAGTTCTTCGGCCGGCAGGAAGGTGTTGGTGTCAGGATCCAGTAGGTGCGCCGCAGGCAGGTTCACGCTGCCCGCGATGCGGCCAGGCCGGCCGTAGCTGTTGCCGCCGCCGGTGTGCTGCTGTGGCTGCAGCGCATTGATGGTGCAGACCGCGCCGTCGCCGATCGCGCGCAGCACCTCGTCCTTGCCCACCATCAGGTTGCGCACCTCGCGCACGGTGAAGTTGCCCGCTGCACGCTGCCGTGCCGGACCCGCCTCGACCGGGCGGCCTTCGCGGCTCCACTTCTGCCAGCCGCCGTTCAGCACCGCGGCGTTGTCATAGCCGAACTCGTGCAGCAGCCACCACAGCCGCGTCGCCCACCAGACGTTGGCGCCGCTGTAGGTCACCACGCGGGTCGTGTCGTTGGCGCCGAACCGACGCATCGCGGCGGCAAAGTCCTCCGGCGACTGACGCATGAAGCGCAGGGTCTGCGATGTGTCGGACACGTCGCGCAGCATGTCGACGAACTGCGCGCCGGGGATGTGCCCCGCTTCGAAGTCATCGCGGCCGGGCTTCACCTGATAGGTGATCTTTGGGTCGGGAATCAGGTGCGTGGTGCAGTCCAGCACCAGCACATCGGGGTTGCTCAGGTTCTGGGCGAGCCAGTCGGTCTCGACCAGATATTCAGGATGGGTGAAACCGCTCATGCTGCCAACTCCGCCAATTCGATCAGTACGTTGCCGGTGGATGCCGGATCGAGGAACGCGATCCGCGCGCCGCCATGGCCGATGCGTGGCGTCTCGTCACGCAGCTTCACGCCCTTGGCCTTCAGTTCGGCGAGCGCGCCGTCGATGTCCTCGACCTCGAAGCAGATGTGGAACAGGCCTTCGCCCTTCTGGGCGATCCATTGGTTGACGCCGGAGTCCGGTGCCTTGCTTTCCAGCAGCTCGATGTAGGTCTCGCCCACCGGCAGCATGGCAAGCCGCGTAGCACCGATCTGTTCTTCGTATTCCAACGGAATGCCGAATGTGTTCTGCAACAGGTCCATCGACTGCTGCAGCGACGTCACCGCGATGGCGATGTGTTCCACCCGCTTGATCTTCATTTGCCGCCTCCTCAGGAAATCGTCACGCCGCTGTCCACCGGATAGATCTGTCCGGTGACCATGCGCGATTCGTCGGATGCCAGGAACAGCGCCATGTTGGCGATGTCCTGTGGTTCGATCAGCCCCAGCAGATGCGCATCCGCGAGTTTGGTCAGCGCCGCATTGCCCGCCACCAGCTTGCGCACGCGCTCGGTCATCGTGGCCGAGGGCGCGATGGCGTTTACCCGCACACGCTGCGCCGCGAATTCGACCGCCATGGAGCGGGTAATCGCCGCAACGCCACCTTTCGCGGCCGTGTAGCAGTCGCGTCCGGCGATGCCCATCAGCGCGACGTTGGACGACATGTTGATCACCGAGCCGCCGCCCGAACGGACAATCTCCGGAATGGCCACACGGCACCCCAGAAAGGTGCCGAACAGGTCGAGCCGGATAACGCGCCAGAATTCCTCGATCGGCGCTTCGACCACCGTGTCGTCCTGCGGAGTCGAGCCGCCGGCGTTGTTGTGCAGCACATGCAGCGCGCCGAACTCCCGCACAGTGGCGCGGACCGCCGCCCGCAAGCTCGCTTCATCGGTAACGTCAGTGCGGATCGCGATCGCGCCATGGCCGGCAAGGTGTGCCGTCTCCTCGCCCGCGGTCGCATCGATCTCCGCGATCGCCACCCGCGCACCTTCGCGCGCCAACAGCATTGCGGTTGCGCGGCCGATGCCGGTACCGGCCCCGGTGATGAACGCCACCTTGCCATCGAGCCGTGCCATCGAGCTTCCTCCCTCCAGTCCGTCACTCCCGCGAGAGCGGGGGCCCAGTCACTGGGTTCCCGCTTTCGCGGGAATGACGGGTAAGGCGCATCCTAGTGGCTCAACTCCCGCGCCATCTCGTCGATGCCGTTCACCGTCAACGGATACATCCGGCCTTCCATCAGCTCGCTGGTCATGCCGATCGAACGCACATGCTGCCATGAATTGCGCGGCGTCGGGTTCAACCATGCGGCACGCGAGTAGTGCGACGTCAGCCGCTCCAGCCACACGCGGCCCGGCTCGTCATTCATGTGCTCAACACTGCCGCCAGGCATGGTGATCTCATACGGACTCATCGCCGCGTCGCCGACAAAGATCAGCTTGTAATCCGGCCCGTATTTCCTGATCACCTCGAAGGTGGAAAGCCGCTCGTCATGCCGTCGCCGGTTGTTCTTCCACACCCGCTCATACGGGAAGTTGTGGAAGTAGAAATACTCGAGATGCTTGAACTCCGACCGCGCCGCCGAGAACAGTTCCTCCGACAACTTCACAAAATCGTCCATCGACCCGCCGACATCGAGGAACAGCAGCACCTTCACTGCATTGTGCCGCTCCGGCACCATCTTCAGGTCCAGCGAACCGGCGTTCTTCGCGGTCGAGCGGATGGTGTCCGGCAGATCGAGCTCGGTCGCCGCACCCTGGCGCGCGAACCGGCGCAGCCGACGCAGCGCCAGCTTCAGGTTGCGCGTGCCTTGCTCCACTGTGTCGTCGAGATCGCGGAAGTCGCGCCGGTCCCACACCTTCACCGCGCGCCGGTGCCGGGATTCATGCTGGCCGATGCGCACGCCCTCGGGATTGTAGCCGTACGCGCCGAACGGCGACGTCCCCGCGGTGCCGATCCACTTCGAGCCGCCCTGGTGCCGCTCCTTCTGTTCGGCCAGCAGTTCCGCCAGCCGCTGCATCAGCGCCTCGAAGCCGCCCAGCGCTTCGATCTTCGCCATCTCCTCCGGGGTCAGAAGCTTCTCGGCCAGCTTGCGCAGCCACTCCTCGGGCAGCTCGCGCGGCAGTACCCCTTCCGGTGTCTCCAGCCCCTTGAAGCACTGCGCGAACACCCGGTCGAAGCGGTCCAGGTGGCGTTCGTCCTTCACCAGCGTCGCGCGGCTCAGGTAGTAAAAATCATCGACGCTCCATTCCGCCACGCCGGCCCGCATCGCGCCGAGCAGCGTGAGGTACTCGGTGATCGACGTCGGCATCCCTGCCTGCCGCAGTCCTTCGATCAGATGCGAGAACATCAGGTCCCGCGCCGCGCCAGGAACGCCAGCCGCTCGAACAGATGCACATCCTGCTCGTTCTTCAGCAGCGCACCGTAAAGCGGCGGGACCACCAGGTGCTTCTCGTTGCTGCGCAGCGCGTCAACCGGCAGGTCCTCCACCATCAGCAGCTTCAGCCAGTCGAGCAGCTCCGCCGTGCTGGGCTTCTTCTTCAGCCCGGGAACATCACGAATCTGGAAGAACACGTTCAGCGCCTCGCGCGTCAGGTCGCGACGCAGGTCCGGATAGTGCGTCTGCACGATCCGCTCCATCGTCGCGCGATCGGGGAAGCGGATGTAGTGGAAGAAGCAGCGGCGCAGGAACGCGTCCGGCAGCTCCTTCTCGTTGTTCGAGGTGATGATCACCACCGGCCTATGCCGCGCGATCACGGTCTGCCGCGTCTCGTAAACGAAGAAGCGCATCCGGTCGAGTTCCAGCAGCAGGTCGTTGGGGAACTCGATATCCGCCTTGTCCACCTCGTCGATCAGCACCACCACCGGCTTGTCCGCTTCGAACGCGTCCCACAGCTTGCCGCGCACGATGTAGTTGGCGATGTCGTGCACCCGTGGATCGCCCAGCTGGCCGTCGCGCAGCCGCGACACCGCGTCGTATTCGTACAGGCCCTGCTGCGCCTTGGTGGTGGACTTGATGTGCCACTCGATCAGCTCGAGGCCGAGCGCCTGCGCTACCTCGTAGGCCAGCACGGTCTTGCCGGTGCCGGGCTCGCCCTTCACCAGCAGCGGCCGTTGCAATGTCACGGCGGCATTCACCGCCACTTCCAGATCACGCGAGGCGATGTAACGTTCGGTACTCCTGAAAGAGGCGCTCACCCTTGGCTCCTTGTGCGTTCGGCCCTCAGTGTCGGGCCGGAGCGACGAAGCTGCAAGCCGGCGTACCTGGGTTGACACCGGGCGCGTGCAATTTTCGGTATTTCAACACGGAGGACGAACGGAGGATCACGGAGGACCACGGGAGTCGGTGCCTGCACAGCGGGTGAGGCAATTGACCGAATTATTCATGTGTGGCCGCCGTCCTGGGAACCGCTCCGGCTCCTGTGGCCCTCCGTGGTCCTCCGTTCTTCCTCCGTGTTAGATTCTGCCAGTTGCCCGCAGGCACCCCGCCGCCTCGGGTCGCCCCAAGGAACCCGCTGATGCAGAACATGCGCCCTTACGGCTTCTGGCTCTCCCCGATCACCTCGGATCTTATTGTCGGAGAGTCGATAGGTCTTTCCGGCGTTCAACTCGACGGAACGAATATCTACTGGCTTGAGGGACGTCCGCAAGAACAAGGCCGTAGTGTGCTCGTGCAGCATCGTCCCGGCCGCGCTCCGCTCGACGTTGCACCGAAAGAGTTCAACCTGCGCACCCGCGTGCATGAATACGGCGGCGGTGCCGCGGTCGTGCACGGCGACGTGGCGTATTTCTCCCACATGGCGGATCAGCGACTGTATCGTCACGCGCCAGGTGCGACACCCAGTCCGCTGACGCCGGCCGGCTCCGGTCATCGCTACGCCGACGGGATCATCGATATGCCGCGTGCCCGCTGGATCGGCGTGCGCGAGAGCCATCCGGGAACCAGCGGCCATGTGGAGAACGCCATCGTCGAGGTTGATCTTGCCACGACAGGCGCCGGTCGCGTGCTCGCCGGCGGCAATGACTTCTATGCGGCGCCAAGACTCTCGCCAAGCGGTGCGCACCTGGCGTGGTTGACCTGGCAGCACCCCAACATGCCCTGGGTCGAGAGCGAGCTCTGGGTTGCGGATGTCGCGCCTGACGGCACAATTGGCAGAGCGAGAATGGTCGCCGGCAGTCACGGCGAATCCGTGCTTCAGCCGGAATGGTCGCCGGACGGAGAGCTGTATTTCATTTCCGACCGCAGCGGCTGGTGGAACCTCCACCGACTGGAGGGCGACACGGTTCGCGCGCTCTGTCCACGCGAGGCCGACTTCGCGCAGGCGCCGTGGATGTTCGGGATGTCGAGCTATGCATTCGCCGGCACCGACCGGATCGTCTGTAGCTATTGGGAGGACGGCGTTGGCCACCTGGCACAGCTCGGCCTCGCGTCGCTTCAGCTCATTCCGATCGACCTGCCCTATACCGACTATGGCTGCGTGCGTGCGCGCACAGGGGAAGCGGTGTTCCGCGCGGCGTCCTCCACCGAGGTCGCCTCCATCGTTCGTCTCGACCTTGCGACCGGCCGAACCCAGGTGCTGCGGCGTTCGGCGAACCTGCAGCCGGAACTCGCGCCCTATTTCACCGTGCCGGAGCACATCGCGTTTCCGACCGAGGGCGGCAGGACCGCGCACGCCTTTTATTACCCGCCGGCCAACCCCGACTATGTGGCCCCGGCCGACACCAGGCCGCCACTCCTGGTGAAGTGCCACGGCGGTCCGACCGCGTTCTCACCGGGCGTGCTGGATCTGCGAGTGCAGTATTGGACCAGCCGAGGGATTGCGGTCCTCGACGTCAACTATGGTGGCAGCACGGGTTATGGGCGTGCCTACCGCGATCGCCTGCACGGGCAGTGGGGCGTCGTCGACGTCGACGATTGCATCAACGCCGCGCGTCATGTCGCCCGGAGTGGTCGGGCGGATGCCGACCGGATGGTCATCACCGGCGGCAGCGCGGGCGGCTACACCACGCTGATGGCACTCACGCGCAACGCTTTCGCCGGAGGTGCCAGCCACTACGGCGTGAGCGACGTTGCCGCACTGGCGCGTGACACGCACAAGTTCGAATCGCGCTACCTCGATTGGTTGATCGCGCCGCTGGCAGGCAATGAACAGCTCTATCGTGAGCGCTCACCGCTGTATCACGCCGAAGTACTGAACCGGCCGGTCATCTTCTTCCAGGGGGACGAGGACAAGGTCGTGCCACCCAGCCAGACCGAGGTCATGGTGGAGGCGCTTCGTGCCAAGGGCATCCCGGTCGGGTATCTCCTGTTCAGTGGCGAACAGCACGGCTTCCGCAAGGCATCGAACATCATGCGAGCGCTGGATGCCGAGTTGTATTTCTACGCTGCGCAGGCCTTCCACACCGGCCTCGCATATTAGCCGGCCTGACGGTTGACCGTTCAGGCCGCAATCCCCTCCACCGGCGCCAACGGCGGCCGGCCGCGGATCAGGTCGGACGCCTTTTCCGCGATCATCATCGTGGTGGCGTAGGTATTGGCCGATGGCATGGAGGGCATGATCGACGCGTCCGCCACGCGCAGCCCCTGCATCCCATGCACGCGCAACTGATCGTCCACCACCGCCGTCGGATCGGTCGCCGGCCCCATGCGCGCGGTGCCGATCAGGTGGTACGCGGTCGATCCGTACTGCCGCGCATAGCCAAGAAGCTCATCGTCGCTCTGCACCTCCGGCCCAGGCAGCATGTCGCCATCGAAATAGTGCCCCAGCTCCGGCGTATGCAACAGGCGGCGTGCCAGCTTCATGCCGGCGATCAAGACGCGACGGTCCATCGGATCGGCCAGGTAGTTCGGCTGGATCGCCGGGTCCTCGAACGGATCGGCCGAGCGTGCCCGCACGTAGCCGGTGCTCTCGGGCCGATGCTGCCATACCCCGCAGGTCATTCCTGGATAGTCATCGAGCATCCCGACGAACCCCTGCTTGTAGCTCGCCGGACTGAACACGCCCTGCAGGTCGGGTTGGTCCATGCTGTCGTCTGACTTCCAGAACCAGTGCACCAGCGATGGACTCAGCGCGAGGATCGAAGGCTTGCCCATCGCCCAGCGCAGCATCTGACCCGCCAGTCCCATGCCGCGCGCCAACTCGTTGATCGTGGTGCTGTTGCGCACTCGCGCGACCAGCCGCGGCGCGTAGTGGTCTCGGAAGTTCTCGCCAACGCCTGCGAGTTCGTGCACCACCGGCATGCCGATCGACTCCAGCAGCGCCGCCGGTCCCACCCCCGAGATCTGCAACAGCTTCGCCGTATTGGCGGTGCCGCAGCACAGGATCACCTCGCGCCGTGCGTGCACGACGTTCTGGGTGACGCGGTCGCGATCGTTCACGTAACGCACGCCCACGGCCCGCTTGCCGTCGAACAGCACCGCGGCGGCACGAGCGTCGGTGCGTATCTCCAACCGTCCCGTCGCCTTCGCCGGATGCAGGAACACGCGCGCCGCCGAGTGCCGCCAGCCGCGATGGATCGCGCGCTGGAAATATCCGACCCCTGCCTGGCGGTCGCCGCTGTTGTAGTCGACGCAGCGCGGGATCCCCATGCCGACCGCGCCGGCAATGAACGCCTCGCAGATCGGATGGATCCAGTCGATGTCGGTGACCGGCAGGTTGCCCTCGCGCCCATGGATGCGGTCATCGGCGATGCCGATCCGCCGTTCGGTGCGCTTGTAGTACGGCAGCATATCGACATAGCCCCAGCCGCGATTGCCGCGCTGCGCCCAGCTGTCGAGGTCGGCGCGCTGGCCGCGGTTGTAGATCATGCCGTTGATCGAGCTGGAGCCGCCCAGCGTGCGTCCCTGCGTTGTGGGGATCGGCCGGCCGCCGCTGCCCTCGGACGGCTCGGTCTTGAACTGCCAGGTGAAGTCCGGGTTGAAAAGCATCTTGATGAAGCCGGCCGGCACGTGGATGTAGGGATGGCGGTCCGGTGGTCCCGCTTCCAGCACGCAGACCGTGGCACCGGTTTGCTCGGTCAGGCGATGCGCCAGCACCGAACCGGCGGCGCCGCTGCCGACGATGACATAATCGAACGAATCGCCCGCGTTCGCGCTCACGCCGGTTGCCATGCGCTTCACCTGACCGTTTGATTGCGCCGCCACTCCAGCCTAAACTGGCATCGGAAGCCAATCCAAGCCGGGAGGGAGGAACACATGGAGTACATTTGCGACGCTCCTGGTGCCAGGACCTGGTTTCGGCTGGTGAGCGAGGGCGAGGCCACGATGGAATCCGAGCTCATGCGCCATGCGGTGGAAAAATACTTCCGCCGCGAATGGGAGAAGGCGACCGAGAGCTACCGTCCGCTGAGCTCGGTGTTCATCGAGCAGGACATCGGCAAGTCGGCGCACATCCAGCGCGAGATGCCGCTGTTCCTGACCTTGCGCGATGACGAGGGCGCGCCGCTGGTCACCGCCATGCTGCCGGCGGGCGGACGCCGCGATCGCTCGTTTGGCTGCATCATAGTGGGGCCTGGCAACAGCGATCCCTACAAGCAGCACGCCGATGCGATCGAGGCGCTGGCCGAACATTTCGATATCCCGCTCGATCGGGCGCACTGTTATCCGTATCGACGGGAATGAACCGCACACAGGAGGTAACCGCGATGGGCTACACGCTGGAACAATTCGCCGACAAGTGCCGTGACGCGCTGAACAGCCAGCCGGGCTCCGAGGGACGCAAGGCGGTCTGCGCCCTGGTGAAGGACGTGCTGAAGGACGGCGAGTTCGCCGCCAGGTACATCCCGGAAGGCACGCCGGAACGGAAGGTGCTGTACGAGGATCCGAATCTCGGCTTTACCATTCTGGCGCATGGCTATGTCGGCGCGAAGGGCAGCAAGCCGCACGATCACGGGCCGTCCTGGGCAATCTACGGCCAGGCCGCCGGCGAGACGATCATGACCGACTGGGACTGCCTGGCGCGCCCGACCGAGACCACGCCCGGCAAGGCCAGGCATGTCCGCGACTACACGATGAAGCCGGGTGATGCGTATCTGTATGATACCGGCGTGCTGCATTCGCCGCGGCGCGAGGGTTCCACGCGGCTGCTGCGCATCGAAGGGATGAACATGGAGCGGGTGAAGCGCTTCCCCTACGAGGCAGTGGACACGCTCAGTCCTGCGGCGGAATGATCTGCTTTTCTTCGACGATGTAGGACTTGATCCGGCCAATGAACAGCGCGCCGTCGTCGGTCAGCCGCTTCATCTCGGGTGAGGCGGCGGCGCGCGCCAGGGCTGACTGATCATCGTACCATAGCTCGGCGATGCCATCGATCTCGACGTCGGTCTCCGGAATGTCCGGGCGCGTCCGTGTGCCGACGATGTGCGACTGCACGTAGCGACGGACGCCCGGCACCGCGTGCGCCAGCGGCCCGTGGATCCTCAGCCAGTGTTCGACGAAGTCATCGTGTGAAATCTCGGCCCTGCGGGTCAGCAGTCCCACAACCTTGATCATCCGGCCGCTCCCAACTCATCTGTCGTAACGTCGTCTCGTGCGTTGCGTGCTGCACGGCTTCCCACGCGGACCGCAATGCTTCTGCCTGTGCCAGACCCCAGGCGAAGAAGTCCTGCTCGTACAGGCCGATAGTTTTGATATGGTCGGGCATGACCGATCCTACGCCGCCTGCTCCATCGTGGACAGCTCGCACGCCACCGTGGTGCGGTGCATGTCCCGCACCTCGGCGTGATCGAATGGACGCGCGCGATGCATGGTGACGCGGTTGTCCCACATCACCAAATCCCACTGTTGCCAGACGTGCGAGTAGACGAACCGCCGCTGCGTCGCATGCTCGGTCAGGTCGCGCAGGAAGGCGCGCGCCTCCGGGACCGGCCAGCCGAGGATCGCGCCCGCATGTGACGCCAGGAACAGCGACTTCCGTCCGGTCACCGGGTGGCGGCGCACCAGCCGCTGCCGCACCGGCGCGAACCTGCTGCGCTCGTCGTCGGTGAAATCGGCGAACCCGAGAATACTGCGCGAAAACAACTGGCTGTGCTCGCAGATCAGGTTTTCGCACTCCGTCTTCGTCGCCTCGTCCAGCGCGTCGTACCCCGCGCGCATGTCGGCGAACTCGGTGTTGCCGCCCGCCGAGGGAATCCGCCGTGCGGACAACAACGAATACTTCGCCGGCACCGCCTTGAACGAACTGTCCGAGTGCCACAACCGGTTGCCCAGCCCGAACAACCGTCGCCGATCATCGCGCGCCAGCACCTGGTTGTCCTTGTCGAGATTGGAGATGTCGTTCACGTCCATCGACAGCCGCCGCTCGTGGCCCTGCGCGATGTCGCCGGTCGCCTGCTCCAGCGCGCCGAAATTGCGGCTGAACGCAAGCTGGGTGTCGTCGGTGAAGCGCTGGTCGTGGAACACCAGCACGCCATACCGGTCCATGCCGGCAGAGATCGCGGCGGCATCGGCATGGGTCAGCGGTTGGGTGATGTCCACGCCGGCCGCCTCGCCGGCAAAGAACGGCCGGGAAACCGGATCGATCGCGTGAATGGAGAGTGTCATGGTCACCTTTCATATTCTGGCTGATCGCCGCGTCAAGCCGCCTTTGCCATGCGCGCATCGTCGCGCACCATTGCCGCACCCTTCTCGGCAATCATGATGGTCGGCGCATTGGTGTTGGTGGATGTGACCGCCGGCATCACCGACGCATCGATCACGCGCAGCCGTTCCAGCCCATGGACGCGCAGCCGGTCATCCACCACCGCCAGCAGATCGCGTCCCATCTTGCAGGTGCAGGTTGCATGGAACACGGTGCCGCCGGTCTGCTTCACATAATGCAATAGCTCGTCATCGCTCTGCACATCCTTCCCGGGTACCGTTTCGGCCACCACGTATTTCGCCAGCGCCGGTGCCGCGAACAATTTGCGGATCCAGCGCAGCCCACCCACGGCGGCGCGGCAGTCGGTCGCGTCGCTGAAGTAGCGCGGATTGATGCTTGGTTGCTCCTGCGGTCGGGGTGAGCGCGCCTCGACATAGCCGCGACTCAACGGACGCATCTGCCACATGCCGCAGGTCATGCCCGGCACAGTGTCCAATTGCCGCGCGACCCCCGGAGCATAACTGCCGTGTGCGAACAGGCACTGCACGGCGGGCGTCGCGGATTCCGGCAGCACTTTCACCGACGCCGCCACCAGCGACGCCGCGTAGGTCAGGATCCCGTTGCCGGTGGCGAGATAGCGCAGCACCTGTCCGGCCAGCCCCAGTCCGCGCGACTGCTGGTTCAGGCTCGGCGCTCCCTCAATCTCGCACGCGATGCGTGCCAGATAATGATCCTGCATGTTGCGCCCGACGCCACGCAGTTCGTGGTGCACGTCGATGCCGACGCGTTGCAGATGTTCGGGATCGCCGATGCCGGAAAGCTGCAGGATGTGCGGCGAGCCGATGGCTCCGGCCGCAAGGATCACCTCTCCCGACGCATCGACGCGTTCCACGCTGCCGTTGCGCGAGTATTCGACGCCTACCGCGCGCGTTCCATCCAGCAGCACGCGGTGCACCAGTGCGCCGGTGACAACCTGAAGATTGGGCCGCTTGGCCGCCGACCGCAGATAGCTGCGCGCGGCACTCGCACGACGGCGACCGCCACGCGTCTGTTGCACCCAGCCGACGCCATCGCCGGCACCGGATGGCAGGTTGTTGACGTCCTCGCGGTACTCGAGGCCGAGTTGCTTCGCCGCCTCGACGGCCGCCCGGCACAGCAGCGGCTTGTCGCGGCCATGCGAGGTGAACAGTGGGCCGCCCTTGCCGTGCACCGCGTCTTCGTTGCCTTCCCAGTTCTCCGCCTTGCGGAAGAACGGCAGCACGTCGTCCCAGGTCCAGCCGCGATTGCCGAGCTGGCCCCAGTGGTCGAAGTCTTCCGGCTGACCGCGAACGTAGATCATGCCGTTGATCGAGCTCGACCCGCCGAGCACGCGGCCGCGGGGATAGTTGATGACCCGCCCGTTGGTGCCGGGATCGGATTCGGCCTTGAAGCCCCAGGTAAGCGTCGGATGATCCAGCAGCTTCATGTAGCCGGCGGGAATGTGGATCAGCGGATTCCAGTCGCGGCCGCCGGCCTCGATCAGCACGACGCGTGTGGCAGCGTCCTCGGTCAGCCGATTGGCCAGCACGCAGCCGGCCGAACCGGCGCCGACGATGACATAGTCAGGCAGCATTTGCCGTTTCCCCCTACGGTGTCATTGCGGGGAGCGTAGCGACGAAACAATCCGGTGGGGAGTGGGGGTTACCCGAACGCACCGACCTCGTGGGTGATGATGGTGGCGATCTCGCGTACCAACCCGTGCAGCGAGCGCATCGGCGCGAAGATTTCCTCATGCTCGCGCGCATAGGCGGTCATGCCGCGTGGCGCGACCGGCTCGGCGTAGTCGAGCTCCTCCGACCGATCCGGCGCCGCAGGAAAGATCTGCGCCAGCACCTCCAGCGCCGGCACGATCTCCAACTTCAGCACAACTCCTTCCAGCACCTGCCGCGTCACGCCATGCCGCGGTGAGAAATCAGCGATCTCGGTGGACAACAGCCAGATGCGATGGATCAGCGCCAGCCGCAGCGCGTGCAGCAGGACCTCGCGCGTGGCCATGCGCGGTGCGTCGGGCCAGATCTCGCGCAACGCCAGATGATCGGCGTGCACGTGGCGGAACATCGATTGCGCCGCCGCCCAGATGCCTAATCGTTCCAGCGCGCGCGCCACGCCGATCAGCGCCTCGCGGCCGGCACGCTTCGGCGTATGTTCGGCTCGATCGAGCCAGGTTCCCGGATCGAGCGTCGCGATCACCGCGCGCAGCACGTCGATGTCGGAATGTGCCAGCGCATGCGTCACCAGGTCCATCGCGCGATGGAAGCGCCGGCTGTTCTGCCGCAGATCGACGAACAGCTCGGGATGTCGCGCCGCGGCGGCGCCGATGCCCTGCAGCGTGTTCGCGCACCAGCCGAGCTGTTGCAGGATGGCGTTGTTCGGGATCGCCCGCAGCTCACGCGGATGGCGGATGCGCGTGGCCCCCACCATGCCATCCGCCTGCCTTGCCGCCGGCCGCGAGCCGGTCACATCGACCAGCGACGGTCCGAACGCGCCCAGCAGCACGGCGTAACCCTGGTCATCGACCAGCGCCTCCATGCCGGCACGTACGGTGGCAAAGAAGTCGGCGGCGAAGTCCGGATTGGCGTAGACCGGGTCCTCGATCGGACCGGCCGCCGGGTGGTAGGTCTGCTGGGCGATGCCGGTGATAGTCGCGAGCGCCAGTTCCGGCGTGCCGAACAGCAGATACCCGTCGCCACCCTGGAACGCCGACTCCTCCCGCACCGCAAGTCCGGCGCGGTTCAGCGCCTGCCGCGACGCGGTCGGCGAGAGGTATTTCAGCCGGTCGGCCAGCGATCCGGGATGCGCGCCGCGACCGACACTCTCGCCATGGGTGTCGAACAGCACCACCTCGACGCCGGAAATGCCGTGTGCGGCCAGGGTCTGGCCGATCTTCAGGCGCAGCCGCTCGATCAGGTAGCTGGCGGCAAGTTGACCGACATAGCGGCCGGAATCCGAATAGCCGAACTGCAGCGCGAGCCGCCCGGTGGTTTGGAGGTAGGTGCGGTAGTGCGGGCTACGCAGCGCCTCCTCCAGCACCGTCGCGCCGTGCTCCAGCGCGCTGGCGGTCTCGAACAGCGGGCTGATCTCGATGTGCCGCTCGATGCCGAACAGCCGCGCCAGCCAAAGAGCTGCGAGCAACGTGTAGCCGGTCTCGGTCTCGGCGATCAGGAAGCGCACCGGCATGGAGCCGTCAACATGCTTGATGATCTGCGCGATGGTCATCATCAGCCGGATCGCCGACGCCTGCTCGGCCAGCAGCGCACCGAAATCGACGCTGATCGGCTGCACCGCATCGAGCGCGGCGTTCATTGCACCGAACAGCACGCGGCGATGCGCGGGGTCCTCCGGTGCGTCGGCGATGCCTAGACGCTGGCGCACCGCATTGTGGATCTGCGCGGCGTTGAGCCGCACATGCGTGTGCGCGAGCGCCAGTCCGTGCGACACCAGCCCGGCTCGCGCGACGCACAGCGCCTGTCGCGCATCGTCATCGGCCGCCGCACCAAGCGCCCGGTCGAACAGCGGCAGCAGCGGCTGCGGAGAGGTCAGCGCCGCCTCGCGCCGCCCCACCAACGTCTGCGCGAACGCGGCGACGCGCGACGGTTCGGGCGAGTCCGGACACAGGTCGAGCTGTTCGCCGACCGCATCCAGCGCCGCAGCGATGCGCGCGGCGAGCGGCTCGGTCGAAGCCAGCCTGGTGATCTGCGCGTGCAGCCGTGCAAGCTGCCGGCGCTTCATCTCCAGCCGCAGCCGCAGCGTGTCCCACCAGCCGATGTCGGTGCGGCCGTCGGTATCGTAGCCGACCCAGCTCGACAGGATCACCGGTCGCGGATCCAGTTCGGTCCAGCGATCCGGCCACGCGCTGTGCGCGACCGACAGCAGTGCGGCATTGAACTGGTCGATGGCGTCGCGGCCATTGGCGATGGCAGCCGCCGCCTGGGCAAACTCGTCGGCCAACGTGATCGGCGGAGGCCGATGCGATCCCGTCACCGCGGTCACCCTTCCGCTGGCGGTCTCCGCGAGTGCGCGCGCCACAGCTTGTGGGAGCGCAAATGTCGGGTGCGCGGTGAACACCACGGCGAACCGCGAGCGTTCCACCAGCGCACGGTACTCTGCCCAGCGCACCGGGCTGTCATTCGGATCCGGCCGCAGCAGTCGTTGCGCCAGTTCCTTCAGTACCGCGGTGTGCGCCGCGACATCGGTGCCGCCGACATAGTCGGCGAGGCGGCGTGCACGATCGGCAAAGGCGGCATCCCGCAGGTATTCGATCAGCATGCCGATCGCTTCGTCGTCCAGCGCGCCGGCCTCGATACGCCGGCTGATCGCCAGCGCCACCAGCAGGACGGGATTGCCGAACGGGTCTTCCTCGGCGCGGGCGGTGGTGCGCGCGGTCAGCTCCAGGAGTTCCTGGGCAATCGGCCCGGTCCGATCGAATGGAGCATCCGGCACAGCTTCATTCTGCGGCGGATTGTGCAATGCAGCAAGACGCCGATGCATTGCAGACCCGCACGTCGTGCCATAGCGTCCGCCGGAAAGGATGATGTGTCGATGGCGTGGAGCAAACCGGCAGCGCTAAGCTGCGCCGTGATCGTTGCGAGTGCCGGGTTGGCACGGGCGGACGTGATCGATGGCCATTGGTGCTACCCGGATGGCAGGCGGATCTCGATCCAGGGCCCGGCCATCGTCACCCCGGCGGGCAGCCATATCCAGGGCGATTACTCGCGCCATTTCTTCAGCTACGTGGTCCCGCCGTCCGACCCTGACGCGGGACGGACCGTCTCCATGACGCTGATCAACGAGGACACGGTGCGTTTGCGCATCGGGGCCGCGCCATCCTATTCGTCCGACGGGCCGGTGCAGGTCTGGCACCGCTGCGGCCCTCCGACAAGCTGACGCCACAAGCAGGACACACCATCGATGCCCGACGATTCAATTTCGCCCCGTCCACAACAAATCGCGCCGGTCGGCTGGGAGCCGGAACTTGCGGAACTGCGTGCCCGCATCGCACTGGCGAAGGAGATGGGGGGCGCCGACCGTGTCGCCCGCCAGCATGCCGGCGGCCGGCTGACCGTTCGCGAGCGGATCGACCGCATGCTGGACCCCGGCAGCTTCCACGAGATCGGCGCGACCGCCGGCAAGGCGACCTATGACGCCAACAGCAAGCAGATCGTCGCGTTCATGCCGGCCAACTGCGTGTTCGGCCGCGGCACGGTGGATGGGCGGCCGGTTGCCATTGCGGGTGACGACTTCACGCTGCGCGGTGGGTCGGCGGATGCCTCCATCAAAGGCAAGCCGAAGATGTCGGAGCAGATCGCGGCCGAGTTCCGCATGCCGATCATCCGGTTGATCGAGGGCTCCGGCGGTGGCGGCTCGGTGAAGACGATCGAGACGACCGGACGCGCCAATCTGCCGGGCGGGCTGTCGGAGACCACCTCGTTCGATCTAGTGGCGAACAATATGGGGGCGGTGCCGGTCGTGGCGCTGGGCCTGGGGTCGGTTGCCGGCCTGGGGGCGGCGCGGCTCGCGGCCAGCCACTATTCGGTGATGGTGAAGGAGATGTCCGCCGTGTTCGTCGCCGGCCCGCCCGTGGTGGAACGGCTGGGCGAGCCGCGCAGCAAGCAGGAACTCGGCGGCTGGGAGGTACAGCTTGCCTGCGGCGCGGTGGACCACGCGGTGGACACCGAGGACGAGGCGTTCGATGCCGCGCGGCGATTCCTGTCGTATCTGCCGGGTTCGATCTGGGACGTGCCACCGCGGGTGCGCAACTGGGACCATCCGGAGCGCCGCGACGAGTTCCTGATCGCCGCCATCCCGCGGGTGAAGAAGGAAGCCTACCACATGCGCCGGATCATCGAGGCGCTGGTGGACAAGGGCAGCTTCTTCGAGATGGGCCGCCTGTTCGGCCGGCCGATCATCACCGGGGTCTGTCGCCTTGACGGCTGGCCGGTGGCGCTGATGGCCGGCGACCCACTGTTCCACGGCGGTGCCTGGACGGCGGATGCCTGCA
>DASXNR010000440.1:0-11303 GCA_036494925.1 Acetobacteraceae bacterium
AACTTTGGGACACGCGGCGCGTCCAACCCGGAATTCGCCCTGGTCGCCTGGGCGGCGCGGCGCGTCGGCCGCGCGGTGAAGTGGACATGCGACCGCAGCGAGGCGTTCCTGTGCGACTACCAGGCGCGCGATCTGACAGCCGATGCCGAACTCGCGCTGGATGCGCAGGGCACATTTCTCGCGATGCGCGGCACCAACATCGTCGACAGTGGCGCATATCCGGTGTCGTTCGGCCCGCTGGCCAAGGGCGTGGAGATCATGACCAGCATCTACCACGTACCGACTGTGCATTTCCGCGCGTGTGCCACGCTGAGCAACACCGCGCCGACGCGACCCTATCGCAGCTCCGGCCGGCCGGAAGCGATGTTTGTGGTCGAGCGGCTGATCGATATCGCCGCGCGCCAATGCGGCTTCGATCGCATCGAGCTGCGGCGGCGCAACCTGGTGCCGGAAGCCGCGATGCCGTACCGCAACCCCTTTGGTCTGGAGTACGATAGCGGAACCTATCACAAGGTGATGGAGCGCGTGCTGGCTCTCGGCGACTGGGCCGGTTTCGCGGCACGCCGCGTCGAAGCGAGGCGGCGCGGCAAGTGCCGGGGCATCGGCGTCGCCAACTACGTGGACACGGCGACCGGCGTGCCGCGCGAGCGCGCCGAGATCACCGTGCAGCCGGACGGCGTGGTGGAAGTGGTCATCGGCACGGTGTCCAGCGGCCAAGGGCACGAGACCAGTTTTTCGCAGCTCGTCAGCGAATGGCTCGGTGTGCCGCTGGACAGCATCGTGCTGGTGCAGGGCGATACCGCACGCGTCTCGGTCGGCGGCGGATCGCACTCGGGACGCGCGCTACGGCTGGGCAGCATCGTCATGCTGCGCGCATCGAACCAGATCATCGCCACGGGCATGCGCATCGCGAGCCACGTATTGGAAACGGCGGTGACCGATCTGGAATTCACCGCTGGCCGATTCACCGTGAAGGGCACCGACCGGTCCATCGGAATCTTCGAGGTTGCCGCGGCGACGGTACAGCGCAACGACCTGCCGGACGATCTGCGCAAGCTCGATGGCATCGGCGACGAAACGATGAATCTGGCGGCATTTCCCTATGGTTGCCACGTCTGCGAAGTGGAGGTCGATCCGGACACCGGCGTGGTGGAGATCGCGCGCTACTCAGCGGTGGATGATGTCGGCCGTGCCATCAACCCGATGATCGTGCACGGCCAGGTGCATGGCGGCATCACGCACGGCATCAGTCAGGCGCTGCTAGAGCAGGTCTGCTACGACCCGCACTCAGGCCAGATGCTGTCAGGTTCGCTGATGGATTATGCAATCGCGCATGCAGACGAGGTGCCGACCTACGATACCGAACTGAGCGAGGTACCGTCGCCGACACATCCGCTCGGCATCCGTCCCGCCGGCGAGGGCGGCACGACACCCGCACTCGGTGCCGTGGTCAACGCCATCGTCGATGCGCTGGCGGAGTTCGGCGTGACGCATGTCGAGATGCCGGCAAAGCCGGAACGGGTGTGGCGCGCCATGCACGGGCGATAACGGGAGAGACGCAATGCAGACCTGGTATCATTGCGAGAATACCTATCCCTTCGTGCCACCCGAAGTGCTGGCCGACGCCGACTCGGTACGCGGCAGCCTGCCCAACAGGTACTGCGATCCGAAGATCGCCGCCGACCTGTTTCACGAATGCCTCGACGAACACCTGTTGTGCGACGAACTGGGCGTCAATATCGTCTCGATCGAGCACCATTCGGGCATCAACAGCCTGTACGGCGCCAGCCCGATGATTCTCGGCAACATCGCGCGGCAGACCAGCAAGGTGCGCATCCTCAGCCAGGGCACGCTGATTACGGTGCGCCGAGATCCGGTGCGCATAGCCGAGGAATATGCGACCGCCGATGTGATCTCGCGCGGGCGGCTGGAGATCGGCTTCGTCAAGTCGGGCGACAGCGAGATGGTGTCGGGCAACGCCAACCCCATCGGCATCGTCGAACGCTTCTGGGAGGCGATCGACCTGATCGTGAAGACGCTGACCAGCCATGACGGCCCGTTCAGTTGGGAGGGCAAGCACTTCACGCATCGCCACGTGAACATCTGGCCGCCCTGTTGGCAGCGCCCGCACCCGCCGCTGTGGGCGGCGACAGGCGATCCGGCAACCTCGGCCGAACTCGGCCGGCGCGGCATGGTCAATGCGCTGGTGCTGCGTGGCATGGAAGGCACCAAGCGGGCTTGGTCCGCGTATCGCGGCGCGCGCGAGGCAGCGGGCCTATCGCCGCCAGCGCTGGATCGTTTTGCATACACAGCGTTCGTCTATGTCGGGGATACCGACGAGGAAGGCGCGCGTGTCGGCAGCAAGCTCCTGTGGTTCCTCAACACGTCGCTGAAGCAGGCGCCGCAGTTCTCGAAATTCCTGCCTGGACGGATGCCGCCGGAGATGGCGCCGCGGATGTGGCGCACCGGACCGCAGGCCGGTGCTCGCCCGGCCGATGCGCTGATCGGTATGACTGCCGAGCAGGCGATCGCCAGCAGGCTGATGTTCGCCGGCAGGCCGGAGACGGTGTACCGTCAGATCATGGAATGCTATGCGGAGCTAGGCGGTTTCGGCCATCTGATCTTCATCGGACGATCCGGGTTCCTGACGCACGCTGAGGCGGAAAAGAGCCTCCGGCTGTTCGCCACCGAGGTACTCCCACGGCTGAACGAAACTGCACCGGCGGTCGCGGCATGATCGCCAATGTCCTTACCATTGCGGGTTCCGATCCGAGCGGCGGCGCCGGCATCCAGGCGGACCTGAAGACGTTCTCCGCGCTGGGTGCCTACGGCATGGCGGCGATCACGGCGCTGACCGCGCAGAATACGCAGGGCGTGCGATCGTTCGAGACCATCGATCCGGAGTTTGTCGCGGAGCAGATCGACGCGATCTTCGCTGATGTGCGGGTGGATGCGGTCAAGATCGGCATGGTGGCGACCGCGGAGAATGCTACGGCGGTTGCGGACCGCCTGCGGCATCATGGCGTGCGCGCGATCGTGCTCGATCCGGTGATGGTGGCGAAGAGCGGCCATCATCTGCTGCGCGACGATGCGGTCGCCGCACTGCGCGAGACACTGGTGCCAATCGCGCGCGTAATCACACCAAACCTGCCGGAAGCAGGCGTGTTGCTCGGTGGACCTGTGCCGGCGACGCTTGCCGACATGCGGCACGCGGTGCGCGATCTGCATCGGCTTGGTTCGGAGTGGGTGTTGCTGAAGGGCGGACATCTTACCGATGCGAGCAGCACCGACCTGCTGTTCGACGGCACAACTGTCACCGAGCTGCCAGGCCGTCGGATCGAGACACGCAACACCCATGGCACAGGCTGCACACTCTCGGCCGCGATTGCCGCGCTGCTGCCGCACCTCGGCGTGGTGGAGGCGGTGCGCGAAGCGAAGGCGTACCTCACCGCCGCTATCGCCGCGAGCGATCGTCTGACAGTTGGCAGCGGTCACGGACCGGTGCATCACTTCCATGCACTTTGGACGGAGGACACCGCGCGATGACGCAATTCTCCGAGGCGGCCTGGCAGCGCACCGCACGCCTGCGCCGGGCGATCGACGAGCTGCCGTTCAATATTGAACTGGCCGCCGGCCGGCTCAACCGTGAGCGCTTCCAAGGCTACATCGTGCAGGATGCGTTGTACCTGGCGCAGTATTCACGTATCCTGGCGATGGCCGGCGTGAAGGGACCCGATGGCGACACGCTGCGCACGTTCGGCGCCTGCGCACTGGAGGCGGTTGCGGTCGAACAGGCACTGCACGAACGCTACCTGACCGAGTTCGGCGTCGATCCCGCGCGGCTTGCCGATGCCGAACCGTGGCCGGACTGCCTGGGCTACACCAGTTTCCTGCTGGCAACGGCGTATCACGACCCGTGGGAGGTGCTGGTCGCCGCCCTGTTGCCGTGCTTCTGGATTTATTGGGACGTAGGCACCCGAGTCGCGCAACATGCCGCGTCGGATAATCCGTATCGCGCCTGGATCGACACCTACGCCGATGAGGGGTTTGGGGAGGCGGTGCGGAAGGTGATCGGCATCACCGATCGGGCGGCCGAAGCGACAACGGCCACGGTCCGGGCGCGGATGATGACGGCATTCATCCGTTCGACCCAATATGAGTGGCTGTTCTGGGACGGCGCCTATCAGCAGCGTGGCTGGCCGCCCGCCTAGGCCGTGTCCTCGCGGATCATCGCCGCACCCTTCTCGGCGATCATGATGGTGGGCGCGTTGGTGTTGCCGGTGGTCAACGTCGGCATCACCGATGCGTCGATCACCCGCAGATTGCCGATGCCATGCACACGCAGACGCGCATCGACGACGGCGCCGGGACCTTCGCCCATGCGGCAGGTCCCGACCGGATGAAAGATCGTGGTGCCGAAGCCGCGCGAATAGGCCGCAAGGTCATCGTCCGAAACCACCGCTGGTCCCGGCAGGGTCTCCTCGACGCTGTGCTGTGCGATCGCCGGTGCGGCAAAGATGTTGCGCGTCATCCGGATGCCGGCGTTCAGCACGCGCTGGTCATTGGGATCCGACAGGTAGTTCGGCGTGATGACCGGTGCCGCGAACGGATCGGCCGATCGCGCCATGATCGTGCCACGACTGTCAGGGCGCACCGGGCATACCGCCACCGTCATGCCAGGCACGCGTTCCAGTTGGCCGAAGCGCGTCGGGTCATAGCTTGCCGGCGTGAACAGAAGTTGCAGATCGGGGCTCGCGAGTTCTGGACGTGACCGGCAGAACACCTGTGCGCTGGTGACACCGAATGTCAGTGCGCCGCGGCCGGTGGCGACGAACCGCACCGCTTCCGCTGCCAGCCGGACGCCGTGCGCAAGCTGGTTGATCGAGACTGCATGCTTCGCACGATGCGAAATCCGGGCAACATAGTGGTCTTGCAGATTGGCGCCAACACCTGGAAGGTCGTGCACCACCGCAATGCCGATGGACTGCAGGTAACCGGCCGGTCCGATCCCGGAAACCTGAAGAAGGTGCGGCGAGTTCACCGACCCGCCGCACAGGATCACCTCGCGTGCCGCGCGTGCCTCGCGGTCCATGCCAAGCTGGCGGAACGCAACACCGATGCAGCGTTTGCCGTCCATCACCAGCCGCGTCGCCATCGCGCTGGTCTCGATCCGCAGGTTCGCGCGCTGTTTGGCTTCCGCCAGAAAGGTTTGTGCGGTCGAACCGCGGAACCGGCCCTTGCGTGTCATTTGCGAGTAGCCGACGCCTTCCTGCGTCCTGCCATTCAGGTCGGCGCTGAACGGGAAGCCCACCTGCTGCGCGGCTTCGACGAAGCGATGCGTCAGCGGCAGAATGGTACGATAGTCCTCGACGCGCAGTGGGCCGCCTTTGCCGCGATACTCGGTGTCGCCGCCCTGCACGTAGTGTTCGGACCTACGGAAGAACGGCAGCACGTCATCAAAACTCCAGCCGCGACAACCCATCTGCGCCCAGCCGTCGTAGTCAGCGGGATTGCCTCGCACATACAGCATCCCGTTGATCGAGCTCGATCCGCCGAGCACCTTGCCGCGCGGCCAATGGATGGCGCGATCGGCGGTCCCGGGACCGGCATCGGCGCTATAGTTCCAGTTCACCCCCGGGTGGTGCAGCAGCTTCAGCACACCGGCGGGGATGTGAATCATCGGATGCCAGTCGCGCGGTCCGGCTTCCAGCAGCGTCACGCTCGCCCCGGTCTCGCTCAACCGGCTGGCGACGACGCAGCCGGCGGAACCGGCACCAACCACAACATAGTCCGCGTCCATGGAGTTCCACTGGCATTGCCCGCGCAGCGAAGCAACCTTGCTGCGTGCGCTGTCGCGCGCCCGCACCTTCCCGGACACCCAGTCGTCGCTATAGCGCGGGACTCGCCTGCCGCCGGATTTGATCGGCAATCTCATCCAACGTCTCGTCGGGCGCCGCGCCGATCACCGCATAACCCATGCCGCCGCCAATCCATGTACAGCCAGACAGCGGTCCCTGTGTGATGTCGGCGCGTCCCGCCCGCAACTCCGGCGCCATGGGACGCAGCAGCACACTGAGCCGATTGCCGTGTGCATCGTCATAAACGAACAGTGCCGCGGCACTGCCCCGTTCCGTTGCCAGCAGCCGTCCACCAAGCAGGCGATAGCCAAGCGCGCTCAGGTCGGGTGGTGCCACGCTGCGCCGCAGCCGATTCGACAACCACTGCGACAGGTGGTCGCTGTCGGCGGCGGTGACCTCGATCGGGTGGCGGCTGTCCGCAGCGTACACTGCATGGCTCGCCATCGCCTGCTGCTGCAGCAGTGACATCGCCAGCTCGACGCGGCTCGGCTGCGGCGATGCTCCCAGGTACCAGCCAGCCGCGCCGCCGAGGCCAAGCGACAGCACAACGGCAGCGGCGATCCGCCACCAGCCGGGCCGCCGTTTCAGGCGGGCTTCCAATAACCGGCTGAGATTGAGCTCGGGAGGGATCGGCTCGGCCGCATAGGCAGCGTACACCACGCGAAGGCCGTCGCGCTGGGTGCGATAAGCCGCCACGCGTCGCGCCATCTCAGGCCGGGAATCGAGGTATTGCTCGACCTCCCGCCGACGGACCGCATCCAGTTGCCCATCGACGTACGCGTGCAGTTCGTCGCTAGAAATCGGCCATTCCGCCGCCGCCATCCTATCCTCCGCCGCCCGGCAAGCGAACCGAGCCGCCGTCTAGTAAAGACACCATAGCGGGCACTGGTATTCCCGGCATCGGCCCCATCCGCGAGGACATGCGAATTGCGCCACTACTCCCTTGATTCTCGGCTGGAAGAGCAGCGACGGTCCCGCTACTGTCCAACCTTGCTGCTTTCCGGTGCCCGTCCTGCCGGTGCCCAGATACTCGCCGGGTCAAGTTTCTCGGCCTCGCTCCCCGGGCGGCGGCCGGTCGCACTACCGGGCAACCGCAAAAGCACAGTGGTACCCTGTCCCGCCCGGGCGTCGACGTCCAACGTTGCTCCTTGCAAGGCAGCGAGGCGCTCCGCAGACCTTAGCTGGCTGGCTCGCAAGGCGCGATCGGCTTGCTCACTGTCGTCCGACACGGTGATGTGTACGTGGCCGCCAATGCGTGCGGCCCCAAGCAGCACGCGTTCACAAGACGGTTGATCGATGGCCTGTCCAACGAGGTCGGCGAGAATCTCCCGCAAGGCGCGACGATCGGTGCGCACCGCAAGATCAGGCTGCACCGCGAGTTCCAGCGTGACGAATCGCATGGCAGCAAGGCTCTCGAACCGGCGCAACGCCGCTGTCGTCTCCGCGGCGACGTCAAGCACTCCGGCGGCGAACGGGGTCTGGCCGAGTTCGACGCGGTCGGTGACGATGGGACGCCCCTGCCGCTGCAACAGATCCTGACGCCGTCTCCAGCCCGCCATCACAACCACGGCAGAGACGGCGAGAGTGAGCAGCATCGCCGGCAAGGCGATCGCCGCTATATTGTCCCCGATCGCTGTGAGTGCATCCTGTAACATAACGCAAACATACGACTTGTAGTTGTATCAGGCAAATTCACTTCGCGGACCTATACGACAGCCTCGCCCGTCGCTTCCATTGTGGCAAGTCCGTGAAAACACCGATGTGGGCGCGCGGACGCGCCGTGGAAACTGGGCTCCCGCGCTGCCAGGTCACAATATGGTGTGGGTCAGGCCTTGCCGGGATACTGCGGATCGTTGACGAATGGATATAGCCCGGGAAAGTCCTCGACGTAGACGGTGTGTGAGACGATGCCGTCGGCGGCGGTCCAGCGGTGAAGCTGAAAGGCGGGTGGCTCGAAGACAAAGGATCCCGCATCATGCGGATCCAGCGACATCTCGACCTGATGCGCGACCGAGGGTGAGATCGAGGCGATGGCATGTGCCACCCGGGCCACAATCGGCCGGTGGTGGTGGCCGCAGATAATCCGGTCGACCTGCCGGTGTTTGGCGACGATCGCCGCGAATTCCGGTGTATTGCGCAGATTGATCCGGTCCATGTGAGCGATGCCGCAGGCAAAGGGCGGATGATGCATGCCAAGGATGGTGGGCTTGTCAGGCGCCGCAGCGAGAGTACGGTCGAGGAACTCGAGTTGTTCGGCTTGCAGCTCACCGTGGCCGGCGCCTGGCACCAGCGTATCGAGCATGATCAGCCGGACCGGGAAGTCGTCGACGGCGTACTGAACATAGTGCGGGTCGCTGACTACGCCGGGGAGGTGCTTCAGGGCCTCGCGCAGATTGCCGCGCCGGTCATGGTTGCCGGGGATGACGAACACTGGAAACGACTGGAGCTTGCGGAGCAGCTGATTGAGGTTGCTGTACTCGGCGTCCAGGCCGCACTCGGTCAGATCGCCGGTGATCACCACCGCATCTGGGCGCGGGGTCAGCCTTGCCACCGTCCGAAATGCGCGTTCGGTGAACATGTTGGTTTCTGAGACGCGATTGGCAGCTTGTCCCACCGGCCGGACGTGCAGGTCGGTGAGCTGGCAAATCAACATGATGCGGCGCTCCTACGGACAGGGACGCCTATTCTGGCATTTTCAGCGCAGTTTGTTCCACATACGATTTCATGAGCGCGTCGGCCTGTTGCTGCGCCGTCTGCAGCGCCACCTCGGGGGTCGCCTTGCCGGACAGCACCGCCTGCACACCGTCCTCCAGCGCCTTGCGCACGCCGACGGTGTTGTAGGTGGCGAACCAGCCCCGCGCATAGGCCAGCTGGTCCAGCGCCACCTTGGCGTTCGGGTGCTGGGCCATGAAGGTTTTCATCTCAGGCAGGTCATAGGCGGCGATGCGCGGGGCGAAGTAGCCGGTGAAGCGGCTCCAGCCGCCGGCGGTCTCGGGGCTGGTCAGCCATTTGATCAGCGTCCAGGCCGCCGCCTGCCGTTCGGGCGAATTGCCGCGCGGGACGATCAGGCTGGCGCCGCCGATCGGCGCGGCGTTCACCAGGCTGCGTGGTAGGAACGCGGCGCGGTACGGCGCCTTCATGTTTTCGCGAACGAACGACAGCGAGCCGGTGGACAGGACCATCATCGCGGTGCGGCCTTGGAAGAACGCCGTGGTCACCGCGTTCGCGTCGGTGACGCCCTCGGGCATCACGTGCCACTTGTGCACCATGGCGTCCATCAGACGTACCGCGCCAATCGTGCTCGGTGCGGTATAATAGACCTCGCCGCCGTAGTCGGGATTGTAGTACTGGCCGCCATTCGACATCGCGAAGGCACTGGTGATCCAGCCGAGATAGTCGTAGGTGCCCGGGAACATCAGACCCCAGCGGTTCGTGGTGCCGCCGTCGTGCTTCGTCAGCTTGCGCAGGTCGTCCACCCAGTCCTGCCAGGTGACCGGGGGCTTGTCCGGATCCAGCCCGGCATCCTTGAACGCATCGACGCTGTAGTAGAGCAGTGGCGTCGAGTTCTGGAACGGCACGCCATAGACGTGTCCCTGCTCGGTGGCATTCAGCTTCAGCGCCGGCCAGAACAGCTCCATGAACTGGGTCGGCGTCTGGCCATCCTTGGCGATCAATTCATCGAGCGGCATCGCGTCGTTGTTGATCGCGTACTCACGGATGAAGTTGGCGCTCATGAGCACCGCGCCTGGCGGGTGACCGGCCTGGATGGCAGCACGCGTCTTCAGATTGGTGTCGTCATAGCTGCCGGTATAGACAGCGGTGACATGGATATCGCCGTGATCCTGGTCGAACTGCTCGATCAGCCGCTGCATCTCGACAGCGAGCTTGCCCTGCACCGGGACCGGAAAGAACAGGTCAATCTCTGTCGCCGCGCGCGCGGCTCCGCCGGGCACCACTGTCATGGCGAGCAGCGAAGCCGCGCAGCAACCTAGTATGGGGTTGGTTCGTCGCTTGGCGCCTCGCAATGACTGTGTATCGGCCCAATTCATGGCAACTCCTCCTACTTGATCCCGGAAAGCGTGAAGCTGGAGACGAACTGCCGCTGGAATGCCAGGAACACCAGCAGCAGCGGCGCCGCGACGAAGAACGTGCCGGCGGCGATCACGCCCCATTCGGAGCCCGCTTCGGCGCCCGAGGTGAACGACGCCAGTCCCACCGTCAGCACCTGATTGGCCGGCGACGATGTCGCCATCAGCGGCCAAAGGAATTCGTTCCAGTGTGCCGTCACCGACACGATGGCGAACGCGACGAGCCCGGGCCGCGCCAGCGGCAGCAGCACGCGAAAGATGATGGTGGGAAGCGACGCGCCATCGACCAGCGCCGCCTCCTCATAGTCGCGCGGGATGGTGCGGAAGGTCTGCCGCATCAGGAACACACCGAACGCCGATGCGAAATACGGCGCCATCACGCCTGGTAGCGTGTCGTACAGATGCAGCGTCACCAGCGTCGTCATGTTCGGCACGATCAGGATCGGCGGCACCAGCATGAGCTGCAGCAAAAACAGATGGAACAGCATGTTGCGGCAGCGGAACCGCAGCCGCGCGAAGGCATAGCCGGCCAGGCTGATTGTCACGCACTGCACGAGGAGGATGCCGCCGCACAGCAGGACAGTGTTGAGATACCAGAGCGGGAAATGCCCCGAACTCCAGGCTTCGGCGAAGTTGGCCAGGCTGAACGGCCCGGCGGGAAACAGCGAGGCGACGTCCGTGGCACCGGCGTCGCCCGGACGCAGACTCGCCACCGCCATCCAGGCGAATGGAATCGCCCAGAGCAGCGCGGCCGCGGTCAGCAAAAGCAGCAGGATCGGGCGCGTCTGCGGCTTCATTTCGGGTTGATCTGAATCAATGCGCGCCGACTCGTCGCCGCTAATCTGCCCGCGAACCGTGACAGAGCGGGAGGCTCAGGATGAACGGCGTCATGATGGACAGGAAGTTCGTACTTGCGTTCAGGCTGCTGATGGGCTGGACGTTCCTCTATGCCGGCGCGTGGCAGGTCCTGTCGTCCGATTTCTCGGCGGCGTCGTTTCTCGCGCATACCAAGACGTTCCACGATGTCTACGCGCCGTTGACCTCGCCGACGATCTCGCCGGTGCTGACATTCCTGGTGAGCTGGGGGCATCTTCTGATCGGTCTGTCGCTGGTCTCGGGCCTGCTGGTGCGGGTGAGCGGCGTGTTCGGTGTCGCGCTGCTGCTGACCTATTGGACGGCGCACATGGACTTTCCCTATATTGAGAGCCATGTGAACCTGATCATCGATTATCACATCGTCTATGCCACGCTGACCGCCTGGCTGGTCACGGTGAATGCCGGCCGCGTCTGGGGTCTCGACGGCTGGCTGGCGGATCGTCGTCTGCTGCCGGGCCATGCCGCGGCGATGGGCTGACGT
>DASXNR010000441.1:0-6976 GCA_036494925.1 Acetobacteraceae bacterium
GCCGGCCGCCAGTCCACGCCGAACTGCCGCGCGATGGCACCAAGCTGCGCCGCCTCCACCACGATGCGTCCGCCCGCACCGGGACCAGGTCCCAGTACGCGATCTGCATTGGCGCCGGCGTCGTCGAACAGGTCGGACAAACGCACCACCGGCGCGTGCAGCGTGGTCATCGTGCGCAGCGTCGCGGCTTCGGCGTGAGCGCCGCCAAGGCAGAGCGCCAGAACGGCAAGCGGCAATCTGGTCATGGCATCACCGCAGGTTGGTCAGTGTGGACAGCATGTCGTCGCTGGTGGTGATCACCTTGCTGTTCATCTCGTAAGCGCGTTGCGCGGTGATCAGATCGGTGATCTCGGTCACGACATTCACGTTGGAGGTCTCGGTGAAACCCTGCATCACCGAACCGAAGCCGGTCGATGCCGGATTGCCCGTGACCGGCGGCCCGGACGCGGAGGTTTGCAGGAACAGGTTGTCGCCCTGCGCATCCAGTCCCGCCTCGTTGGGGAATACCGCCAGCTGCAACTGGCCGACGGTCTGCGGGGCGGTCTGTCCCTGAATCGTGGCCTGCACCTGGCCGGAGGCGTTCACCGTGACGCCGGTGGCGTTCGACGGGATCTGCATGCCGGGCTGCACGGCGTAACCGTCGGCAGTGACGATGGTGCCATCGGCCGCCAGGCCGAACGTGCCGTCGCGGGTATAGGCGGTGTCGCCGGACGGCAGCGTCACCTGGAAGTAGCCGTTGCCCTGGATCGCCAGGTCCAGCGTGTTGGAAGTCTGTTGCAGGTTGCCCTGCTCGTTGATCCGGTAGATCGCCGCGGTCTTGACGCCAAGTCCCACCTGGGCGCCGGCCGGCACGATCGTACCGTTGTCCGAGCTGTTGGAACCGACCCGGCGCAGGTTCTGGTAGATCAGGTCCTGGAACTCGGCCCGCCGCCGCTTGAAGCCGGTGGTGGTCATGTTGGCGATGTTGTTGGAGATCACCTCGACGTTGGTCTGCTGTGCCTGCATTCCTGTGCCGGCGATATCGAGTGAGCGCATGCCAACAATCTCCTCAGCTTTGCTGCTGCGGCAGCAGCTTGTCGATCACCGCCTGCTGCCGGTCGCTCTCGGCCTGGATCAACTGACTGATGAACTGGAACTGCCGCTCGCCGTCGATCATTCGTGTCATCTCCAGCATCGGCTGGACGTTGGAATCCTCGATCGAACCCTGCACCAGGCCTGGCGACGTGACCGGCGCGGTCGCCGAGCCGACGCGGAACTGCGTATTGCCCTCGGCCGTCAGCTGCATCGGGTCCGTGGGGACCACCACGCCGATCTTGCCGAGCTGGCCGTTCTCGCTGGACACGGTGCCGTCGCCGGCGATGGTGACCTGCGTGTCGGTCTGCGCCAGCACGATCGGTTGCCCATTGTTGTCCAGCACCGCGCTGCCCGCGCTGTCGGACAGCGTGCCGTCGGGCATCAGGCCGAACCGCCCGTCGCGGGTCATCCGCGGCCCGTTTGCGGTGCGCACGGTGAAGAAGCCTTCGCTGGTGATGCCGAGGTCGAACGGGTTGCCGGTGTGGGTCAGTGTTCCAACGCGCTGTTCGCGCCAGGTCGCACGGTCCTGCGTGTAAGCGATGGTCCGATCGCCGTGCGGCGCATCGGTGCCACGTTCACGGGTGAGCCAGTCGCTGAACTGCACCCGCCCGGCCTTGAAGCCGGGCGTGTTGGCGTTGGCGAGGTTGCCCGCGATCACGTCCATGACGCGCTGCTGCGCGGCCAGGCGGGAAAGGGCGACGCTGCTGACGGTGTTCATGCCAGTGCCGGGAGCAAGCGGTGTGCCACCGGGCGCCGCCGGCCAGCTGGGGGCATTCGGACCCGCTCTCGCGGGCTGACAACCGGCACCGATTGCCGCGTCCGGCCGAATTTGCCGGGCGTATTGTTCCAAACATCGTCGCTACGTGCAGGACACCGGCAAAGCCGGACCACAGCTTCGGCACCGATGCGTCGCACGCGCCACATTCCCAACCGCCGCCGTAGGCACGGCATGGCTCCGGTCGCGCCATGGTCGCGGTAGCGCGACCGCCGACAGCGGCGGACGCCGCGTGGTACAGCATCGAACGCCGGGGCGACACGTTACGCCTGGTGGTCGGGGGGTTCTGGATCGTCAGTGAGGCCCGCCGCCTCGATCCCGGCCTGCGTGCGCTGGATGCCGCGGGGTCCGCCCGCGTCGAGATCGACTGTGGCGCACTCGGCCGGCTCGACACCGTCGGTGCATGGCTGTTGCTGCGCACCAAGCGAACACTGGAACACCACGGCCTCGTGGTGCAGCCGGTCAATGTGCGTCCCGAGTACCGCGCCCTGGTTCACACCATCGACTATGAATGCCGGGCACCGCCGGTCAAGCTGCCGACGCGCCATTCGTTCACGACACGGCTGGAACGCATCGGCCGCGGCCTCTGTCATGCGCTGCACCAAGGCTATCAGCTGGTCGGATTTTTCGGACTTGTCGTGTCGGAAACCGTCGCCACCGTGCTGCAGCCCAGACGGCTGCGCGTTGCGGCGCTGGTCCATCAGATGGAAGAGACCGGCCTCAACGCGCTGCCGATCGTCGGCCTGCTGTCATTCCTGATCGGCATCGTCTTCGCCTATCAGGGAGCCGACCAATTGCGCCGGTTCGGCGCCGAGGTGTTCACCGTCAATCTGCTCGGGGTCGGCATTTTGCGCGAACTCGGCGGCCTGATGGCGGCGATCATCGTCGCCGGACGATCGGGGTCGGCCTTCACGGCGCAGATCGGCACCATGAAGGTCAGCGAGGAGCTCGATGCCATCCAGGTCTCGGGCCTCAACACCGTCGAGGTCCTGGTGCTGCCGCGCCTGCTCGGCATTTTGCTCACTTTGCCGCTGCTGACATTCTATTCCAATGCGATGGGCCTGATCGGCGGCGCCGTCATGTGCTATCTCGAACTCCACATCACGATCCCGGTGTTCCTGCACCAGCTCCATGAAGCCGTGGTCGGATGGACGTTCTGGGTCGGAATGATCAAGGCCCCGGTGTTCGCATTCATCATCGCGTTGGTGGGCTGCCATCAGGGCTTCCAGGTGGAGCGCAACGCCTCTAGCGTCGGCGGCCATACCACCCAGGCGGTGGTCGAATCGATCTTCCTGGTCATCGTCGCCGATGCCGCCTTCTCGATCACCTTCTCGCGGTTCGGAATATGAGTGCGATCGCCGCGCCGCACGCCGTGATCAGCATCCGTGGGCTCGTGACCGAGCTGGGCGGGCGGGTGCTGCACGACCACCTCGACCTCGAGGTATTTCAGAGCGAGGTGCTGGGGGTGGTAGGCGGCTCCGGCTCCGGCAAGTCGGTTCTGCTGCGCTCGATCATCGGGCTGCAGCAGCCGACCGCGGGAACGATCGAGGTACTGGGCCGCAATGTCGCCGATCTCGACGGCGACGAGTTGGTGCGAATGCAGATCCGCTGGGGCGTGCTGTTCCAGGATGGCGCCCTGTTCGGCGACCAGACCGTGGCGGAGAACGTGCAGATCCCGCTGCGCGAGCACACCGACGTGCCGCAGCGTTTGATGGACGAGGTGGCATCGGTGAAGCTCAGCATGGTCGGGCTGCCGCCGGATGCCGCCGGACGGTATCCAGCGCAACTGTCCGGTGGCATGCGCAAGCGGGCCGGCCTGGCGCGTGCCCTGGCACTCGATCCCGAGCTGTTGTTTCTCGACGAACCGACCGCGGGTCTCGATCCGATCTCCGCGGCGCAGTTCGACGCGCTGGTGCGGGACCTGCAGCAAAGCCTGCGTCTGACCGTGTTCATGGTGACGCACGACATCGATACCTTGCGCGCGACCACCGATCGCATTGCCGTGCTGGTCGACAGCAAGATCACGATTGGCACCATCGCCAGCCTGCGCGACGATCCGAACCCCTGGATCCACGAATACTTCACCGGCGTGCGCGGCCGGGCGGCACTCGCGACGTAGCGGAAGGTACGTTCAAATGGAGGCGCGAGCCGGTTATGTTGCGGTCGGAGCGTTCGTGCTGGCGGTGCTGGGAGGTATCCTTGTCGCCACTCTGTGGCTCGCGCGGGTGCAGTTCGAGACGCAATACCAGTATTTCGAAACCCACGTTGCCGGACCGGTGAGCGGGTTGGGCAGCGGCGCGCTGGTGCGATTGAACGGCATCGAGGTCGGCCGCGTCGCGCGGATCGGGCTCGACCCCAAAGACCCCAGGCTCGTGACCCTGCTGCTTCAGGTGCGCGACACGATCGAGATCCACGCCGACTCGGTCGCGTCGATCGAGACCCAGGGACTGACCGGCGTCAGCTATGTCGAGATCTCCGGCGGGACACTCGGCTCACCAGTACTGACAACCGCCGCCGGACAGGCGTATCCGCAGATCGCATCGCGCCCCTCGTCGCTGCAGCAGGTGTTCGATAACGCGCCCGAGCTGGTGTCGCGGCTGATGGTTATCGCGGATCGGGTGGAAGCCGTGCTCGACGACAAGAACCGCGCCGTGATCGCGCAGACCCTGGACAATATCCGCGACACCACCGCCGTGTTCGACCGGCGCAGCAAGGACATCGACCAGCTCATCGTCGATTCCGGCGTGACCATGCACAATCTGGCGGACGCGAGCGCCACACTGAAAGACTCACTGGCGAACCTCGACCGTACGTCCGGCAACGCCGACCGGCTGATCGCCACCGCCAACACCACGTTCGAGCACGCGACCAGGCTGGCGTCCGATCTCGACGCGGTCGTGCAGGCCAGCCGACCAGGCCTGCGTGATCTGACCACCAATGCGACGGCGCAACTGGACGAGCTGCTGAGCGACGCGCGCCGGCTGTTGGCGAGCCTCAATCGTGTCTCGACCGGGCTGGAGCGCGACCCGAGCCGGCTGTTGCTCGGGGATCGTCATCAGGGCTACCAGCCGAAATGAGCCTGGCGCTGTCCCGCCGCAGTCTCCTCGTGTCCGCGTCGTGCATTGTGCCGCTCGCCGGATGCAGCGTGCTGCCAAAGCCGACCGCCGCGCAGATCTACCGCCTCAGCGCGCCGGCCGATGATCCGCCGAACCAACATGTCCTGCACAAACGGCTCGTCGTCGACATTCCGACCGCGTCGGAGAGTCTCGACACGGACCGCATCGCGCTCACCCGCAATCGGACCCGATTCGACTATTATGCGGATTCACTCTGGACCGACCGGGCTCCCTTGCTGCTGCAAGGCCTGCTGGTCGAGGCGTTCGAAAATGACGGGAGCATCGCCGAGGTCGGGCGCAGCGCGCGCACTCTGACCCCCGATTACGTGCTGGAAACCGAGATCCGCGATTTTCAGGCAAGCTACGAGGCTCCGGGAGACCAACCGCCTGCTGTCGTCATCACACTGGCGCTCAGTCTGGTCAGAATGCCGGATCACCGGATGATCGGGCAGACGGTGATAGCGGAAACGTCGCCCGCGACGCACGACAGTCTCGACAGCGTCGTGGAGGCGTTCGACGTCGCGGTCGGCAAGCTTCTGGTCAGTAGCGTCGCCTGGACCGCGCGCACGATGACCGGGAAAAGGTGATGCGCGTCATTTTGCGGCAAGCGCAGCTTCAACCAATACCGTCATTGCGAGTTCCCATCGGCCAGGCGGCCGACGCTGACCCCACGAAACTGGCCGCCGGCGATTGGGACGCGACATGCTGTTTTCCCGCTCGACCTGAAACCGCTCCGGGCGCCCCACCGATAGCCCTTCCTTAATGCTTCCCTGCGATGCTCCGGGCGCGTGCGAAGGAGCAGCCCGTGGCCAAGGCCGCGCCAGCGGTGGAAGCAGACAAGCCGGACGACACGACCGAAGCGCCGCCGCCACCGAAGTCCGGCGGCAGGCGCAAGCTGATCCTGCTTGCCGCCCCGGTGGCGCTGCTCGGCGTCGGCGCCGGCCTGTGGTTCACCGGCATCCTGCCGCGCCTGCTCGGCATGCAGCATGCCGAAAAGCCCGACGATCCGGCAAAACCTCCGGTGCCGATCTATGTCGATCTGCCTGAGTTCATCGCCAACCTGAACAGCAATCCGCAGCGACCGAACTACGTGAAGCTGACCGCGCGGCTCGAGGTGACGAAACAGGAGGACGTCGAACGGGTGAAGGCCGCCATGCCTCGCCTGCAGGACCTGTTCCTGACCTACATGCGCGAAATGCGCCCGCAGGAGCTGCGTGGTTCCGCCGGCACCTACCGCCTCCGTGAGGAACTGATCGCCCGCGCCAACCTGGCCGCCGCTCCGGCACGCATCACCGACGTGCTGTTCACCCAGATGCTGATCCAATGAGCGACGCTCCGGAACAGCCACAGTCCGAGGAAGAACTGGCCGCCGCGTGGGGCGCGGAGACCGAAGGCGGCGAGGAGCAGTCAGCGCAGCCCGCGCGCGTGCTCAACCAGGCCGAGATCGACAGCCTGTTGGGCTTCGACGAAGGTCCCGCCGGCGGCGAGAATCGCACCGGGATGCAGAAGATCATCAGCTCGGGACTCGTCTCGTACGAGCGCCTGCCGATGCTGGAGATCGTATTCGACCGGCTGGTGCGCATCATGTCCACCAGTCTGCGCAATTTCACCTCGGACAACGTCGAGGTCGGCATCGACAACATCCTGTCGCTGCGCTTCGGCGACTACCTGAACTCCATCCCGCTGCCGGCGATGCTGGCCGTGTTCAAAGCGGACGAATGGGACAATTACGGCCTGATGGTGGTCGATTCCGCGATGATCTACTCGATCGTCGACGTGCTGCTGGGCGGCCGGCGCGGCACCGCGGCGATGCGCATCGAGGGCCGGCCCTATACCACCATCGAGCGCACGTTGGTGGAGCGGCTGATTGTCGTGGTGCTCGCCGATCTGTCGGCCAGCTTCGATCCGCTTTGTCCGGTGACGTTCCGTTTTGAACGTCTGGAGGTCAATCCGCGCTTCGCCACGATCAGCCGGTTGTCCAACGCGGCGGTGCTGGCGCGCCTGCGCATCG
>DASXNR010000442.1:0-15500 GCA_036494925.1 Acetobacteraceae bacterium
ACCGTTTGTATCAGCCAGCCGAGGCTCGAAACCTGCGTGGATAGCCAGATCGAACGGAAAATTGGGTTCCGGAGCGGAGCCAACGTTGCGGGCGGAACCGAGGCTCTAGCTGCACTCACACCCGGTCTCATTCTTCCAGGACATAACCCGCTTACGCTACAGTGCGGATCGCTTCCTACCCAGGGCTTTTGCAATGCAGCCCGACGGGCGATCGCCGGCATTCGCCTGCTCGAGCGGTTCAGCGGCTGAAAGCGGAACGTCTCCTTCCGGCCAAACGTTGCCGTCTGAGATATGTCCGCCAGTCAGGTCAAGCGCGCTCCATCGCGCGTTCACCGTTTTGGCGCTGGCTTGCCGAGACGGTACCCTGGATTCCGACAACCCGATTCGCAGCGAGGCCCGAGCCATGCAACCCTCTCGTTCCACGTCCTTCCCCAAGGCAATGCAGGCCACCTACGACGCCGTCGTCGCGCTGACGGACGCATTCTGCCGCGACCACCTGAACGACGAGTACCGTGACCTCGCACGGTCCATGACCGCCGCCCTCTGCCGCAAGCGCCCAAGCCCGCTGAACTCGGGGCAGCCGCGCACCTGGGCCTGCGGCATTATCCACCTGTTGGGTCAGCTCAACTTCCTGTCGGACAAGGCGACCCAGCCTTACATGACCATGGCCGGGATCTGCGCCGCGTTCGGCGTCGGCGAGAGCACCGCGAGCGGCAAGGCCAAGGTCATCAGGGATGCGCTGCACACGAACCGCATGGATCCGGCCTGGATGCTGCGCAGCCTCGTCGACCACAATCCCCTGGTGTGGATGGCACAGGTCAACGGATTGCTGGTGGACCTGCGCGACATGCCGCGCGAGGTGCAGGTCATCGCGCACGAAAAGGGGACGATCCCGTACATCCCGGCAGACCAGGAAGCTGCCCTGTGAAGCGGTGTGTGGCGCTTGGCCGCCCCGAGCAGCCGCTGGTCTCGAACCGCATTCCGACCACCGCTCCGAGCGCCGGGTTTCAACTGTCTTCCCGGCGGGCGCCGCAACCCTCGCGGGGCGTTGTCGGCGGGGGGTGGCATCCTTGGCTGGGCGCACCGGCGGCGTTGATACCGATGGCCCGCGACGCGGCAGACACCGCCGGTTCGACGCTGTGATGACACGCACCTTGGTGGCCGCCGCCCTGACGGTCGCCGCCTTGGCTGCCGCTGACCATGCGGTGGGCTATGCGCTGATCGGCAATGGCACACTGACCTGCGGAGCATGGTCGGAAGCGCGGCGCGATCCGCACGGCCCTGCAACGCGAATGAGCGAGCAATGGGTCGTCGGATTTCTGTCCGGAATCGGCTCGATGGTCCTCGGGGAGCTGAATCCTCTGCATGGACTGCAAGCCGATGCCGTCTACGGCTGGATGGACAATTACTGCGGCGCACATCCATCCGAGACGATCGAGGCCGCAGCCCGTGTATTCATCCAGGAACACCCACGGTAAAACCCCATGCGGGGATGACGTGATTGAAGGGAAGCCCATGCCTGACATCATAGGAACCTGGCGTCTGGTTGCGGCGACGTCGCTCGATCCGGAGGGGCGGCCGCTGCCGTTGCCGTACGGGCCGCAGGCGATCGGCCGCATCGTGTTCACCGCGGACCAGCGTATGATGGCCGCGCTGAGCGACGGGCGCGCGGAACTGCCGCCCGGGGCCAGGCGCGAATACGGTGGCTATTGCGGTGACTATACATTTGACGGGACGGTCCTGACCACACATGTGGATGCATCGCCGAACCCGGCGCTGGTCAACACAGCCCAGGTTCGCGGTGTGCGCTTCGAGGGCGAGCGGATGGTGTTGCGTGCGCCACCGCGCGAGATCGACGGCGTCATGCATCACCGCGAGTTGACCTGGGAACGCATCAGCCCGGTCTAGCCAAATCCGTCCGATGTGCACTGTCGTCCTGCTGATCCGTCCCGGCCACATCTGGCCGGTCGTTATCGCCGCCAATCGCGACGAGCTGCTGAACCGGGCCTGGGACCCGCCGGCCATGCACTGGCCGGAACTGCCGGGTGTGATCGCCGGCCGCGACCGCTCGGGCGGCGGGACCTGGATGGGTGTGAACGCCGATGGAGTGGTCGCCGCGGTGTTGAACCGCCCTGGCAGTCTCGGCCCCGTCGCCGGCAAGCGAAGCCGCGGCGATCTGCCGCTGCTGGCGCTGGCGCACCCAAGAGCCGACCGGGCCGCCGCCGCGATCGACGCGCTCGACGCCGGCGCCTGGCGCAGCTTCAATCTGGTGCTTGCCGATCGATCCGGGGCGAGCTTCGTGCGCGGGCTGGGGCATGGCCACCCGCAGGTCCAGGCGCTCGCCCCCGGCCTGCACATGGTCACAGCACACGACCCGGACGATCTGGAAAGCCCTCGGGTCGCCCGGCATCTGCCACGGTTCAGGTCGGCCGCCGCGCCGGAACCAGGAGACTGGCGATCCTGGCAGGAGATCGTCGCCGACCGCAGCGGGGAACCGGGCGAACAGATCAACGTGGTACCGCGCGGCGGCTTCGGCACCGTGTGCGCCTCGTTGGTGGCGATTCCGCAGGCGGGCCCCGTGGTCTGGCGGTTCGCTGCCGGTCCGCCGCACGTGGCGCCGTTCAACCCCGTCGGGTCGTAGCCCACCAGAGGGCTCTTCCCTCTGGGCTCCCGCCAAGGGCCTAGCCCTTGGAACCCCGCACTGGACCTGAACTGATGGATTGCAAAGGCTCCGCCTTTGCTGGGGGTCCAGGGGGCAAGGCCCCCTGGCATGGCGGCCCGAGCCATGCGCTGCTATATCCGAACCGCCGCCCAAAAGGGGACCGTGATGGCCCGTCGCCGCCAGCTTTACGAGGGGAAAGCCAAGATCCTGTTCGAGGGGCCGGAACCCGGCACCCTGGTGCAGTATTTCAAGGACGATGCGACCGCCTTCAACGCCCAGAAGAAGGGCGTCATCACCGGCAAAGGCGTACTGAACAACCGCATCAGCGAATATCTGATGATGCGGCTGGCCGAGATCGGCATCCCCACCCACTTCGTCCGCCGCCTGAACATGCGCGAACAGCTGATCCGCGAGGTCGAGATCATTCCGCTTGAGGTGGTGGTCCGCAACGTCGCGGCCGGCAGCCTGTCGAAGCGGCTCGGCATCCCGGAGGGCACCCGGCTGCCCCGCTCGATCATCGAGTACTACTACAAGAACGACGCGCTCGAGGACCCGATCGTGTCCGAGGAGCACATCACCTGCTTCGGCTGGGCCAACACCCCCGATCTCGACGACATCGTGGCGCTGACCCTGCGCATCAACGACTTCCTCACCGGCCTGTTCCTGGGGGTCGGCATCACGCTGGTCGACTTCAAGCTGGAGTTCGGCCGGCTGTGGGAGAACGAGGAGATGCGCATCGTCCTGGCCGACGAGATCAGCCCGGACAATTGCCGGCTGTGGGACAGCAAGACCAATGAGAAGATGGACAAGGATCGCTTCCGCCGCGACCTGGGCAAGGTCGAGGAGGCGTACCAGGAGGTCGCCAAGCGTCTCGGCATCCTGCCCGAGGCAGGCGTGCGCGACATGAAGGGCCCGGAGCTGATGCAGTGAAGGCGACGGTGACGGTGATGCTGAAGCCGGGTGTGCTGGATCCGCAGGGCAAGGCGATCGGTCACGCGCTGCATACCCTGGGTTTTTCCGCCGTCGGCGAGGTGCGGGCAGGGAAGGTGATCGAACTGGAGCTGGCGGAGAGCGATCCCGATCGCGCCCGCGCGGCCGCCGAGGAGATGGCGCGCAAGCTGCTGGCGAACACGGTGATCGAGAGCTTTCGGGTGTTGGTGGATGGCTAGCGAGAAGCTTCCCCCTCCGCTTGCGGGAGGCCCTTCCCGCAAGGGGAGGGCGAGTTTCCTGGTGAGTGCTGCCGCAACGCTGCTCTCGGCCGCCGTCGGCCACGCCCAGCCGGCACAGCCGGCGTGGAAGCAGATGACCTCCAAGCAGCTCGCCACCGCATGCCACGCCACCGACCCGGCCCAGCATGCCGGTTGCGTGGGGTATGTTTACGGCGTCTACGATCTCCAGTTCGCGCCCACACCACCGCGCGGCGTGTGCACGCCGGAGAACTTCACGCCAGAACTGCTCGCCCAGGTGGTGACCGCCTACGCGGACACTCACGAAGACGGTCCGGCGCCGGCCGCCATCGGCCAGGCCATCGTGCGCTTCTTTCCGTGCACGGAGCAGAAGCGATGAAATCCGGCATCGTCGTCTTCCCCGGCATCAACCGGGAGCGCGACATGACGATCGCGCTGCGCCGTTCCGGTGCCGAACCGAGGATGATCTGGCACGGGGAGACCGACCTATCCGGTCTCGATCTGATCGTGATCCCGGGCGGCTTCTCGCATGGCGATTATCTCCGCTGCGGCGCCATGGCGGCGCATTCGCCGGTGATGACCGCGGTGCGCGAGCACGCCGCGCGCGGCGGCTACCTGCTCGGCGTGTGCAACGGCTTCCAGATCCTTACCGAGGCCGGTCTGCTGCCTGGTGCGTTGCTGCGCAACGCCTCGCTCCGGTTCCTGTCGATGGACTGCCATTTGCGCGTCGAACGGACCGATACGGTGTTCACCGGCCAGTACCAGCGCGGCCAGACTTTTCGGAGCGTGATGGCGCATGGCGACGGCAACTATTTCGCCGACGACGCAACGCTGGATCGGCTGGAAGGCAATGGCCTCGTGGCGCTGCGCTATGCCACACCGGCGGGCGAGATCACGCCGGAGGCCAACCGCAACGGCAGTGCCCGCAGTATCGCCGGCATCCTGTCGCCCAATCTGCGCACGCTCGGCCTGATGCCACATCCGGAGGACTACGTGGATTCGCTGATGGGTGGTATCGACGGCAAGCCGCTGTTCGACGCACTGGCGGCGGCGTAGCCCTACAGAAGGACCCGGGCGGCGGAGATGGTCACGCCAGTCAGCGCTTCGACCTGGAGGACACCTGACGTGTCCACCGTCACGACCGAATCATACCTGCCCTCGCGCGGGTCGCGGTGCACCAGCACCCGGTTGCTGGTCAGGTCCACCACCCAGAACTCGCGGATGCCCGCGCGCGCGTAGAGCTCCAGCTTCGCTCCCAGATCGAACGCCAGGCTCGAGTCGGCGACCTCGATCAGCAGATACACGTCGGGGGGTCGAGGATGGGCGTCGGGATAACCGTGCCAAGGCTTGCGCAGCAGCGTGAAGTCCGGCTGCGGTTCCGAGGCATCGTCCAGCACGATCGGGTTCTGCACGCGCACCACGGCCCGTCCGGCGACCGCCAGGACCAGCAATTCGGTCAGCGCGTCAACCACCAGCGCATGGCGTGGCCCGATCGGCGACATGTCAACCAGTTGCCCTTCCAACAGCTCGACGCGATCGTCCTCGCCCAGGATGCCAGCCTCGCCCAGGCGGTGGTAATCGCGGATCGTCAGCCGGTGCCGGGGCACCCGATGGCGCCCGAGGATGTTTGTCTGGTGAACATCGTCCATGCCGACATCCTAGCGCGTTCGCCCTCGCCGAAGGGCTTGAGCGGCTAAACGAAGATCTGCGCGGCGGCGATCGTCAAACCGGGCAGCGCTTCCACCCCGAGCGTACCCAAGATATCGGCACCGGTGATCGAGTCGTACCTGCCCTCGCGCGGGCTGCGGTGCACCAGCACGCGGTTGCTGGTCAGGTCCACCACCCAGAACTCGCAGATGCCTGCCCTCGCGTAGAGTTCCAGCTTCGCCCCCAGATCAAACTCCAGGCTCGAATCGGCAACCTCGATCAGCAGCAGGATGTCGGGTGGCCGCGGATGCGCGTCGGGATAGCCGCTCCAGGGATGCCGTACGACAGCGAAGTCGGGCTGGGGTTCCGAAGCATCATCCAGCACAATCGGGTTCTGCACCCTAAGCCAGGCTTGCTCGCCAAGGATGGCTGGCAGCAGGCGATTCAGGAGGTCAATCGCGAGCGCATGGCGTGGCCCGATCGGCGACATGTCAACCAGTTGCCCTTCCAGCAGCTCGACGCGATCGTCCTCGCCCAGGATGCCAGCCTCGCCGAGGCGGTGATAATCGCGAGTCGTCAGCCGATGCCGGGGCACCTCATAGCGCCCGAGGATGTTTGTCTGGTAAACATCGTCCATGCCGACACTCTAGCGCGTTCGCCGGCCGGATGGCAGCCGGCCTGCTGAGCGGTTATATCAGCTCGCCCCATGACCCACGCCAGTCCAGCCCCCATCGTCTCCCAGGCACTTGCCGCGGAATTCGGCCTTTCCGCCGATGAGTACGCGCGCTTGCTGGAAATCATGGGCCGCACCCCGACGCTGACCGAACTCGGCGTGTTCAGCGTGATGTGGTCGGAGCACTGCAGCTACAAGTCCTCGCGCGTGTGGCTGCGGCAGTTGCCGACCAAGGCGCCCTGGGTGATCCACGGCCCCGGCGAGAACGCCGGCGTGGTCGATATCGGCGACGGCCTCGCCGCGGTGTTCAAGATGGAGAGCCACAACCACCCGAGCTTCATCGAGCCATACCAGGGCGCGGCGACCGGCGTCGGCGGCATCCTCCGCGACGTGTTCACCATGGGGGCCCGGCCGATCGCCAACCTGAACGCGCTGCGCTTCGGCTCGCCCGGCAATCCGGTGACGAAGCGCATCGTCGATGGCGTGGTGCGCGGCATCGGCGGCTACGGCAACTGCGTCGGCGTCCCCACGGTCGGGGGCGAGATCAACTTCCATCCCGCCTACGACGGCAATCCGCTGGTCAACGCGATGACCGTCGGCATCGCGCCGAAGGACCGCATCTTCCTGTCGGCTGCTGCCGGTATCGGCAACCCGGTGGTGTATGTCGGCTCGAAGACCGGACGCGACGGCATCCACGGTGCCACCATGGCGTCGGCCGAATTCGCCGCCGATGCGGAGGAGAAGCGTCCTACCGTGCAGGTCGGCGACCCGTTCACCGAGAAGCTGCTGATCGAGGCGTGCCTGGAACTGATGGCGACCGACGCCATCGTCGCGATCCAGGACATGGGTGCTGCCGGGCTGACCAGTTCGTCGGTCGAGATGGCCGGCAAGGGCGGCGTCGGCATCGAGCTCGATCTCGATCAGGTGCCGGCGCGCGAGACCGGCATGACCGCCTACGAATTCATGCTGTCGGAAAGCCAGGAGCGCATGCTGATGGTGCTGCGCCCCGACCGCGAGGATGCCGCGCGCGCCATCTTCGAGAAGTGGGAACTGGATTTCGCGGTGATCGGTCACCTGACCGACACCGGCCGTATCGTGGTGCGCCATCGGGGCGTCGTCGAGGCGGATATTCCGCTGCCGCCGCTGGCCGATCAGGCGCCGCTGTTGCACCGGCCGACCGCCGAGACGCAGAAACGCGAGACGATCAACCCGGTGAAGGTCGAGGACCGGGTCGGCCTGACCGCAGCCGTGTGGAAGCTGGTCGCCTGCCCCGATCTCGCCTCGCGCGCCTGGGTGTGGGACCAGTACGACAGCACGGTCGGCGGCCAGACTGTGAAGCGCCCAGGCGCGGCGGACGCCGCGGTGGTGAAGCTGGAAGGTCTGTCGCGCGCGCTGGCGCTGACCACCGACTGCACCCCGCGCTACTGCGCCGCCGACCCGGAGGAGGGTGGCAAGCAGGCGGTCGCCGAGGCCTGGCGCAACCTGACCGCGGTGGGTGCGCGGCCGCTCGCGCTGACCGACAACATGAATTTCGGCAACCCGGAGCGGCCAGAGATCATGGGCCAGTTCGCCGCCGCGATTCGCGGTATGGCGGCGGCCTGCGAGGCGCTCGACTTCCCGGTCGTGTCCGGCAACGTCAGCCTGTACAACGAGACGCGCGATCCCTCCGGCCCCGTGCGCGCCATCCTGCCGACGCCGGCGATCGGCGGCCTCGGGGTGTTGGACGATGCCGCGCACGCGGTCGGGATCGCGCTCGGGCCGTGGCTCGACGTCGTGCTGGTTGGTGCCACCAAGGGCTGGCTCGGCCAGTCGCTGTGGCTGCGCGAGATCGCCGGCCGCGAGGAAGGCGCGCCGCCGCCGGTCGATCTCGCCGCCGAACGCGCGACCGGGGATTTCGTCCGCGCGCAGATCCTCGCCGGCCACGTCCGTGCCTGCCACGACGTGTCCGACGGCGGGCTGATGGTCGCGGTGGCGGAAATGGCGATCGCCGGGCTGACCGGCGTACGGCTGTCGACCGGCCCACGGGAAATCCCCAGCCATGCCTACTGGTTCGGCGAGGACCAGGGCCGCTATGTGCTTGCCGTCCCCGACGCCGGGGCGCTGATCCGGGCCGCCGAGGCGGCGGGACTGCCGGCGGTGCGGATCGGTACTTCCGGCGGACAGGATTTGACACTGCCCGACGGTGGCACAATATCGGTGCGGGCGTTGCGCGCGGCGCACGAACGCTTCTTCCCGTCCTGGATGGACGGAACCTAGGGGACAACCGGCATGGCGATGGCGGCGAACGAGATCGAGGCGCTGATCAAGGCGGCGATCCCCGATGCGCGCGTCACCGTCGAGGACCTCGCCGGCGACGGCGACCACTACGCCGCCACCGTGGTCTCCGAACAGTTCCGTGGCATCACGCGCGTCAAGCAGCACCAGATCGTCTATGCCGCGCTGCGCGGCCGAATGGGGGGCGAGCTGCACGCCCTCGCGTTGCAAACCTCAGCCCCAGACTAGGAGTTTTACCCCCATGGCCAACGACGTGTTCGAACGCATCCAGGGCGAGATCGATGAAGCCCCGGTAATGCTCTACATGAAGGGCAACGCGATGTTCCCGCAGTGCGGGTTCTCGGCCCGCGTGGTGCAGATCCTCACCCACCTGGGCGTGCCGTTCAAGACCGCCAACGTGCTGGAGGACATGGAGCTGCGCGAGGGCATCAAGCAGTTCTCGCAGTGGCCGACCATCCCACAGCTCTACGTGAAGGGCGAGTTCGTCGGCGGCTGCGACATCATCACCGAGATGTTCCAGTCGGGCGAGCTCGAGACGCTGATGGCCGAGAAGGGCATCGCGCACAAGACCGAGGCCTAGTTCCTGCTCTGTTAACGCTTTGTTCGTAATCCGATGCGCACGCTGGACGCGTGCGCATCGGTGTCGTGGTTCCTGCCTACAATGCCGCGCCGTGGATCGGTGACGCGATCGCGTCGGTGCTGGCGCAGGCGCATCGCGATTGGACGCTGGTGGTGGTCGACGATGGATCGACCGACGCGACGGCCGATGTCGCTGCCGGCTTCACTGACCGTCGCATTCGACTGATCCGGCAGCCCAATTCGGGGGTTTCGGCCGCACGAAATGCCGGAACGTCGGTGATCGACGGCGACGCACTCCTGTTCCTGGACGCCGACGACTGGTTGGCGCCGGACGCATTGGCCCGGCTCGCTGCTGCCCTCGACGCCTCGCCGCACGCCGTGGCCGCCGGCGGCGCCTGTGCGTTCGCCGGCACCTGCGTGGTGCGCAGGCCGCCAGCCGGCGACATCCTGCAGCGCCTGCTGGTGCGCAACCTGTTCGCCAACGGCGGCCACCTGCTGCTGCGCGCTGCAGCCGTCCGCAAGGTCGGCGGCTTTCTCCGCGGCATCACCTATGGCGAGGACTGGGAGTTCTGGATCCGCATCGCCCTGCAAGGCGGATTTGCCGCGGCGCGCGGCCTGGCGCCGGTGTTGTTCGTCCGTCGCCATGCCGGCGGTGCCTACCACCGCCTCGCGACCGATCCTGGCGCGTTCGCTCCCTGCATGGATGCGATCTTTGGCAATCCCGTATTGTGCGCCCGATTCGGGGCGGCGAGGCTGGTCGCGATCCGCCGCCGTACCGAAGCCGAGAACGACTGGATCGTCGGCCGCGAACTGATCCGCCACGGCCGGCAGACTGAAGGCATCGCACGGCTGCGCGGCTCGCTCCTGGCGCAGCCGAGCCTCAAGCGTGCCGCCCTGTTCGCTGCCGCGCACGCGCTCGCGCTGCTGCCGGCCGGATTGCATGGGCCGTTCCGGTCGTACTCGCCGTCACCCAGGTGAGGCTGCTTCGGCTCCGCTGGCTGCCGCTGCCGAAGGCGGCCTGGCTCCGGCACCGCGAAATCCGAGCTGTTTCATCGAACTGAGGTGGATGTCGCGGCCACTGTGTGGAATCCGCCGGCTCCGACAACCGGGAGCCACGACATGACCGCACAAGAGGCAGGGCACAGCCTGGAACTGAGCCGCCGCAGGCTCCTGGCAGCGGCCGGCCTTGGAGCAGGGGCATTGGTTGCGGCCCCGTTCGCCGGAGACGTGTGGGCCGCCGCTGTTCCAGGCGAATTGCCAGAATCAATCGGGACGCCGCCGGTGGCGGGGCTGCATCTGCAATTCGGCGCGGATGCGTCGTCCGAGGTCACCGTGTCCTGGCACACGCTGCAGCCTGTTCACCATCCGCGGGTGCTGCTCGGCCGTCTCGACGGCAGGCTCGAACAAACCGCGGATGCCAAACCGTCCAGCTATACCGACGGAAAATCCCACCAGGTTGTCTACGCGCATCATGCGGCGCTGAGCCAACTTCAGCCTGACTCAACCTACCTGTATGCCGCCCTGCACGACGGCGCGGCACCCGAGTTCGGCACATTCCGCACGTCCCCACGTGGCCGCGCGTCGTTCACCTTCACCAGCTTCGGCGATCAGGGCACGCCGTCCGTCGGCAAGAGGTTCGTGCCGCCGGCCGGGGTCACGCTGCCGGCGCCAGTGTTCGTCAATGACAATCTCGGCTCCCCGGCGGCCGCGGACACGACACGCGGCGTCGAGACATTGCAGCCCTTGTTCCACCTGTTCAACGGCGATCTCTGTTACGCCAACCTCGCCGAGGACCGGGTGCGTACCTGGTGGGATTTCTGGGCCAACAACACGCGCAGCGCGCGCAATCGTCCCTGGATGCCGTCGGCCGGCAATCACGAGAACGAGCTGGGCAACGGACCGATCGGCTACCAGGCATACCAGACCTACTTCTCGGTACCGCAGGCAACCGGCCAGACCGATGTGACCCGCGGACTTTGGTATGCCTTCACCGCCGGTTCGGTGCGGGTGATCAGCATCGCCAACGACGATGTCACGTATCAGGACGGCGGCAACTCCTATGTGAGAGGCTATTCGTCCGGAGCTCAGAAAGCCTGGCTGGAGCAGGAACTGGCGGCCACCAGGGCGAATCCCGAGATCGATTGGGTCGTGGTGTGCATGCATCAGGTCGCGGTCTCGACGGCTGACAAATTCAATGGCGCCGACCTCGGAATCCGCGAGGAGTGGGTGCCGCTGTTCGACCGATACAACGTCGACCTCGTGGTTTGCGGGCACGAACATCATTACGAACGCTCTCACCCGATCCACGGTCAGGAGGAGAACCGGACATTGACGCCGAAACCCGTGGCGGCCGCCACCGATGTGATCGATACCACCAAGGGCACGGTGCACATGGTGATCGGCGGCGGTGGTACCTCGGTTCCGTCGAACGAACTCTTCTTCCATCCGCCGCAGTGCCGGGTGATTGTTTCGGTCGGCGCGCCCGATCCGGTCACCGGGAAGCGGCCGCCTGTCTACGTGAAGGAGGATGCGCCCTGGTCGGCGGTGCGCAACGCGGCGCACGCCTACGGCTTTGCGGCCTTCACCGTTGATCCGGGATCGCAGCGCGGCGGTTTGACCAGCATGAAGGTGGTCTACTACGACGTCGCGGGATCGGACGGTCAACTGGCAGCATTCGAAACGTTCACGCTGCAGCGCTCTCGCCGCGATTGAGCTCCCGGCAGCGCATCTGGGAAACCGCGCGGTTCGCGAACCGCGTGCCTGCCCGCTGATAATGCGAAGTGCTTAACACAAAGGAAGCAGACGAGAGCCACAAAGGGCCACGGAAAAAAGATGATTGCGCTTCGCGCGAAGCGCATTGTTGCCTTCTCCGTGGTTCTCCGTGGTTCTCCGTGGTTCTCCGTGGTTCTCCGTGGTTCTCCGTGGTCCTCGTTTTCGTCATTCGTGTTAAATACTTGGCAATACTGCCCGCGGGCACTGGTGTCTCCCGATGACTCCGGAAGCGTGGTCATTCCTGCAAACGCCCCGGCCCTGTCGTCCCTCGCTGTAATCACCGCGCCCCCATAATGCGGCATCATTCAGCTCAAGGCCGGATCAACCTTGAGCCGCTGCATATCCCAGCCAGGCGAGGATAATCGCGACACCGAAGGCGACCCAACTCACCCAAATTGGGATTGATGTCCGGCCGATGGTAATCGGCAGGCGCGCAACGGCTCGAGCGATTTGCAGCACGGCGGCGAGAGCAAAGATCAAGGCTGCAAGCACCGAATACTGAGTAGCGGTCATTGCGTCCTCCCCGGTAGCGTGAATCTTCAACGCACCGGGCAGAGGTCCGGCCCGGATGGTTGCCTTTTATGGTGCAATTCTGCACCGGATTTGTGCGCCGGAAAAGCACCTTCTTTTCAGCACTCTGATTTTGGTGCGAATTTCATGAGATATGCGAAGGCCGGCTGAGGAAGCATTCCAGCCGTCCGGGCCAGCGCGGAACGGGGCAATTACACCGACGGCGAAGGCCCGGCACTGCGGGCTAGGCATGCGGCATGCCTAGGTCCGCAAGTCCTTCCGCGATTCGATTAAGAAGTCTGGGCGTGTGCGGCAAACCGGTCATGACCTGGAAGATTGTCAGTTCGGGGAAACTGCAAGAGAGAGCATGCAGGCTCTGTCGCCCAGCGTCCCTGTTGCCGCCGAGTACCGATGCGGGAGCCAGGAACCTGTTGAGCCATGTAGCCTTCGGCTGTTCGGCGAGCGCACGCCGATACCATTGAACCGCCTCGTTATATCGGCCCTCCTCAAAATTTGCAGCAGCGATACCGATCGCCCATACGAAGCCAAGCGGGTCGGTAGGCCCGAGCGTCCGCGCGATCCGGCAGCATTCGACGGCCTTGGCCGTCTCGCCCCGGTAGCAATGAATCCAGGCGAGCCGGCCCCATCCCCAGCTCGACCCGCCGTCGATCGCAAGTGCGCGTCGCGCGTGAGCCTCGGCGGCGGCGAGATCGTGGGCCAGCATGTAAGCGGCCGACAACATTGTGTCGGATAGCGGGTCGCCGGCGCCAAGCCTTGACGCTCGCGATGCTAGCTGAAGCGCCGTGTCGCGCTCAAGCTCGGGGTGCGTGGTGAAGTGGTGACCGGCGCGCAGCCCGTGACACCACGCCGCGAGCGAGATCGGAACCGGATCGCGGGGCGCGCGTTCGATCGCCCGGTCGAGCAATTCGATTGCGGTTGCGTGGGCCGCGGGGTCAGCCGCAAGCACCATCGGCAATGCGCGCATGCTGAGCTCCCACGCCGTCAGTGGCATCTTGTCCTTGCCGGCTGTCCGGTCGATTTCGGCTTCGCACAGGACCGACCGAAGTACGCCCGATACGAGGTTCGAAAACCATTCCTGAGAGCCGAAGAGATCGCCGGCGACGCACTCGAAGCAATCCGCCCAGACGTATCGGGAGGTGGAGCGGTCGATGAGCATCAACCTGATCCGCAGCGTGCCCGTGCCGTCGTCCATCACTCGGCCTTGCAGGTGGTAGCGCCCGGCCGGCGCGGGCACGATCCTGATCCACCCGGTGCGGTGCAATGCAGCGCCGATTGCATCGGATATGTCCTCTGCCCCGCCGGGCAGCGGGCCGGTCAGACCAAACGGAAGCAGTGCAAGTGCGGGGCGTTCCGACGATGCCGCCAGGCGGAACGGTGCGGACCTGGCGGACGTCGGGACGCGGCGCCATCTGAGGGTCTCCGAAGGACTTTCCCCATAGCGGTCACGATAGACCACGGCAAAGCGCCCGAAATGGTTCAACCCGCAATCCGCTGCTATTTCCATCACGCTCGCGCCGGGCGGCGCCTTTAGCAGTTTGCGCCGGGCCTGATCCAGACGCTCCGTGCGCAGAAACTCGAGCGGCGCGCATCCGACGAAGCGCCGGAAATGCTTCTCCAGCGTTCGCCGCGGCACGTCGCAGCGGCGAGCCAGATCGCCGATCCTCCAGGGGCGTGCGAGATCGCCACGGAGGAGATCAATCGCCTTCTTCACGTCGTGCGGAAGCGGCTGCGCAAGCATGGCGAGGATCTCCGTCGATCGCGTCATAGCACCCCCGCCCGATCCGACAGAGGCGGAATCGGGGTCGGCGGTGGAGTTATGGGCGCAGAATGGATAGTCGCGGCGCAACTCGGATTGTTCGGGCGAGGCGTGGCCGGCGAGCCTGCCGGGATCAGTTTACCGGCAATCCCCGGTTCGATCCGAACCGAACCGGAGAGACTGACAGAGGAACCGATCCATGACCGTCCGACAGATCGACGACCTTGAGGCTTTCAAAGCACGCGCCAGGGCCACATGGATGGCGGGAGACTATCCCCGGGTCGCACGGCTGACCGAGAGGGCCGCGAATGAATTTATCGCCCGCCTGCAGCTCAAGCCGGGCATGAAGGTGCTGGATGTTGCATGCGGCAGCGGTAATCTCGCTATCCCGGCGGCGAAGGCGGGTGCGATCGTCACCGGGATCGATATCGCCCCCAACCTTCTCGACCAGGCGCGCGCGCGTGCGGCCGGCGAGACGCTCGACATCCGGTTCGAGGAAGGCGATGCGGAAGATCTCCCGTTCGAGGGAGGCGCGTTCGACGTTGTTGTCAGCATGTTCGGCGCAATGTTCGCGCCCCGGCCCGAGGTCGTCGCCGGTGAGCTCACCCGGGTGTGCCGGCATGGAGGGCGAATCGCGCTGGCGAGCTGGACGCCTTCCGGTTTCATCGGCGAGTTGTTCAGGGTCACCGGCCGGCATGTTCCGCCACCCGCGGGAGTGCCGAGCCCGCTGCTTTGGGGCGATGAAGCCGCCGTGCGCGAACGGCTTGGCAACCGTGTCGCCGACATCGGGATGGAGCGCATCCTGGCCTCGCTGGAATTTCCGTTTTCGGTGCCGGAAACGATCGAGTTCTACCGCATTCATTACGGCCCGACGCTAAGGGCCTTTGCTGGACTCTCCGAGGCCGGCCAGGCTGGGCTACGGCGTGATTTGGAGGACCTCTACGTTCGTCACAACGAAAATGCTGGTGGCACAACAAGCATTGCAGCCGAGTACCTCGAGGTAATTGCAACGCGGGCCTAGGCTGCTCATCGCAACCCCTGATACCGTGAACAGGACAAGAACCGCCGAGAGTTCACCTGCAATATCTCTTGTTGCATAATTCTTGAGATCCGCACCAATTGCCGTGGGTCGAAAGCCAGCTCACCGCCCGTCGCGGCCATTCGGCGGATGATTCGTGACCGGCAACTCCGGGGTCAAGTCCGGTCACCCAAGGCTGAGGTGATCTATGACCGCTAAGGCTCGCACGCCGAAACTCAAACTAACGCACGACCTCGCAACGAGAATCCTTGACATCAACCTATCTAATATTATACGTTAGCAAGATTATCCAATCAGGTCCACACCAATGTCTCCCATCGACGCGCTGCCGCAACTCCCGCCCGCCATCGCCCGTCACACGATCTTTCTGCTGCTGGAAT
>DASXNR010000443.1:0-3756 GCA_036494925.1 Acetobacteraceae bacterium
TATCAGGGCAAGCCAATCGATGTCAGCAAGCTCGAGGTGGTCGAGTACGGCGCCGACCGTCATCGCTTGTTCTGGAAGACTGTACTGAGCGAGAACGGTTCCGCCACCTACGACGACGGCATCGCCACGATCGAGCGTATCGCGGATGGAACACGGGTCACCATCACGGGGCGGCAACAGTTCACCTTGCCACCGTTCTGGCAGGTGTTCGACCCGGCCTTTGTGCCTGGCCTGAAGGACCGATTGGTGACGCATGCCTATCAGACGTTCTTTGACCGGACCATCGCCAACTTCGAGGCGCTGGTCGAAGGTCGCGACGTTCGCATTGGCAGACCGGTGGATGAGCCGGCGTTGCCGGCCGCGGAACGACTCATGCCAATGCTCGAGCGCATCGGCGAGATCGCGATGCCGCTGCTACAGAAGCTTTCCGGCAAACCTGATCCGACCGCGACAGGTGCAAGTCACCGGCTCGACGCCGATGGCTTCGTTCACGTCACGCCGGCACAATCCGTTGCGTCCGATCAGGAACAGTGGGTCACCGAGATCACCCGCTTCATCGACGGTCTCGGCGAAGCGGTACGGCGCGACCTGATGCTGGCCAGTCGGGTTCCGTGAGGGCACTGGTGACCGGGGCCGCTGGGCTGATCGGCGCCCATATTGTCCACGCTCTGGTGGGCGCCGGGCATGAAGTGCGATGTCTGGTGCGGCGGACCAGCCGACGCGGCCCGCTCGATGGCCTGCCGGTGACCTGGTTCGTTGCCGACCTGCTGCATGCCGATCAGGAACTCGACACCGCTTGTGCAGAGTGCGACGTGGTGTTTCATACCGCAGCTCTGTTCGCATATGGCGTTGTCAAACCGACGCTGCTCCACGGCACTGCTGTGGCCGGCACCGAGGCGCTGTTGCGTGCCTGCGCGCGCCAAGGCGTTCGCAGGGCAGTCGTGACCTCATCGTCCGTGGTGTTCGGCCACCGCACCGACGCGGCAAGCATCGATGAAACGGCAATCCTGATCCGGGGTGACGGCGAGCCGCCCTATGTTGCGGCGAAGATCGCACAGCACCAGCGTTCAGTGAAGCTCGGAGAGAACCTGAAACTGGATGTTCGATTCGCATGCCCGACCATGACGGTCGGTCCGACCAGCGCGCGCCTGGGACCCAGTAACGGGATGATCGTGGCCTATCTCGCCGATCCGTTCCGCAGCACTTATCCCGGAGGTTGCAACATCGTGTCGGCGCGCGATGTCGCGGCCGGCCATCTGCTGATCGCCGCACGCGGCACCGCTGGAGAGAGCTATCTGCTCGGGTCGGAAAACCTCGCCTGGCAGCAGATCCATGGCATGATCGCCGAACTTACCGGTGTCGCGCCGCCGCGCGTGGAGCTCAATCATGCGTCGGCGTTTCTGGCTGCCACCGCCGAGGAGATTCGCGCGGCCATGTCGGGGTGCCCCGCTCTGTCCACTCGAGAACAGGCCGCCATGGTCGGTCGCCGCTATTGGTACTCGCACGCGAAGGCGGCCGCGTTGGGTTACGCACCGAGCCCGGCGCGCGATGCGCTGATCGAGACAATCTCCTGGCTTGCCGCATCGCCGCACATCACGCGCGAAGTCAGAGCCCGCATGCATCTGTCAGCCGACATCTATCGCTTCCGCGCCACCACGACGGGGACACCCAGTTGAAGAACTTCCGCAGCCTCGTCGTGCTCAAGCGTCCGCAGCAGGAACTCTGGACCATCATGCGAGACCATCTGGTGGAGTTCGCCGGCAGCATCGCCGACATTGAGGAGATTCGTCAGATAGAACGCACAGCCGGCGCCGATGGCAGCGTGCATATCGTGAATCAATGGCGTATGCGCCAACAGGTTCCTGCCGCGATCCGCTCGATGCTGAAGATCGGCGAGTTGGGCTGGATTGATCGCAACAGTTGGAATGCCGAAACCGGGACCTGTTCCTGGACGATAGAGCCAAGTTTTTTCGGCGATTACATCGCCTGCTCCGGAGAGACCGCGTTCACCATGGCCATGGCAGGGCGGGGAAGCCGCGTCGCGTTCTCCGGCGCGCTCGACCTCAAGCCAGGTCTGCTGAGTTCGCTGGGCGGCATGGAGCCTATGGTCTCGGGCTTTCTCGAATCGATCGTGACCACGATCATCCCACGCAACCTGCGCGCCGTGGTCGAGGCAGCGGCGGCATTCGAGCTGCCGCGGGACGGCGACTAGCCGAGCAGCGCACTGTGGTGAAAGCCGAGCCGAGGATCGGCGAGCGGCGACAACCACGGAAAAAAGTTTTGCAGCTCTGGCATCGGAATCCGGATGCGCACCTCGCCGGCCGGATAGTCATAGATCGTGACGCAGTTCAATCCACGATTGGCGGTGAACAGCAGCGACTGGTCGGCGGAAAGCTGGCATGCGTACACTGAATCGAGCAGGCTGAACCGGCTCACCCGCAGCGCCCCAAGAAAGTGCCGGCTGTTGGTGGCGAAGTTGCCGCGCGCGAACGCTTCGTAGATCTGTGTCGCAACCTCACGCGGCCGGGCCAGATGTGCGGCAAGGTCCGGCCGTTCGTCGATGATGCGGAACCGCGCGAAGTTGTCGAGCTCGATCGCTATGATCGACTGGCTGCCGCCGTTGCAGAAGATCAGCTCGCTGTCGGACAGCGTGATATCGGAATTGATGTGAGCGGGGATCTCCCGCCCCGCCGCCCAATGACGGCGAACGCGCTGCATCCTGGCATCTATCTCGAATGCATACTCCTTGAGATAGGCCATGCCCCACTCGTGATAGTCACGATGATCCTGGGGCGCGACGCGAAATGACACCGCGTAGAAGATGTCTTCCCTTGGGTGCACGGCGACGTGCCAGCAGGTTGCCGGCAGCGACAGCACGGAGACCCGATCGGTGCGACGATCCCAGATGCCGACATGACGTGCCTCGCCCGCTTCGCCATCGGCGGGATTGTCCATCGATCCATATACGATATAGCGCCCGGATGCGGTGCGCTTCATCCCGTGCGGCAGCTTCACGCCGTGCGGCACCAGACGCCGCGGGTTCGCCAGATCGCCCAGCCTGAACGCGTAGAAATGCTCGCCGATCGGTGTGACGATCTCATCGTTCGACAGCCAGATGACATGCGTGCTGCCTTGCAGCGAGGTCCGTGCCGTCTCAAACCGCAGCGTCGAGATCCGTTCGATCTCGCGCAGCGTCGTGGCGTCGTAGAACATCAGATGCTGGCCCGCGTTGCCGAGATAGCCGACCGTGCCGGCAGGATTGAGCGACACGGCGTGACCCGCGGCGATACCGTCGAAATATACAATCTTGTAGGCATGCCGGTTGCCGACCGGATCGAACAGCAGCAGACAGACGCCGGCCATGCCCTCCAGGCCGTTGATGCCGTTGCCATCGAGCGCGATGTGGAACGCGTAAGGGTAGCCTTTCACCCCCACCGCTTCGCTGCGTTCCCGGGAGCGCGCCACGCGCGGCGCCCGCTTTCTGACCGCCTTTGCCAATCAGTCGGCCATTCAGTTGCTGCGGGCGCGGTTTTGCGGCGCCGTACGGCACGTGCTGCACAGCCCCTCCGCCTCGATCGTCGCGGTGCTGATGCTGAATCCCGCCTCCTTCGCGACCCGCGCCAGGACCGACGAGACATCGTGGTCCTGCATCTCCACCACCCGGCCACACTTGCGGCAGATCAGGAATTGCGCGGCATGCGTGTGGCTCTCGCCGTCTGGATCAACCGTGCATCCCGCAACGCAGCCGACGAAGGC
>DASXNR010000444.1:0-26792 GCA_036494925.1 Acetobacteraceae bacterium
TGAAGGGTGCCGATACGATCATCGCCGCGCCCGATGGCAAGGTCGCGATCAATGCATCCGCCCCACCTTGGCTGGCCACCGCCGGGTCCGGTGACGTGCTCGCCGGCCTGATCGCCGGGCTGCTCGCACAAGGCATGCCGCCCTGGGACGCTGCGGCCGCTGGCGCGTTCCTGCACGGCCGTGCCGGCGCGCTCGCGGGGCCTGGTCTGATGGCCGAGGACCTGCTTCCCGCGATCACCGCGGCCCTGGTCGAAGCAACGTGTCCGCCACATCTGCCTCGCGGACGTCTATGATCGGCGTCCGTCGCGAGGAGCGCACGCATGAGTGACATCGCCGCCCCTGGTCTGCTCGACCGAGCCATCCGCCGGATCACCACGGTCTGGCGCGACATGGCGGCGGGCGTGGAGGACGAGTCGATCGCCGCGCAGATGCGAGCCTGCCTGGCAGGTCGCGGCGGCGAGGTCAGCGGACGCAACCGTGCGGCGAAGCTGGCGGAGACCTACCAGGAATTGAATGAAGCCGGCCGCGCGGAGTTCCTGCGCACGCTTGCCAGCTTCGATTCCGACGCGGATGCGGTGGCCAGTGCCTACGCGGAGGTGCAGGCGGCGGCCGATCCAGCCGAACTCGCGACCGCGAAGGCCGCGCTTCGCCGCGCGCTGGAGCCGCCGCGGCTGCGGCTGCTGACTCAGTTCACCACCATTCCGGACGGCCGTAAGTTCCTGGTCGATCTGCGCGGCTTCCTGTTGAAGGTCCGGCGCGACGACAAGCTGTTGGCGGCGCTGGATGCCGATCTGCGCGGTCTGCTTGCCGCCTGGTTCGACATTGGTTTCCTTGAGCTGCATCGCATCGACTGGAACAGTCCGGCGGCGCTGCTTGAGAAGCTGGTCGGCTACGAGGCTGTCCACGAGATCCGTTCCTGGCGCGATCTCAAGAACCGGCTGGATTCCGACCGCCGCTGTTATGCGTTCTTCCATCCGCGCATGCCCGGCGAGCCGCTGATCTTCGTCGAGGTGGCGCTGGTGAAGGGGCTGGCCGGCAGCGTGCAGGGTCTGCTGGACGAGAAGGCGCCGGTGCTGGACCCACGCGAGGCGGATACCGCGATCTTCTATTCCATCAGCAACTGCCAGCAGGGGCTGGCGGGCATCAGCTTCGGCAACTTCCTGATCAAGCGGGTGGTCGAGGAGCTGTCCGGCGAATTCCGCAACCTGAAGACGTACGCCACGCTGTCGCCGATCCCTGGCTTTCGCGCCTGGTTGGACGAGAAGCTCGCCGGCGATCAGCCGGGACTGCTGTCGGACGAGGAGTCGGCCAGTCTCGGGTCGGCGATGCCGGCGCCTTCCGGCGGGCAGGCGCTTGCGGCGATCGTCGCGAAACGCGGCTGGTGGCGCGAGGCGGGTCTGCGCAAGACCGCCGAGCCGGTGCTGCTGCGGCTGTGCGCGCGCTATCTGCTGGTGGAGGCCAATCACCGGAAACGGGCGCGCGATCCGGTGGCGCACTTCCACCTGTCGAACGGCGCGCGGGTGGAACGGCTCAACATTTTGGGCGACACCTCGGAGAAGGGCGCCAAGGAAAGTGCCACTCTGATGGTCAATTACCTGTATGATCCGGGAAAGATCGAGGACTGGCACGAGGACTATGCCGGCGAGGGCAAGCGGAATGCATCCACGACCGTGCGGCGGCTCGCGCGGGGGTGGAGCTGACGGAGCGACCTATGTCTGAGGCAATCCTGACGGAACCGCCGGTGACGATCGCTGCATTCGAGGAGTTCCTGAATTCGCAACAGGACGACTCGCTGTGGGAGCTGGTCGCCGGCCGCATTGTCGCCATGACGAACCCGACTGAGGATCACGAGCAGATCGCCGGCAACATCGGGGCACCGCTGAAGTTGGCGATGGATCCCATAGGCTGCCGTGTTTATCAGGGTGGCATCGGGGTTCAGCGATCGGACAGTGTGGGCGGCACGAACCGGACCAGGCCGGATGTGGTGGTCCGCTGTGGACGCTCGGGTGGGCGCAATTTCATCACCGATCCGCTGGTCGTCGTCGAGGTCCTCTCACGCTCGACCATCGATGTGGATCGTGGTGAGAAACTACGCTTCTACAAGGCACAACCCACACTGCGACACATCGTGCTGGTCTACCAGGAGCAGATGCGCGTCGAGCATTATCGTCGCACCGACGAAGGCTGGCCGCTCGAAGTCCTGACTGACCCGGACGATCTGCTGACGTTTGAAGCTGTCGGATTTTCAATCTCGTTACAGCAGATCTACTTCGGGGTCGAGCTGAGCAACGTCCGTCGTTTGGCGCGCTGAAACCATGGATACGACAATCACGATCAGCGCTGTCGCGGACCACCTGCACCTGCTGCGGCAACTGGAGAAGAAGCTGCTGTGGCTGTCGTCGTGGATGATCCACCAGGCCAACCACATCCGCCCCAACCGCGACGGGCTGAAGGTGGGCGGGCATCAGGCGTCGTGCGCCTCGGTGATCTCGATCATGACCGCGCTGTATTTCGAGATCGCCCGGCCGCAGGACCGCATCGCGGTGAAGCCGCATGCCGGTCCGGTTTTCCACGCGATCAACTACCTGTTCGGCCGGCAGACACTGGAGAAGATGCAGGGGCTGCGGCAGTTGGGCGGTGTGCAGTCCTATCCGTCACGGACGAAGGACGGCCCGGAGGTGGATTTCTCCACCGGCTCGGTCGGTCTTGGCGTGGCGATGACCACGTTCTCCGCGCTGATGGCCGACTATGTGCGGCTGCATGGTCTGGGCCGCACCGACCTGCCGCCCGGCCGCCATATCGCCATTGCCGGCGACGCCGAACTCGATGAAGGCAACATCTACGAAGCACTGATGGAAGGCTGGAAGCACGACGTCCGCAATCTGTGGTGGATCGTCGACTACAACCGCCAGAGCCTGGACTCCGTGGTGCCCGACCGGCTGTTCGGCCGCATCGAGGGCCTGTTCCGCGACATGGGCTGGAACGTCGTCACCATCAAGTACGGCCGCAGGCTCGAAGCCGCGTTCGCGCTGGAGGGCGGCGAGGCATTGCGTGCCTGGATCGACGACTGTCCGAACTCGCTCTATTCGGCGCTGACGTTCCAGGGCGGGGCGTCGTGGCGCCAGGCGTTGCTGGCAGATCTCGGCCGGTCCAGGGCGCGGGCGATCATCGATCCGTTGTCGGATGACGAACTCGCCGCGCTGATGACCAATCTCGGCGGCCACGACATCGAGACGGTGATCGACACGCTGCGCGCCGAGGCGGACGGCGATCAGCCGACCTGTTTCATCGCCTACACCATCAAGGGCATGGGTCTGCCGTTCGCCGGCCACAAGGACAACCACGCCGGGCTGATGACCAAGGAGCAGATGGAGGGTTTCCGCGCGTCGATGGGCATTCGCCCCGGCCATGAATGGGATCCTTTCGAAGGCCTGGATGTGCCCGAGGACCAGCTTCGCGGTTTCCTCGCGGCATGTCCGTTCGCCACGCCGCTCACGCCGGAAGGCCGCTCGCTCAGTGCGCCCGTGGTGCCGGTGCCGGCATCGCTGCCGCTGGGAAAACTCGCCGGCCGGCGGATGTCCACGCAGGCAGGCTTCGGCGACATCCTCGCCGAGATCGGCCGTGGTCAGGACGAGTTGAAGGCGCTGGCCGCGCATATCGTGACCACGTCGCCGGATGTGACGGTATCGACCAATCTCGGGCCGTGGGTGAACCGGCGCGGCATCTTCGACCGGCACACGCGCAATGACGTGTTCCGCGACGCGAAGCTGGCGAGTGCGCAGCGCTGGGGCATGTCGCCCAAGGGGCAGCATATCGAACTCGGCATCGCCGAGCAGAATCTGTTCCTGCTGCTGGGCGCGGCGGGACTGACGCCCGCGATGACCGGTGCGCGCGTGCTGCCGATCGGCACGGTCTACGATCCGTTCGTCAACCGCGGCCTCGATGCACTGATCTACGCCTGCTATCAGGATGCGCGCTTCCTGCTGGTCTCCACGCCGTCGGGTCTGACCTTGGCGCCGGAGGGCGGGCAGCATCAGTCGATCAACACGCCGCTGATCGGCATGGCCGCCGATCGGCTGGCGAGCTTCGAGCCGGCGCATGTCGACGAACTGGCGATTCTGCTGCGCCACGCGTTCGACCACATGCAGCGCCCGGACGGCTCGGCTGTGTGGCTACGTCTGTCCACACGCCAGCTCGAGCAGCCGACACGGACGCTGGATGATCGGGCGGTGATCGAGGGGGCGCACTGGCTGGTGGTGCCGGCGCCGGGAGCGCGGATCGCGATTGCCTATCAAGGACCGGTCGCGCCCGAGGCCATCGCTGCATTCGCCGAACTGGCCGCGGAAGAGCCTGGCGCCGGACTGCTGGCGATCACCAGCCCGGATCGGCTGCATGCCGGCTGGCTCGCGGCTGCGCGTGCCCGGCGCAACGGCGAGCGGACCGCGGTGTCGCATATCGAGCGGGTGCTGGCGCCGCTGGCACCACAGGCCGCTCTGGTAACGGTCCTGGACGGTCATCCCGCGACGCATGCCTGGCTTGGAGCGGTGCGCGGCCAGCGTGTGGTGCCGCTCGGGCCGGATCACTTCGGCCAGAGCGGCGACATTCCGGATCTGTACCGTGAATACGACATCGATCAGGACGCCATCCTCGATGCCTGTGCACAGGCTTTATTGGCGTAGGATCGGTGGATGCGGCTACGCTGGATCGCCACCTTGCTCCTGGGCGTCGCCGCGGTGTCCGGAGCCCACGCCGACGATGTGACGGATCAGATCAGCGAGGCGCTGAGGGCCTATCAGAACCACGACACGCAGACCGCGATCGCCGCGCTGGACGCTGCTACCAATTTACTGCGCCAGTCGCGGGCCGATGGTCTGAAGAAGCTGCTGCCGCGTCCGCCGCCAGGCTGGACCGCCGATGCCGCCGAAGCCACCGCGGTCAGCGTGGCGATGCTCGGCGGCGGCACCACCGCAAGCCGCGCCTATCATAACGGCATCCAGCGTGTCGAAGTGCAGCTGGTGGCGGATTCGCCGATGCTGCAGACGCTGGCGTCGCTGATCAGCAGCCCGCTCGGTGCGATCGGCGGCATGAAGACCGTCGTGATCGGCGGCCGCCGCATGTCGTACACCGAGAATGACCACACCTACATGACGCTGGTTGCCGACAAGGTGATCGTGAAGATCGACGGTAATTCGGATACCCCGGATGCCACGCTGAAAAGCTTCATCGGCCTGATCGACTTCGCGGCGATCGAGAAGGCGGCCCGCTGAGCGCGACGTGTCATCGATTCTTCATGCATCGCGTGGTTGACGCGGTTCCGCCATATCGTGTGGGCTGCGAAACGGCTACCTCGGGAGACGGCACATGCGCAGCGCCATGCTGGCGGCGATTGGTCTGGTTACGGCAACATCCGCGTTGGCACAGCCGGCGGGCGACGATCCGTTGGCGAAGATCGGCCACATTGTGGTGATCTTCCAGGAGAACCGCAGCTTCGACAATTTCTTCGGCAGGTTCCCAGGTGCCAACGGCTTCGCCAATGCCATCGGCACGCCGCCGCAGATCGGACCCGACGGCAAGCCGTACAAGTATCTGCCGCCGGCGATCGACAGCAACCTCAAGCCGGTCGCCGAGGACCCGCGGTTTCCCGCGCTATTGCCCAACCAGCCGTTCGAGATCAATCCGTTTGTGTCGCTGGAGGATGAGACCGGCGACCTGATCCATGCATTCTACCAGGAGCAGATGCAGATCAATGGTGGTGCGATGAACCGTTACGCCCAGGTGTCGACTGCCAAAGGCCTGGTCATGGGCTACTTCGACATCTCCGCGACCAATCTGTGGAAGCTCGCGCGCGACTTCACGCTTGGCGACGCGATGTTCCACTCGGCGTTCGGCGGCTCGTTCCTGAACCACGCATTCCTGGTCTGCGCCTGCGCCTTCAAGTTCCCCAATGCGCCGGAAGCGATGGTTGCCAGGCTGGATGCCGACGGCAACATGGTGAAGGATGGCCAGGTGACGCCTGACGGCTATGCGGTCAACACCACCCGATCGGTGTATCTGCACGCACCGTCCGACACCGACTCCTCAAAGCTGGTGCCACCGCAGACCATGCCGCATATCGGCGACAGAATGGACGCCAAGGGAATCTCCTGGAAGTGGTATTCCGGCGGCTATGACGACGCGATGGCGGGTCACCCGGACGACCGCTTCCAGTTCCATCATCAGCCGCTGCAGTATTTCCAGGACCTGGCACCCGGGACGCCGGCGCAAAAGGCACATTTGCAGGACTACAAGGACTTCGTGCGCGACATTCAGCAGAACACGTTGCCGCAGGTGGTGTTCTACAAGCCGATCGGCCAGTTCAACCAGCATCCCGGCTACACCAATGTCGCCGATGGCGACGGCCATCTGGGCGAACTGGTGGCGATGCTGCAACACAGTGCTGCCTATCAGGACATGCTGATCATCATCACCTATGATGAAAATGGTGGGCAGTGGGATCATGTCGCCCCGCCGCGACGCGACAAGTGGGGCCCTGGCACGCGCATCCCGCTGATCGCCGTCGGCCCGACGGTGAAGCGCGGCAATGTCGACCACACGCCGTACGATTTCGGTTCGATCCTGCGGACCATCGAGGTGCGTTTCGGCGTCGAACCGGTGAATGACGCCGATGCCAACGCCTATCCGATGCGCAATGTGCTGCAGCCGTGAGTCATTGGCGCAGCAGCGCATCCACGCGCGCCGCGGCGCCGGCCCAGGTGAATCGTGCCTGAACATTGTCGCGTGCCGATCGGCCGAGGCGGTGTCGCCGATCGGCGTCGTTGAACAACTCAACGACTGACGTGGCCATCGCATCGGCGTCGGTCGCGACCAGTGCGTAGTGATCAGCGGGCACAATCAGCCCATTGGTCGCGAGCCTGCTCAGCACCACCGGACGCGCACACGCCCAGGCCTCAAGCACCTTGTTCTTGATGCCGACGCCTGAACGCATCGGCGCGATCGACACCCAGGACCGGCCCAGAACCTGCACCATATCGGGCACATCCGGCACGACATCGATATGCGACTGCCCACCCAGTTCCATCACCTCGGCTGCCGGATTGCGTCCCGCGATCACGAAGCGCGCGCGTGGCACGGCAGCCCGGATCGGCGGCCAGACCGATTTGGCGGCGAACAATACCGCCTCGATGTTCGGCTGATAGTCCAGTGCTCCGCTGAAGCTCAGCGTCGGCTCCGCGGCTTCGACGGCGATGCTGTCGAGCGGCGGGATGTCCACGCCGTTCGGCACCACATGCACCGTGTCGCGGCCGCCGATCCGGCGCAGCCATCGTGCGTCCGCCTCGCCGACACACACCGTCGCCGCATAGCTGCGCACCATGCGGCGGGCGAAGCGCGTCGCCACCGGCAGCTCGCGCAACGCGCGATAACGTTGGCGCGCATCGCGATACGACAGGAAGCCACGCCAGAATTCCAGCGGGTTGCAGTCGATGATGTCGACCACGGCGCGCGGCAGGTCGCTGCGCCCGAACCACAGAGCCTCGGCGCCGGCCCAGACCACCGCCGCGTCGGGACGATGCGCGCGAACCACGCCATCCAACGTGGCGCGCAGGCCAGTCTGGTCGAAGCGCCATGGGTAGGTGTGGCCGTGACCGCGTAGCGTTACCGGCACATGCCGCGCGATGCCGGGCGGAACCGCATCGGACGGCGGCGCGATCAGCGTGATCGACCAGCGCTTGGCGAGATGCTCGAGCAGATGCGAGACGCGCAGCGTGTAGCCGTTCAGTGCCGGCCAGGGCGGCAGCGTCGCAACAGCAAGCAGGGAACGTCTTGCGCCCCCTGTCGTCATTCCCGCGAAAGCGGGGACCCAGGACCGCAGGCTTGGTGCGGGCCGCCCCCCTGGGTTCCCGCCTCCGGGGGAATGACACCATCATTGGCGCAGCACAATGCCATCGGTCGGAGATCTGGTTACCCTAGCCGCCCGTGGCAGTGCTTGTATTTCTTGCCCGACCCGCACGGGCATGGCGCGTTCCGTGATGCGTTGCGCCACGTCGCCGGATCGTTCGGATCGATCGCATCCGAACGCATCGGCTGTGTCCCCGCGATCGACATCGCGCCGGCGCCTTCCAGCGCCATCTCCCGGTCACCGGCGAACACAGGCGCAGGCTGAGGATGCAGCTCCATCATCTGTACGGGTGGCGGCGGACGCACTGGCTCGGGTGCGATCTCGACCCGCGCCAGCATTGCCGTCACGCGCTCCTTCAGCTCGTCCAGCATGGCGTTGAACAGCGCGAACGCCTCGCTCTTGTATTCGTTCAGCGGATCGCGCTGGCCGTAGGCGCGCAGGCCGATGCCCTGGCGCAGATGGTCCAGCGCATACAGGTGCTCCTTCCACACCGCGTCCAGCGTCTGGATCAGCAGGTTCTTCTCGATCCAGCGCATCAGATCGGGGCCCATGTTCGCGGCCTTCGCCGCCATCATCGCGTCCGCCGCCTGGTCCACCCGCTCGCGCAGATGGCTCTCGTCGATGCCTTCCTCGCGGCCCCATTCCTCGACCGGCAGATCGAGGTTCAGAACGCGCTGCAGATCTTCGGCCAGCTCCTTCAGTTCCCACTGCTCGTGGAACGCCTTCTCCGGCACCCGCCGCAGCACCATCGATTCGATCACTTCGGCGCGCATATCCGCGACCGTCTCGGACACCTCCGACGCCTTCATGAACTCCTTGCGCTGCGCGTAGACCTCCTTGCGCTGCGCGTTCATCACGTCGTCGTATTTCAGTACATTCTTGCGGGTGTCGAAGTTGCGTGCCTCGACCTTCTTCTGCGCCTTCTCCAGCGCCTTGTTGATCCACGGGTGGACGATCGCCTCGCCATCCTTCAGCCCGAGCCGCTGCAACATCCCGCCCATCCGGTCGGAACCGAAGATGCGCATCAGGTCGTCTTCCAGCGACAGGAAGAAGCGAGACCTCCCCGGATCGCCCTGCCGTCCCGAACGGCCACGCAACTGGTTGTCGATGCGCCGGCTCTCATGGCGTTCGGTGCCGATCACGAACAGCCCGCCGGCGGCCTTCACCTGCTCATGCGCCGCGGCGACCTCATCGTTGATCTCGGCCACGCGTGCGGCCTGCTGCGAGGGATCTTCGATGCCGGCGAGCTCCTTCTTCAGCCGCATCTCCAGATTGCCGCCGAGTTTGATGTCGGTGCCGCGGCCGGCCATGTTGGTGGCGATCGTGATCGCGCCGGGTGCGCCGGCCTGCGCGACAATATCGGCCTCCTGCTCATGGAACCGTGCGTTCAGCACCGCGTGCGGGATGCGCTTCTGCTTCAGGATTTCGCTGATGGTCTCGCTCTTTTCGATCGACGTCGTGCCGACCAGCACCGGCTGTCCCTTCTTGCGCGCTTCGTCGATCAGCGTCGCCACCGCCTCGTACTTCTCAGCCGCGGTGCGATACACCTCGTCGTCCTCGTCGTCGCGGACGCACGGCACGTTGGTTGGAACCTCCACCACATCGAGCTTGTAGATCTCCGCCAGTTCGTCCGCCTCGGTCATCGCCGTGCCGGTCATGCCGCCGAGCTTGGGATAGAGACGGAAATAGTTCTGGAAGGTGATCGAGGCGAGCGTCTGGTTCTCCGCCTGTACCTCCTGGTGTTCCTTTGCCTCCAGCGCCTGGTGCAGCCCCTCGGAGTAGCGCCTGCCTTCCATCATGCGGCCGGTGAACTCGTCGATGATCACCACCTTGCCCTCGCGCACGATGTAATCGACGTCGCGAGTGAACAGCGTGTGCGCGCGGAGCGACTGCTGCACGTGGTGCACCACCGAGACATTGAAGATGTCGTACAGGTTGCCCTCGGTGATGATGCCCGCCTCGCGCAGCATGTCCTCGACACGCTCGGAACCGGGTTCGGTCAGCGAAACGGTACGGAACTTCTCGTCCTTGTCGTAGGTCTCCGGGTCCTTCACCAGCTCCTTCACCACCGCATCGACCTGGCGATACAGATCGGAGCTGTCCTCCGCCGGACCCGAGATGATCAGCGGCGTGCGCGCCTCGTCGATCAGGATGCTGTCCACCTCGTCCACGATGCCGAAGCAGAACTCGCGCTGGACCATGTCCTCCAGCCGGTACTTCATGTTGTCGCGCAGGTAGTCGAAGCCGAATTCGTTGTTGGTGCCATACGTGATGTCGGCGGCGTACTGCGCGCGCCGCTGATCGTCGTCGAGTCCGTGCACGATCACGCCGACGGTCATGCCGAGGAACCGATAGATCTGCCCCATCCAATCGGCGTCGCGGCGGGCCAGGTAGTCGTTCACCGTGACGATGTGGACGCCCTTGGAGGCGAGTGCGTTGAGATAGACCGGCAGGGTGGCGACCAGCGTCTTGCCCTCGCCGGTCTTCATTTCGGAGATCTTGCCGTCGTGCAGCACCATGCCGCCGACCAGCTGCACATCGAAATGCCGCTGGCCGAGGGTGCGCCTGGCAGCCTCGCGCACCACGGCGAACGCCTCGGGCAACAGATCGTCGAGGGTGGCCCCGCCGGCCAGACGCTCGCGGAACTCGGCGGTCTTCGCCAGCAGCGCCTCGTCCGACAGCGTCTCCATCGCCGGCTCCAGGGCGTTGATCTGCGGCACCCGCCGTTGGTAGCCCTTGAGCGAACGGTCGTTGGCGGTGCCGAACACGGCGCGGGCGATGGCAGCGAACATGGAACCTTCTCGGATGGCCGGCGCCGGGGCCGAATAGCCCCGGCTGCCCGGGATCGAGCCCGGGAGCGTCCGGGCACGGTTCAGATAGGACCCGTGCCGGCTCCGGTCAACGACGACTCGACGTTACCGCGGTTGCCTCATCGCCGGCTTCGCTGCCATGAAGCGGGGCCATCCATGAGCTGACAGGAGTTGGCATGTTGTTCCCGTCGTCCTGGTGGCGAAGCCCGGTCCGCCCGGTCGCGGCGTTGGCCGCCGCCTGCATCCTGTCGTCAGGCACAACCTGGGCGCAGGAACCACCTGCGGCTTCCCGGCCGAAGGCGGTGGAAGCCAAACCCTCTGACTCAAAGCCGATCGAGCCCGCGACACCCTCCGGGTCAGCAATGCGGCCCAACGACATCCTGAGATCGCCGTCCGATCCGGTGGTCGGCGTCGTCGAAGGCCACCTGATCTACCTCAGCGACGTGGGCCGAGCGGTGCCGCAGCTGCCGGAGAACCTGCGGGGCCTGCCGTTCGACACGCTGTTCCCGGTGGTGCTCGACCGCATCATCGATCACCAGGCACTGGTGGCCATCGCGCGCCGTCGGCGGCTGGATGACGATCCGGCGGTCAAACGGGACATCGACGCCGCGACCAATCGAATTCTGGAGGGCGCGCTGCTCGCTCACGATGCGGTGCCGAATACGACCGAGGACAAGATCCAGGCCCGCTACAACAAGCAATACATGGGCAAGCCGGCGACCGAGGAAACCCACGCCAGGCACATCCTGGTCTCGACCGAGGCAGAGGCGAATAAGCTGATCGCCGAACTGACCAAGGGTGCCGATTTCGCGACGCTCGCCAAGCACGACAGCAAGGATCCCGATCGCGATAGCGGCGGCGACCTTGGCTTCTTCCGGCGCGACCAGGTGTGGCCGGAATTCGCCGATGTCGCCTTCGCGCTGCAACCCGGGCAATTCTCCCAGACACCGATCCACAACGAATTCGGCTGGCATATCGTCAAGGTGGAGGAACGGCGCATCGTGGCGCCGCCGAGCTATTCGGATGTGCACGATGCGATACGGCAGACGCTGTTGCAGGAGGCGGTGCAGCGCACGATCGACGAGGCGCGCGGCGAGCTTTCGATCCGCAAGTACAACGTGGACGGTTCGGCCTTGGGTGCCGTGCCCGACATCACGCCCGCCCAGCCGCTGGTGAAGCCGCAGGACACCCCACCCCGGCGCTGACGGCAGTCGCCGGCGCCTCCGGTCTCAACCGGATCGGCGGATGTTCCCGAGGAACTGGTCGATCTGAGTGCCGAGACGATCGGATTGGCGCGTCAACTCGCTCATCCCGGTCAACACGGTCCGCGCCGCATCGCCGGTCCGGCCGGCCGAGTCGGTGACCGACGCGATATTGCCGTTGGCCATCTCGCTGGTGTGAGCCACGTCCTGGACGGCGTGAGCGATCTCCTGCGTGGCGCTGCGCTGCTGCTCGACCGCGGTCGCTATTGTTGCCGCGATCGCGCTGACCTGGCCGATGGTCCGGCCGATTCCGGCGATGGCGGCTGCAGCGTCCTCGGTCGCCTTCTGCACGGCTGCGATCTGCACCGAGATCTCGTCTGTGGCCTTGGCGGTCTGATTGGCCAAACTCTTGACCTCGCCCGCGACCACCGCGAAGCCCTTGCCCGCTTCGCCGGCGCGCGCCGCCTCGATCGTCGCGTTGAGCGCCAGGAGATTGGTTTGCGCGGCGATGCTCCTGATCAGCTTGACGATGTCGCCGATGTGGCTGGAGGTCTCGACCAGCCCCTGCACCAGCCGGTTGGTACGCTGTGCCTCATCGACCGCGGTGCCCGCAATCTGGGTCGATTGCTCCACCTGGCGGCCGATCTCGTGGATCGAAGCGGTCAGCTCCTCGGTTGCCGCCGCCACCGTCTGGGCATTGCTGCCGACCTGCGCGCCCGCCGTCATCGCGGCCCTGGCCTGTTCGGCGGTGCGCTCGGCGACCGACACCATCGACTCCGCGGTGCCCTGCAACTGGGCAACGGACGCCGACACCATTTTGGCTGTCTCCGCCACGGCGTGCTCGAAACCGTCCGCCTGCCGGTTGAGTTCGATCGCCGCCGCATCCTCCGCGGCACGGACATAGACCGCGGTGAACACCTCGATGTCGAAAAAGACGGCCCGGTTCAGCACGGCAAGAACCGCAGGCAGCCGCTCCGGCTTGCGGCGGTAGGCCGGCGTGATCGCCTCGACGAGCCTGCCGAAGATGATCATCCAGAAGACAAAATACCAACGCAGCTCCAGGCCGGTCCGTTGCCGCTGCTGGCCCATCTCCACCGCATGGGCGAACTGCTGCGGGGTGAAACTCCCCGAGAACACATCGTCCAGCCAATGCTGACGTTGAGATTGCTTCGCCGCTGCCATGTCGACCGACCGGTAGATCCTGCTGACCTCGGGAAACGTCAGGATCCGGGCAAAGGCCGCGTCGATCGCGGCGTCAATATTCTCGGCGACCATCGGGCGGAGTTCGCGCAGTATGGCCCGCGTCGCGTCGTCGATCCCCATCGCCTCAAGGCGGGCGGCGTTGTTCAGCTCATTGCTCATCTGTCGCGCTTCCGCTCCGTCCGGGAGCCTGCACGGGAATCTGTAGCAACCCAGTGGCTAACACGCGGTAAAGCGGTGCGCGCCGAACCGGTCGGCTCGCCGATGCCGAGCTCGGCGGGTGTTCTTGTGACGCCCCATCGCTTCGGCCATGATCCGCGCTTGCCTCGGACAGGAAATCTGATGTCGCGTTTTGCCGCTACCGCCTGTTGTCTGCTCGCCGCCACGCTGCTCGGGCATGCGGTCGCGCGCGCACAGGCACCGGCACAGCCGCCGGCCGACCCCGTGGTTGCCACGGTGGATGGCCAGCCGATCAAGCTGAGCGATCTGAAGGATGCCGTGCAGGGGCTCCCCGAGAACGTTCGCGGCATGCCGCCGCAAACGCTGTTTCCAATGCTGCTCGATCAGTTGATTGACGGCCGGGCGCTGATCGCCGAGGCCCGCAAGTCCGGGCTGGACAAGGATCCGACGGTGCAGCGCCAGGTCTCCGCGGCCGAGGATCGGGCGCTACAGACCGCGGTACTGAACAAGGAGGTCAGCCCGTCGGTTACCGACGACGCGGTCCATGCCCGCTACGACCAGGAGATCGCGGGCAAGCCAGGCGAGGAGGAGGTGCACGCCAGGCACATACTGGTGGACAACGAGGCCGAGGCGAAGAAGATCATCGGCCAGCTCAAGGGCGGCGCCGACTTCGCCGCGCTGGCGAAGCAGTACAGCAAGGACCCCAGCGGGGCGCAGCAAGGCGGCGATCTGGGCTTCTTCAAGAAGGACGAGATGGTGCCCGAGTTCGCCACCGCCGCGTTCGCCCTGCAGCCTGGCCAGGTGTCGCCGGAGCCGGTGCACAGCCAGTTCGGCTGGCATGTCATCCAGTTGGTCGAGCGCCGTCGCGCGGAGCCCCCGACGTTCGCGCAGGCGCACGACGAATTGCGCCAGAAGATGATCCAGGAGGGTGTGCAGAAGGCTGTCGCGAAGGCGCGTGCCTCGGCGTCGGTGGAGAAATTCAACCTCGACGGGTCGCAGGTCCGCGCGACCGACTCCGCCGAACCTCCTCCCGCCACTCCCAAGCCATAAACCTCAGCGTCCCAGGAAACCGCACATGGCCACGCCCGTCTCTCCGCTTGCCATCCCGCTGCCGGAATTGCCGCCGCTCGCCGGTGTTCGCCTGGGCGCCGCGGCCGCCGGCATACGCTATCAGGGGCGCACCGACCTGGTCATGATGGAACTGACCGCGGGCACCACGGTCGCCGGCGTGTTCACCGCCAGCAAGTGCCCGGGTGCGCCGGTCGACTGGTGCCGCGCGTCGTTGGCCGGCGGCAAGGCACGCGCTGTGGTGGTGAACGCCGGCAACGCCAACGTATTCACCGGCAAGGCCGGGCGGACCGCGTGCGCCGCAAGTGCCGCCGCCGCGGCGGAGCTGGTGGGCTGCCCGGCGAAGCAGGTGTTCATCGCCTCCACGGGTGTGATCGGCGAAGTGCTTCCCCACCAGAAGCTGGTGGCGGCGCTGCCGGCGCTGCACGCCGGCCTGCACGATGACGGCTGGGAGGCCGCGGCGCGCGGCATCATGACCACCGACACCTTCCCCAAGGGCGCCACGCGCACCGCGGCGATCGGCGAGGCGCCGGTGCGGATCAGCGGCTTCGCCAAGGGCAGCGGGATGATCGCGCCCGACATGGCGACGATGCTGTGCTTCGTGTTCACCGATGCCAAGCTGCCGGCAGGCGCGATGCAGACGCTGCTGAAGAAGTCGGTCGATGCCAGCTTCAATTGCACGACGGTCGATTCGGATACCTCAACCTCGGACACCGTGCTGCTGTTCGCCACGGGACAGGCGAAGCATCCGCGGGTGCCGGCGGAAGGAGGGCCGATGCTTGCCGACTTCGCGCGGGCGCTGGATGCGGTGCTGCTCGATCTGGCGTTGCAGGTGGTGCGAGACGGGGAGGGGGCGCAGAAGCTGGTGCGTGTCGATGTCACCGGCGCCACCACGCCACGATCGGCCAAACGCGTCGGGCTGGCGGTGGCTAACTCGCCGCTGGTGAAGACCGCGATCGCCGGTGAGGACGCCAATTGGGGCCGGATCGTCATGGCGGTGGGCAAGGCCGGCGAGACAGCCGACCGCGACAAGCTATCGGTCGGCGTGGGCGGCGTCTGGATGGCGCGCGATGGCGCCGTGGTGCCCGGCTACGACGAGGCACCGGTGGTGCAGCACATGAAGGGTCGCGAGGTGGAGATCGCGATCGACCTCGGCCTCGGCCGCGGCAAGGCCACGGTGTGGACCTGCGACCTGACGCACGGCTACATCGACATCAACGGGTCGTATCGGAGCTGACCGCGCCGGCTAGGAGCGGGCGGGAATCAGTGTTTCGAGCGCATCAACGACACAGGTGAACCGGCAGCTCCGCCCGATCAGCGGCTGCACGACGATGTCACCCGCCGAGCGCCACAGAATCCAGCGCCGGAGCTGACTGTCCCTCGCATAGAAGGCGACGACCTCCTCGTATTCCTCGCCTTCCACGCAGTGGTCCAGCTCGACAGTCATCTGCACGTCGTGGAAGTCCGCCCAGCCCTGCAACAGCATGAGATCGGCGATATCGAAGGCGAACCCGGTAGGCGCGATTGGGCTGATCTGCGGCCGGTGCATCGAGAACTCCGATTCTTCGGGTGGCGAACAGGGCGAAGTCACGTGTTTGTGATCTGTGAACTCACGATCCCGTGAAATCAAGTCCTGTATTTGAGATTCACACGATTGTTCAGTCGGATCGGTATAGATTCGATGTTGGCTGGGAAAATAAGACGATAAGGTATTGCAAACCTGCGATAATATCCTAACTGAAGCGGTGCGCGAGAAGCGCCATTTGAGTTACGCTATCGCGATGGAAATCGATCGTAGTGCGTCACGGCCGCACCTGATGACCGATATTTCATAGGTGCCATGTCACGGAGCGCCGTCGACGTAGAGCGCCAGGATATCGGTAACCGCGCGGTTCAGCGGGGTCGGCACGCCGGCCTGCCTGCCGAGTTCGACCACCGCGCCGCTCAGCCACGGCAGTTCGAGCCGGTTGCCGCGTGCGAGGTCGCCCTGCATCGAGGCGGTCATCTGCGGCGGCAGCGCCTCGACCATCGCCATCCGCTGCTCGGCGAAATCCTCCGGCAGACCGATCCCCAGCGTGCGGCCGACCGCAACGACCTCGCGGGTGATGTCGAACAGGAACGCGCGCGTCCGCGGGTTGGCGCGAATCGGCCCGATGGTCGAGCGCATGCTGGCGGTGCAGGCCGACATCGGCACCAGGAATGCGAACTTCTCCCAGATCGCCAGGTTGATGTCCGCGGCGATCTCGGCGTCGATCCCGGCCGCGGTGCAGGCTTGCAGCAGTGCCTGAACGCGCGGGGTGCGCCTGTTGTCCAGCTCGCCAAAAGTCAGCTTCGCCATGGTGCCGGTGTGGCGGATCACGCCGGGGCTGGCGATCACCACGCCGATCTGGCCGACGCCGCCAATGACCGCGTCACGGCCGAGGATGCCTGTCAGCACGTCGTCCTTGCTGACACCGTTCTGGAACGACACGACCGCGGTGCCCTGCCGCACCAGAGGCTTAACTGCTTCTGCGGCGGCTTCCGTGTCCCATAGCTTCACCGCGATCATCACCACATCCGCTGGCGCCAGCGTCGCGGGGTCGTCGGTCGCCACCACATCGCTCAGGTGCAGATCGCCACGAGCGCTTTCCACTCGCAGTCCGTGCTGCCTGATCGCCGCGAGGTGCGCACCGCGTGCGACGAAGGCAACGTCGTTGCCCGCCGCCGCCAGCCGCGCGCCGAAATAACCGCCGAGGCCGCCGGCCCCCATGATCACAATTCTCATACCCGCGATTGAGAAGACCGCTATGTGCCGCGTCAAGCGTCAGGCGCGTGCCGACAGGTCCTCCGCCATGCCGACACCGATCCAGCCTCACAGCGATGCCCATCAGCTCATTCGGTGAACCTCAGGCTGCGATCCGTACCGGCAACGACCGGATCGCGTGCAGGAAATTCGAGTACGCATAGACCGGCTTGTCCACCACCTCGATCCGCAGGTCGCGTCGCAGGACCTCCTCCCACAGGATGCGCAACTGCAGCTCGGCCAGACGGTTGCCCAGGCAGCGATGGATGCCGAACCCAAACGACATATGCTCGCGCGGCCGCTTGCGATCGACCACGAATTCGTCGGCCCGCTCGATCTGCTCCTCGTCGCGGTTGCCGGAAATGTACCAGACCACCACCTTGTCGCCGGCCTTGATCGGCTTGCCGCCGATCTCGGCATCCTCCACTGCGGTGCGGCGCATATGGATCACCGGCGTCTGCCAGCGCACGATCTCCGACACCGCGCTGGTGACCAGCTCGGGGTTCTCCCGCAGCTTGCGGAACTGATCAGGGAACCGGCTCAGCCCCAGCAGTCCGCCCGACATCGAGTTGCGTGTGGTGTCATTGCCGCCCACCAGGAACAGGATCAGGATGCCCATCCGCTGGCGCAGCGTCATTTTGCTGGTGGCCTCGCCGTGCGCCATGATCGATATCACGTCGAAGCTCTTCGGCTTCTTGGCACGTTGTTCCCAAATCTCATTCATGTGCTCGGCGAAGCGCATCTGTTCGGCGAAGCGCTCCTCCTCGGAATGCACCGGCGCGTCCGGTGCGTTGATGTCGCAGATGAACGTGTCCGACCAGCGGATCAGCTTCGCCTTCTGGTCGATCGGATAGTCAAACAGCGTCGCCAGCATCATCGACGTCAGTTCGATCGAGACCTGCTCCACCCAGTTGAACGTCTCGCCGCGCGGCAGGCCGTCCAGCACCATGTTGGTGCGCTCGCGGATCAGGCTCTCCATCTTCGCCAGCGTGATCGGATTGACCGTCGAGCTGACTTCGCGGCGCTGCTCGTCGTGCTCCGGCGGGTCCATGCGGATGAAGCTGGTGCGCTCCATCCCCTTCGGGGCGTCATTGATCATGATGCCGCCGACTTCGTCGGACGAGGAGAACACCTTGTGGTTCACCTCGACCTGCACGATGTCGCGGTACTTGGTCACCGCCCAGTAGGGTCCGTACGGACTTTCCGGCGTATAGTGCACCGGATCCTCCTGCCGCAGCCGCTCGAAATACGGCCGCCACACATCGTCGTAGTACAGCCGCGGATCGCTGACATCGAACTTGTCGAGCGGCATCGACCAGGCGAGTGCCCGATGGTCCAGGTCGACCGGTGCGTTCATGGTGTTGCTCCGTTCAATGGATCTGGACCGGCAGCTCGCGGATGCCGTGGATCAGGTTCGAACGCAGGTAGGTCGGCTTGTCCATCACCTCGATCTCGAGATCGCGCTTCAGGATCTCCTCCCACAGAATACGCAACTGCAGCTCGGCCAGGCGGTTGCCGACGCAGCGATGCACGCCGAAGCCGAACGAGATGTGCTCGCGCGCCCGCGGACGATCGACGATCAGGCTATGCGGGTCCTTGATCGCATCCTCGTCGCGGTTGCCCGAGACGAACCACATCGCCACCTTGTCGCCCTTGCGGATGGTCTTGCCGCCGAGCTCGAAATCCGTCAGCGCGGTGCGCCGCAGGTGCAGCACCGGGGTGTGCCAGCGGATGATCTCCGAGATCAAACTCGGCACCAGCTCAGGGTTCTCCCGCAACTTGCGGTATTCGTCGGGGAACTTCGACAGCCCCCACACCCCGCCCGACATCGAGTTGCGCGTAGTGTCGTTGCCGCCCACGATCAGCAGGCTGCAATTCGCCAGCAGCTCGCGGAAATCCATGTTCCGCGTCGCGTCCGCGCGCGCCATCATCGAGATCAGATCAAACCGCGGCGCGTTGCCGGTGACGCGTTCGTTCCACAGCGCCTTCATCGCGGTGGCCATCTTCTCCAACTCGGCGTAGCGCTCCGCCTCCGAGTGGACCGGCGCGTCCGGCGTATCGACATGGCAGACGATGACGTCGGACCAGTACATCAGCTGGTGCCGCTCCTCCAGCGGCCAGTCGAACAGCGTGGCGAGCATGCGCGAGGTCAGCTCGACAGAGACCTCCTTGACCCAGTTGAACGTCTCGCCACGCGGCAGACCGTCCAGCACCATGTTGGTACGGTCGCGGATCACGCCTTCCATCCGCGCCAGATTGGCCGGCGCGACCACGGGGGAGACCGCCTTGCGGCGCTCGCCGTGATCCGGTTCGTCCATCTGGATGAAGCTGGGCCGTTCGTAGCCATGTACCTGGTCTTCCAGCCTGACACCGCCCAGGTCCCAGCGCGAGGAGAACACCTGATTGTTCACTGCGACCGTCATGATGTCCTTGTACCTGGTCAGCGACCAGTACGGACCGAAGTGGCTGTCCTCGCAGTAGTGGACCGGATCCTCGCGGCGCAACCGTTCGAAATACGGCTGGTATACGTCGTCCTGGTAGAGCTCCGGGACACTGACATCGATCTTGTCGAGCGGCTTGGAATAGGCGTCCTCGCGCGGGTCGAAGTTGACGTTGGTGTCCATGGGTTCCTCCTCAGTGCCAGACGTTGCTGGCGTCAGTGCTGTCCCTCCGGCATGCGTACGACAATTCCCGCAAGATCCTCGCGCATCGTGATCTGACAGGACAGCCGCGAGTCAGGCTGCGCGACCGCGGCGAAGCTCAGCATGGCGGCCTCCTGCGACCCCGGTTCGGGCAGGCCGGTCTTGTCGAGCCATGCGGCATCGACATAGACGTGGCAGGTCGCGCAGGCGCACTCGCCGCCGCAGTCGGCATCGATGCCGGGCACGTTGTTGTCGACCGCGCCACGCATCAGCGTCGTGCCGACGGGGACCTCGACGCGATGCGCCGTGCCGTTGAATTCGATGTAGGTGACATCCGGCATGGTTCTCTCCCAGGCTGCCCGACGGCTGCTTCGGCCGCGTGGTGCTACTCACCGGTAGCATACCCTGCCGCGGAAAGGAAAGCGGTTCGTATGGCGGCCTGGCTGGCGGCCCCGGCGGCCGTTTGCCTGTCAGCCCCGGAGCCTGTCGCGCAGTGTCGCGCCCGAATAGCCGGTACGATAGATGCCGCGGCGCTGCAGTTCGGGGACCACGGTCTTGACGAACTGCATGTAGGTTCCCGGAGTGATCGAGGGACAGATCACGAAACCGTCGCAGCAGTGCGATTCGAACATATCCTGCAGCCGGTCGGCGATCATCTCCGGCGTGCCGATCAAGGTCGGCGTGAGCTGGTTGACGCCGTAACGGTACCCGGCCTGCCGCAGTGTCAGCTCACCGGCGCGGGTGCCTTGCAGAACCACGTCCAGGACGCCCCGCGCACCGTCGGTGATGGCCATGTCTTCCAGTCGCTGGTCGAGCGGATATTGCGACAGATCGATCCCGATCGCGTTGGAGATATCGCACACGCCGACCTCGGCGCTGACCAGGCTGTTGAGGTACTCGGCCCGCTCTTGCGCGATCGACGCCGTCTCGCCCAGCACAATATCGACCGCCGGCGTGATCGCGCACTCTTCCGGGCGGCGGCCGAATTGCTCCATGCGCGTCTTGATGTCGGTATAGAATGCCTGCATGTCCGGTTTCGAGTGCTGCAGCGTGAAGATCACTTCCGCCCAGCGCGCGGCGAACTGACGCCCGCGTTCGGATGAACCGGCCTGCATGATGACCGGTCGCCCTTGCGGGCTGCGCGGCGTCGGCAGCGGGCCGCGCGTCCTTACCCATTTTCCCTGGTAATCGGCATAGTGCACCTTGCCCGGGTCGGCGTAGATTCCGCGTTTGCGATCGTAGACGATGGCGTCCGCGTCCCAGGAATTCCACAGCGCGTCGCAGGCTTCCATCACCTCGTCGGCGTGGTCGTAGCGGTCCTTGCGGTCCATCAGCTTGTCCAGGCCGAAGTTCTGCGCCTCGCGCGCATTGGCCGAGGTGACCACGTTCCACGCGGCGCGCCCCCCGCTGATATGATCTAGCGTGGCGAAGGCACGGGCGATATGGAACGGATGGTAGAACGCGGTCGACAGCGTCGCCGCCAGCCCGATGTGGCGGGTCTTGCGTGCCATCGCGGCGAGCAGCAGCAGCGGGTCCAGGAACCACATCTGCCCCGGGCCGGCGACCTGACCGGCGAACCCGCCTTGATAGGTATCGAACAGCGTCAGCACATCGACAAAGAACAGCGCGTCGAACCTGCCTTCCTCGAGGATCTCGGCGATGCGCTCGTAGCGGCGTGGATCGAGTGCCAGGTCGGCATCGCTCTCCGGGTGCCGCCAGCCGCCGTTGTTGTGCCAGGTCGGACCCGCGATCAGGTAGCCAACCAAATGCATCCGACGCGCCGCCATCGTCCTGCTCCGTACCGGTGTCGTCGGGCAAGACTACGACGTCTTCGCCGGGCAGCCGAGTGCGCCGCGAAGATCAGAAGGATGACAGCGAGATGGCTTGCATCATCTGCGCGCGCGCTTCGGCGGCCGCCTGTCGTACAGCCTCCTGGGTGCCTGGTGACGGCGCCCAAGGATCGAGCAGCGAGCGCACGGCGAGCGCCACGATCAGCGTACCCATGGCAACCAGCAATGCGATCATCTTTCACTCCGTCGATTGGGCCTTCCAAGGGAAGGCGCGATGTCGCGAAAGATGGCGAAACGGCGGGCGAGACGCTCTGAAACGCTTCACGGCGCGGCGGGCCCACGCCAGAGGTGCGGCGGCTTGAACTGCCACCGCGGCAAGGCGTGAGCGTCAACTCATAGGATGGGTCGAGCGCGGCGAAACCCATCGAGCCAGGTGATCGCGGGAGGTTTCGCTCCTCGGCCCAGCGATCGTCGCGTGCCGTACTAGCCGCCTGAGACCGCGAGGACGATCCCCAGGGTGCCCGGCGGCTGCGCTGTTGCGGGTTGGATCAGCACCGGCGGCTGGGTAAATATGAACCCGGCGTTCGACATCAGTGTCTTCACGGTATCCGCTCTCCGCAGCGATACCGAGGAGCCGGGCACGCCCACATCGGCCTCGGGCTCGATCACCACCTGCATGATACGGGGAGCCAACATGGCTTGAATCACGCTGGCCAGCGCGTATTGACCGCATGCCGTCAGATCCGTGCGGCTATCAACGAACAGCGAGGCCTCCGGCAACCGGATCCTCGTGCCATTGGGAAGATATTCGATGCTTGCCATACGATTGCATTGATCAGCGGGGCTCAGGCTGGCCGTCACGCGATCGGCGAGCGTCTGAGTGCTCGATGGCTCAGAGCATGCTCCCAAGGCGAGCAGGGTTGCCAGAGCTGGAAGCAGGTAGATGCCGGTCGTCATCGTTCACTCCGTTCACTTGTCCGGACCGAAATCCCGAGTTGACCCGTGACAGGCCCACAGTCGACGGTAACTGGGACCGGCTCGTCAACACCGGGCATCGTTTTGCACTTCGCGTGACCCTGTGTCGGCCGACTCGATTTCGCTCGGTTCGCATCGTGGCAGCCGGGGGGCGACTTGCCACGGACGCCGATTCGGCGCGGAAATAGAATGAACGCGGCAACACCGATTGGAGCAGCCTGCATGGCCACCGAAACCCAGATCACCGCCTGGCTCGCCACCCAACAGGACGCCATGGTCGCGCTGCTGCGCGAAATGGTCGACATCGACAGCGGCAGCTACAACAAGCCCGGCATCGACGCGGTCGGCGCAGTGGTGCAGCGCTTCATGGCAGCGCAGAACATTCCGATGGAAACGATTCGTCAGCAAAACCATGGCGACTGCCTGCGTGCCGCGGTGCCGTGGGACGGTCCGCAGGGCAATGCCGGTGGCAACATCGTGCTGATGGGCCACCGCGACACTGTGTTTCCTGACGGCGAGGTCGCACGCCGGCCGTTCACCATCCGCGACGGCATCGCCTACGGTCCGGGAGTCGCCGACATGAAGGCGGGGCTGGTGATGAACTGCTTCGTGCTCGCCGCGTTCGCGAAGTTCGGCGGTTCGCCGGCGCCGCTGCTCGGGCTGTTCACCGGCGACGAGGAGATCGGCAGCCCGGAAGGCCGGTCGGTGATCGAGGCCGAAGCGCGCCGCGCACGCGTCGTGTTCAACTCCGAACCGGGGCGCGTGTCGGGCAACGTCGTCACCGGGCGCAAGGGCGGCGTGTTCATGGCATTCCGCGTCGCCGGCAAGGCGGCGCATTCGGGCGCCAATTTCGCCGAGGGCATCAGCGCGATCGAGGAACTCGCCCGCAAGGTGCAGGCGCTGCACGCGGTCACCGACCTCGATCGCGGTGTCACGGTGAACGTCGGCCTGATAAGCGGCGGGCAGAGCGTGAACACGGTCGCGCCCTGGGCTGAAGGCCAGATCGACCTGCGCTACGTCAGCCCGTCGGACCGGGACGATGCGATGGCGCAGATCGTAGCCATCATCGAGCGCAGCCACGTTCCCGGAACCAAGGCAGAACTCACGGTCCGCGGCGAGTTCCTGCCCCTGGTGCAGACGCCGGCCGCGAAGCGGCTGTTCGAGATATACGTAAATGCTGCGGCCGACACCGGCTTCGCGACCGATGGCGAGTTCACCGGCGGATGCGCCGATTCCGGTTTCACCGCCGGCGTCGGCGCGGCGACGATCTGTGCCGTAGGGCCGGTGGGCGGCAAGGCGCACAGCCCGGACGAGTTCATGCGCATCGACAGTCTGGTGCCCCGCGCGCAGGCCTGTGCTCGGGCGATCCTGCGGTTGGAGCAGGCAGGCCTGTAGCGGAGTTCAGCGGGCCTGTAGCGGAGTTCAGCGGTACCAGCCGCGATCGTGCCAGCCGCCGTGCCAGCCCCAGCCGCCGCCGTATGCGACCACGCCGCCGCCGCTATATGGCGCGCCGTAGCCGCCGCCATAGTATCCGTAGCCCGGGTAGTAGACGCAGCCACCCAGCAGCATCGCCAGCGCCAGCGCGCCCAGCGGCAGCAGGGCACCAGGTCGGAACGAACCGAACATCGACATCACTCCGATTTTCCACGCGGTCATCTGGAAATCATTCGCGGCGTTTTGGTGGCTTGCCGGCGGCAATCTGGTGTCGGTCAGGGTCCCGCGATGCGGTGCCATTGCCGTCGTCATTTCGCCATCTTGGCGGCCGATACAGGATCGATGCTGCATCCGCCTGGGAAAGACCCGCATATATGCATACGCAGAACCGGCTGTTCCGCCTGACTGCCAATGTCGCGGTCGCCGCACTGCTGGCAGCGCAGGCACTGCCGCAGCCCGTGATGGCGCAGGGCGCGCCGCCTCCGCCGCCCCAGGCGGGGGCGCAGGACGAGCAGGGCGGCGATCCGCCGGCGCGCGTCGGCCGGCTGGGCCAGCTCAACGGCACCGTGTCGTTCCACACCCAGGGCGACGAGCAATGGAACCCGGCGACGCTGAATTATCCCGTCATGCAGGGCACCGCGTTCTGGACCCAGCCGAACTCCCAGGCAGTGATCGAGGTCTCCGCAAGCCGCATCGTGATGGCACCCGCCACCGAGCTCGATATCGCCACCCTGACCGACACCGCGTTTCAGGCGGCTCTGCCGCAGGGAGAGCTGTATCTGAATGTCCAGGCCGCAACGCCGGACGAGACCTATGCGGTACAAACGCCGCGCGGCATGGCGACGCTGACCGCACCCGGTCGCTACGGCGTCGCGGCCGGCGACACCCAGAGCCCGACCTTGATCACGGTGGTCGAGGGTTCGGCCCACGTCGAGGGCCCGGGTGTCTCGCTCGATGTCGGCGCCAACCAGACCGCGAGCATCACCGGTACCGACACCTTCCAGGGTGTGGCCGGCCCGGCACAGCATGACGCGTTCCTGACCGCGATGCTGAACAGCGAGCATCCGCCGCAGCCACAGGGTGTCGCGCCGCCGCCGGCGGTGGCCGCGATGCCGGGCGGCAACGATCTGGCGCAATACGGCACCTGGTCCCAGAGCCAGGACTATGGCCAGGTCTGGTACCCGCAGGTGGCGCAGGACTGGGTGCCCTACCGAGAAGGGAGCTGGGCCTATGTCGCGCCGTGGGGCTGGACCTGGGTGGACAGCTCGCCCTGGGGGTTCGCACCGTTTCACTACGGCCGCTGGGCGCAGGTCGGCGGACGCTGGGGCTGGATCCCAGGCGCCGCGGTCGGCGGTGGCTATCGGCCGGTCTACGCGCCCGCGCTGGTCACCTTTCTGGGCGTCGGCGCCGTGGTGGGCGTCGGCGTGGGTGCCGCGCTCGCCGCGGGACGGATCGGCTGGCTGCCGCTGGGACCGCGCGAGCCGTTCCATCCCTGGTACCACGCCAGCAACAACTACGTCCGCCAGGTCAATGTCGCGCACGTGAACAACTTCACCACGATCAACACCAACGTCACGGTCAACAACTTCGTCAATCGCAGCGCGGCGACAGTGGTGCCGACCAGTGCGATGACCGCATCGCGGCCGGTGGCGAGTTCGTTCCAGCGCGTCGATCCGGCGCAGCTTGCGCAGGCGCGGCCGGTGATCGGCCAGCAGCCGGTGCGGCCCGTGGCCACCACCGTCGGCGTGACCCCTGCGGTTGCCCGCCAGTTGAACCTGCCGCCGGCCGCCAACCTGCACGCGGTCGCGCCTGGTCCGACGATTCATGCCGTGCCGGCCGGCCTTGCGACCGGGGTCGCCGCTGGTGCAGCGGTGGGGCATCCAACCCTGCCGACGCTGTACAATCCTGCGCAGCCGGCGCTGCCGGCCGCAGCGGCCCTGGGTCATCCGATACCGCCGACATTGCAAAACCCGGCGCGGCCTGCGCTCCCGGCTGCCGCGGGCGCGGTACATCCGTTGACCGCAGTGCCGGCCTTGCGCACGCCGCCCGCGCCGGGGCAGATCGCGCCGCCGGCGATCCAGCATGAGCCCGGTTTCGCCGGTCAAGGCGCCATTTCCCATGTGCCGCCCATGATCAATCAGGGAGCCGGCGGCGCGACCCCGGCGACCATCACCAATCGGTCGCCCCAGTTCCACACAGCGCCTGGGGCGACGTTCCAGCAGCCGATCCCGCCGGCCGCCGCCCACCTGCCGCCGGCCCCGCTGACAGGGGGGCACACGCCACCACCTCCGATGGAGATGCATACCGCACCGCTGACGCAGCCGCCTGTCACACACACGCCACCGCCGCCGGCGGCGACACATATTGCGCCGGTGACCTCCGCGCCGCCGCCGGTGGTGCACGCCCCGCCGCCGGTCTTCCATGCGCAACCGCCGCCGCCGGTGGTCCACACGGCGCCTCCGGTCGTGAACACGGCCCCGGCGGCGGTTCATATTGCGCCGAACCCGCCGCCGGTTGCCCATGCGCCCCCGCCACAACAGAATAGCCAGCACAAGCGGCCGGGGGAGCAGTGATGCGGGCCATGTTCCTGATTGTAACGCTCTGCGTAGCGGGCTGCGGCGAGTCGCCGGCCTCGCTCGGGATCACTGGGCCGGGTGCGCCGCCGGCACCCCCTGCGCCCAGCGACGACAGCACGATCGCCAACCCGGGGCTCCCTGATGCCGGCGGCAGCTACGGCCCGAGTTTCGGGCCGATGCCGTCCAGCGGGAGGTATTTCAACTACAACTGAGCTCGACTTTATCGAATCACGCGG